>CAZCWX010000171.1:0-41861 GCA_964502465.1 uncultured Enterobacteriaceae bacterium | reverse complement strand
GAGCGCATTGAAGTACAGATTCGCACCCATGAAATGCACCGAGTTGCTGAAGAAGGGATCGCTGCCCATTGGACATACAAAGAAGGCCGCGGGTTAGAAGAGGCCCAGCACTTTGCCTGGCTGCGTCAACTCGTCGAATGGCAGCAACAACTCAAAGACCCACAAGAGTTTTTGCATACGGTCAAAGAAGATCTGTTCACAGACGAGGTCTACGCGTTTACCCCGAAGGGCGACCTCTACAGTTTTCCGAAAGGAGCCTCAGTCATTGACTTCGCGTATCGGGTGCATTCTGAGGTGGGCAATCACTGTACCGGCGCACGTGTCAACGGCCGTCTCGTCCCGTTACGCTACCAACTCCAGAATGGGGACACCGTTGAAATCGTCACCACCACTCACCAAACTCCGAGCAAGGATTGGCTGAAATTCGTTCGGACCTCCAAAGCCCAGGCCCGCATCCGCCAGTGGGTCAAGGCCCAGCAACGTGAACGCAGTGTCGCCCTCGGGCGTGAGTTGCTCGAACGCGAACTGTCACGGTATCGTCTTGACCTCGCTGCCCTCCGCAAGCAGGGAAAAGTAGACGCTGTCTTCAAAGAGTTGCACTTCAAAGATGAAGAAACCCTGCTCGCCGCGATTGGCTATGGTCAACTCACGATAGGGAGTGCGCTCTCCCATTTCGTTCCACAGCAAGAGCTGAGTCCTGGCCAGGGCTCTGATACCGCTGAGCTAGAAAAGATCCGGCAAAAAACCCCACCCGGAGAGGGAAGAGGAGGAGTACGAGTTGGCGGTGAGGAAAACGTCCTCATTCGCTTTGGCCGTTGTTGTAATCCGCTTCATGGGGAAAAAATTATTGGCGTTATTACCCGTGGGAAAGGCGTAACCATCCACACAGCGGACTGCCAACGCCTGCTCGAAAGTGATCCTCAACGCCACATAGCCGTCAGTTGGGACAATGGCGCTGCTGGGTACGAACGACCGGTGAAGGTCGAAGTGCTCAGCGAGGATCGGCCGGGTCTGTTGGCAGCAATGAGCAAAGCCATCAGCACGGTAGGCATTAACATTATCAATGCGGATGTCCGTACCCTTTCAGACAAGCGGGCGTTGAATGTTTTCGAGGTGATGGTTGCCAGTGCCGAAGACTTAAACCGGATGATGCGCAATCTTGGACGCATACGCGGTGTGGTCAAAGTTGAAAGGGTAAAAGGGTAACACAACAGCCCAAAGCTACCCGCTCGCTGCTGAGAGCTGTGAGCGGATCTTCACGCTGCCTTCTGAACGAGTCCGGAACGAATACAACGAGTACACACCCGAATGCGTTTCACTGCGCCGTGCACTTTTGCTTTGACCCGCTGGAGGTTCGGTAACCAGCGACGCTTGGTCTTATTGTTCGCATGACTCACGTTATTGCCCACTGATGGGCCTTTTCCACAGATTTCGCAAATACGTGCCACTTATGTTCTCCTCTGAAAGGGCTTCTCAGTAACACAGAATAGCCCACGTCGCAAGGAAGCGTAGACTACAGATTGCTCGGAGAATCCAATCTTTTCGTTTCTTGATGGGCTTCCAGAATTCGACGGATGATGTCGGTCGTAGAGAAACCTGGTTGATATGGAATCACCACGACTCTCCCACCGTTTTCCTCGACAATCTCTCGGCCAACTACAGCATCACTATGCCAGTCTCCACCCTTCACCAGCACCTGCGGTTGCAGAAGGCGGATAAGTTCGAAAGGTGTATCTTCGCCGAAGACTGTCACATAATCAACCACTGCCAGTGCAGAGAGGAGACTGACTCGCTCGGTTTCGTGCAAGATCGGGCGCTGCTCTCCTTTGAGCCGTTTGACTGAAGCGTCGCTATTGATTCCGACCACCAACACATCCCCCAAAGCCTTCGCCTCGGTCAGTGTATAAATATGGCCTGGATGCAAGAGATCAAAGCAGCCGTTCGTAAAGACACTTTGCTTCCCCAAATTGTGCAGCTGGGAAAGGATCTCGACAAGTGCTGAAGGGGGATAAAATTTAGTCACTTGTGACACTTTCCACCCTTCTCTTTCCTGCTCTTGTTTCAGGGGTGCATCCCAAGCATCGTCAGCCCTGTCTCTTCTGGGAGGCCAAACATCACATTCATATTCTGCACCGCTGCTCCAGCCGCACCCTTGACCAGGTTGTCAAGCGCAGAAAAGATAATAACTCGGCCACGTTTATGATCCACATCGACACCGATCTGGCAGAAGTTCGACCCCGCCAGTGTGGCAACGCTGGGATACGGGAGATATTGCCAGGAAATCTTGGCATCCTTCTCCATATCCAGCATCTGGATGAAATATTGGCCTTGGTAAAAATCTTTGAACAGATCGAGCACCTGACCGCGATCCAGGGACTCGGTCATAAAGCCGTGACAGACAGCGAGGATACCGCGGGAGAACGGTGCGTAGAACGGCGTAAAGTGCAGCGCAATCTTCTCCGCCGCCAGAGCAGATAATTCCTGTTCCACTTCGTATGTATGGCGGTGATCAGTGACATTATACGCGAAGATTGAGTTACCGATTTCCGCGTGTTGGCTCTGCGTTTCAGGCTGTGCTCCGGCACCGGAGGTACCAGAGACACCATCGACGACAATGCGGTCGAATTCGATGAGTCTTTCTTTTACTAATGGAGCCAGACCCAAAATGGTGGCTGTCGCAAAACAGCCGGGGTTGGCAACAAGACGCGCTTGACGGACCTCCTCGTGCCGCAATTCGGTCAGACCATACGGAGCCTCACTCACTAACTCCCAACACGTATGCACTGTCTTATAGACGGTTTCGAAGATCTCTCGGTTCTTCAAGCGAAAATCGGACCCAAGGTCAATGACTTTGGCACCTTCGTCAAGAAACCGTTGGGCGTGCAACATCGATTCACGAGAGGGCGTACAGAGAAAAACGACAGCGCTCCCACGGGCTTCTTCAAGGGGAATAAACTCCAGGCCCATCCCATAAAAATTGCGATGAATATGTTCGAGTCGCTTGCCTCCACGCGAGGTCACCCACTTCACACGCACAGAAGGATGCTGCAGGAGGATGCGGAGCAATTCTCCCCCAGAATACCCTGAACCACCGACGATGCCGACTTCAATCATCTGCCTGTCCTCCTCAAGGGTCACTTTTTCTCAAGTGTGCAGGAAAAGCAAGCAAGTTTCGGACAGAGGCCACTCATCAAAACGCGGTGCGGCCGGACGAACTGAGACCAACAAGGGTAAAAAGAAAACGGAACTCAACCTCGTTCGGATTCACCTTCTCGATCACTCCAAAATCAAAGTACCAGCAGTTTTGGGGAGAGATGTAGCGCAGGAAGTAGCGATTGCCAATAAAAGAGCGCGCATTCAGATCGTAGCGCCCAACATACGCGGTCGTAAGGTATTGATTGAGGCGAAAAACCACGCTGGCATCAAATTCTTTCAGAAGCCGGTCTGTAATGGTCACATAGGAAATTCCCACCGTCGTGCTCCGTTGGAGATGCTGGAGCAAAGGAGCAGTGGGCGGCAACGGGCGCGGATCTCGTAGAAAAACACCTAAGCGAGCAGCAATCAGGTCACCTCTGCCTACATCATACGTGGTGTCAGCCGTCAGCGTGGCATACGGGAGTGGGGTCAGCCGTGCATAGATGTCGAGGTCAGAAAAATGCCCCTCGCCTGGGCTCAGCTTGCGGCTGGGATCGTAAGCCTGGGTGACCGTAAGGCGGGCAAGTTCACGCACTGTGGTTTGGCTTCCGGTCTGTCCCCCTCCGTCGGGAGGAGTCGTGGCAAATTTGCCGAGCAGCCGGTTAGAAACTCCATAGACAAAGAGATTGCGCTTATTGATGCGATCAAGGGCATCGTAGAGCGGCAAGTCATCCTGATCAACAAAGGGAGTGTACAAATAAGAGACCTCAGGCTCGACGACATGTTGCAGTTTGAGCAACCGCCCCCAGCCAACGTCAAAGACGCGCGAGAAGCGCGTGCCGATCTGCGCCTGTAGCTGTCCAGTCTCGCGGGTTTGATTTCTCCGCAAGCGACCAGGTTCTGGGAGATCAGGCTGTCCCGCTTGGGTTGAGGTCATATGATAAATCGTCTCGCGGCCAACCGCCTTAAGCGAGCCAAACGCATACCGTCCCAAACGAAAAGGCAAAGAGACGGAGGGCGCAAGATCGAAGCGCTGGCCGGCATATCCTTGATTACGGTAAAAGTGTGCTCCCTCCACGGCAATCCCTGCTTCGAGACGGTTTTGCCAGAACCGTTGCTGGCCGCGAAATTGGACTTGCGGAAGCACCTGGAAAGCAAAATCCTGTCTGTCTACCAGATCCTGATAATAACTCGCCTCAGCACGCAGCAAGGCCTGATTCCAGGTTTTCACCACGCCGCCGCGAGAGTCGGTGAAGCGGCGGGCGCGTAACTCGCGCGAATCCGCATCGAGACCTCCAGGGTAAAATGGTAGGTTAATCTCACGGAGAAAAAGATCGTCGCTGACAAAGAAGAGATTACTGTACAGACGCAGATCATCCGCAAGATTCTGCCGATGCACGCCAGTCAGGCTCCAGCGATCGAGCGGGGTGTTTGTCGTTGCAGGACCACCAATCTGCTCATTCAGATACGAAGCGAGCAGTTCGCCTTCGATGCGTTCGTTCGGTGCATAGCGATACTCACCGAGCACCCCGAGCCGTGCTGCTGTCTCGAGGTCGGCCGTTATGGTTATATCGTGGCTCTTATTGATGGCCCAATAAAAGGGCTGTTGCCACTGAAACCCTCTTTTGCTGGAAAACCCATAGCGCGGGAAAAGGAAGCCGCTTTGTCGCTCAGTGCGTATTGGCACTACTCCATAAGGGAGATAAAAAACTGGGATACCCCTGACCCGAAAGATGCCATCGGAGATTTCGCCTTTCCCACGCAGATCAACGTTGATCGTTCCCGCGCCAATACTCCAGTCTGCTTTGTGAAAATTTTCACACTCGCACGTCGTAAACGCTCCGTTCTCGATGTAATACGTCTGCCCATAGGACTTCTGCAGGGTTCTCCCTGTCAGGACGTATTGACTACGCGGGAGATATACGGTTCCGTTCGTGATCTCGCCAGTTTCATCTTCCATTTCTAGCTGGAGCGCTTCAGCTTCGATTTTGCCCTGCGGATCGCTGACCACGACATTACCCTGTGCTTTTATTTCATTGGTCGTTCGGTTCACTGAGATTGAATCAGCGGTGACAGTCGTGTCGCCTTTCGTCACGACCACATCCCCACTCGCAGTCACTGTATCGCTCTGTTGTTCATAGGAGAGGGTATTCGCCTTTACTCGTACGGGCTCTCGATCCTGTGCTTGTTCCTGAGCCCACACTGGAGACAGGAGATATACCCAAACCAAAAGGAGGGTAGAGCCTCGAGGCTGCCGCATCACCCTTCCTCCCTCTGGCCTGGTCGAGGTAACCGTACCGTGCTCTGAGGAAAAAGGGGGAGCACTTCACCCACGAGGAACAGGGAGCCGCAGATGACGATTGCCTCATCTGGCCTCGCTTCGCTCAAGAGCAGCCGACAGGCCGCCTGAGCATCTGGGATCATGCGGACCGGACAGAAAGGAGCAAATGCGCGCTGCAAGACAAACGGGTCCTCAGCTCGTGGTTGCGAGACACGTGTCACAATGACTTCGGTCGCTACGCGAGCAAGTAGGGGAAGCATCGCTGGCCAGTCTTTGTCTCGCATGACGCTAAACAAGATACGTGTCTTTCGGTCCTGCAGTAAAGCTGGGAGTTCCGTAACCAGCGTTTCAACGGCGTGAGGATTATGGGCACCGTCAAGGATGACAAAAGGTTGCTCAGAGACGATGTCGAGTCGACCAGGCCACTGGACCTCCTGCAACCCCCGCCGCACCGCAGGCTCAGGAACAGGAAAGGCCGACTGGACCAATTCGAGCGCAGCCAGTGCGACGGCAGCGTTATGGTATTGGAAACGACCCGGTAAGCCGAGGGAGAGATCCGCTAACCGCCATGCCAAGCCGCAGTAGTCTATTCCTCCGCCTGCTCTGTCACGAATAGTGAAATCTCGACCAGAGAGATAGGTCTTGCTTGCTTGTGTGCGAGCACGGTCACAAAGGACGGTACGACTCTCTGCATTGACCTGTCCTATGACCACCGGCACTCCCGGTTTAATAATGCCTCCCTTTTCTCTGGCGATATCGGTCAGCGTAGTCCCCAGATACGCTTGATGGTCGAGAGCAATGCTCGTAATCACAGCAGCCAGTGGAGAGAGGACATTGGTCGCATCCAGTCGGCCACCCAGCCCGACCTCAACGACGGCAATGTCAACATGGGCACGAGCAAAAGCGCGAAAAGCCAGAACGGTCATCATCTCAAACGGCGTCAACTGCATCCCAGTCGGTTCAACCTGGGCGCGAACGGCAGCAACCTCAGCGATAACCTCCTGTTCGCTGAGGTATCCATCTCCCAGACGGATACGCTCACGAAAGTCAATCAAATGAGGAGAAGTAAAGAGTCCCACACGGTAGCCAGCCGCACTGAGCACAGCGTGAAGGAGTGCAGCAGTCGATCCTTTGCCGTTGGTGCCCGCGATATGCAGAGCAGGAAAGTGTCGTTGTGGGGATCCACACAACCGCAGTGCCTCTCCCACACGCTCCAGCTTCAAGTCCATACGCTCGACTTCAAGGTGATACAAATAGTCTAGCGTTTCCTGGTACGTTGCCATAACCGCATAGGGGATTAAACTGGTGGTTTCGAGCGTTTTTGCTCAGTCACACAGTAAACCGAGCAACTGGCTCAATACCCGTCGGAGATCCTTGCGTTCGACTACAAGGTCAACCATACCGTGCTCAAGCAAAAACTCAGCGCGCTGGAATCCAGGCGGGAGTTTCTCACGGATTGTTTGTTCAATGACGCGAGGGCCAGCAAATCCGATGAGCGCGTGGGGTTCTGCGATATTAATATCGCCCAACATTCCGAGCGAAGCCGCTACTCCACCGGTAGTGGGGTCTGTCAGCACTGACAGATATGGGACTCCAGCCGCCCGCAAATGCCCGAGCACCATGCTCACTTTGGCCATCTGCATGAGCGACAACACGCCCTCCTGCATCCGTGCTCCACCTGAAGCGGCAAAAAAGAGGACTGGCAACCGTGCAGTGAGCGCATGTTCAACAATACGCGTCAATTTTTCACCAACCACAGAGCCCATACTCCCGCCCAAAAAGGTGAAATCAAACACCCCGAGAGCGATAGAGCGGCCATGAATCGTAGCGGTGCCACAGACAACCGCTTCTCTGCGCCCGGTTTTCTGGCATGCCTCAGCCAGCCGAACGCTATAGGGTTTTCGATCAATAAACCCTAAGGCGTCAATAGTACTGAGCGTGGCATCGTGCTCGACGAAAGAGCCACGATCAACTATCATCAGCAGCCGCTGCTCAACCGTTAAACGCAAATGCGCCCCGCATTTGGGACAAACAAACAGGCGCCGTTCAACTTCTTTGCGGAAGAGGATCTCCTGGCATTTGGTGCATTTGAGCCAGATGGACTCGGCTTCTTCCTGCACTTGCCTCAACTCTCGAGCAGCCATACCTTCCTCCTCCGTGTGCTAGGTTTGTACCTTGGATAAGACACTCGCCGTATGGGCAAGCCGAACCGTTGCTGATTCTCGTAAGGCCTGTTTCAAGCTCCCCACGAATGCCCCGACCCTGGGAATAAGATCTGGCCGATTGCGAGAAGTTTCAATGATGTGGGAGATGGCGCTTCCGACAATGACGGCGTCAGCAACTCGCCCAACGTGGGCGGCTTGTTCTGGAGATGAAATGCCAAATCCTACCCCAACTGGCACGGGCGATATCGCGCGTATTCGCTGCACCATTTCATCCAGATCGGCAGGAAGTGTCGCTCGTGCACCGGTCACACCGGTCACTGCCACATAGTAGACAAAGCCGCGTGCTCGGGTGAGCACCGTCTGAGCTCGCGATAGTGAACTCGTCGGGGCAAGGAGAAAAATTAAGTCCAGGTCTTGCTGATCGGTTTCTCGTTTGAGTTCGTCTGCTTCCTCGGGTGGTAAATCAACACATAACACACCGTCAACCCCGGCCCGGCGAGCGTCACAGGCAAACCGTTCTCCTCCATAACGAAAGATCGGATTGTAGTAGGTGAAAAGAATCAGAGGAAGGTCAACCATACGGCGGACTTTATGAACGAGATCAAGCACCCGGGGAAGGGAGGTGCCACTGCGCAACGCACGTTCCGCAGCACGCTGGTTCGTCGGACCGTCCGCCATCGGGTCAGAGAATGGAATTCCTAATTCGATGAGGTCAGCCCCTTGGCAAGCCAGTTCCTGAACGAGTTGAAAGGTTGTGTCGAGGTCAGGATCGCCAGCCGTGATATACGGGATTAGGGCGGCCTCGCCACGGCTCCGTAACATTGCAAAGGTGTCGGCAATACGGGTCATACGCTAACTCTGATACTTCAGAGGTCTTCACAATAGAGAGGCAGATCTCACATCAACAGAGAGTCGGACAGAAATTCTTCACGGCTATTCACGAGAGCTCGTGTCAAGCTCCACATGCGAGTCACACTCCCCCTAGTGTCATTCACCTAAGTAACGGGCAACGGCGGGTAAGTCCTTATCCCCACGTCCAGAAAGGTTAAGAATAACACTTTGCTCAGGACTCAACCGCGGGACAAGAGTTGCCGCATAGGCTACTGCGTGTGCACTCTCTAGGGCTGGGATAATCCCTTCGGTCTCGGCTAAAAGTTTCATTCCGGCTACTGCTTGATCATCACGGACAGTCACATACTCTACGCGCCGCTGGTCGTTGAGGTAACTTAATTCCGGTCCAACTCCTGGATAGTCGAGCCCAGGCGCCAGGGAATGAGTATCACGGATCTGGCCGGTTTCATCCTGCAGAACGTAACTCTTGCTGCCGTGGAGTACACCAACACACCCGCCGGTAATTGATGCGGCATTGTTCCCCTCACCGAGGCCGCCAGCCTCAACACCAATCATGCGCACTGCAGGGTCTGGAAGAAATGCGGTAAACAGTCCCATGGCATTACTGCCCCCACCGACACACGCAATCAGATAGTCCGGGAGTCGTCTTTCTCGCTGTCGAATCTGCTTCCTTGCTTCTCGGCCAATGACCGACTGAAAGTCACGGACGAGCATGGGATAGGGATGAGGCCCAGCGACAGTGCCAATGACATAAAATGTGGTAGTGACATGGGTAATCCAGTCGCGTAACGCTTCGTTCATGGCGTCTTTAAGCGTTCGCGTTCCTGACGTCACCTCACGGAGCGTCGCACCAAGCAAGCGCATACGGAACACATTCGGCTCTTGCCGGGCAATATCCTCGCTGCCCATAAACACTTCACACACCATACCGAAGAGTGCAGCAACGGTGGCCGTCGCTACCCCGTGCTGTCCCGCCCCAGTTTCTGCAATCAGCCGTGCTTTGCCCATACGCCGCGCAAGTAAGGCCTGGCCAATAGTATTGTTAATTTTGTGCGCACCAGTATGGCAGAGATCCTCGCGTTTTAAGTAAATTTTCGCTCCGCCTAATTTTTGTGTCAGATTCGCAGCAAAGGTGAGTGGCGTAGGTCGGCCGACATACTCCCGTTGTAAGTCCCGCAATTCTCGACGGAACGCTGGATCGCGCCGGCAGTGGCGATATACTTCTTCCAGCTCGATGAGAGCCGGCATCAGGGTCTCAGCGACATAGCGCCCGCCGTAAGGGCCAAAGTGACCATACACATCAGGGAGTTTTGGCATTGCGAATAAAAGCTCGTAATTTCTCTGGGTCTTTTCGACCCGGTTGTAACTCTACTCCACTTGCGACATCGACTGCCCACGGCCGGACCATTCGTCCTGCTGTGGCAACATTTTCTGCGGTCAGACCACCAGCTAAAATCAGACGGTTCACTTGCTCAGGAGGGAGGGACAAAAGACGCTCCCAAGGAAAGGTCTCTCCCGTTCCCCCGTATCGTCCAAGCCTGTGCGTGTCAAGGAGGAGATAGTCGGTCGGAACCTGGGAACAGTCAGGAAGTGGACCTTCCGCTGGTACACGAACAGCTTTGATGGTCATACAGGACCACCCCTGTAACAGTGTGGCTTCCTCATCGCCATGGAACTGGATTGCGTCGAGACTGAGTTCCTCAACGAGTGCCGCGATATACGGTCTTTTCGCGTTTACCACCACTCCGACACACCAAACCTCAGGGGGGATGACCGCACGGATCTCTCGCGCAACCGGCAAAGACACATAGCGCGGGCTTACAGGATAGAAATTGAGTCCAATGAGATCGGCCCCATACTGGACAGCAAGACGTGCATCCGCAACGTTGGTGACGCCACAGATTTTTACCTGCACGCTCACCCCTCGCCTCGCAGCAACGCACGTAAAGGCACGCCAGGGTCAGGTGCGGCCATCAGGGTTTCGCCAATAAGAAAAGCTCTCACACCCTGTGCCTCAAGCCGCGCTAACTGGTCACTGTGCGAGAGCCCACTCTCCGATACAACAGTGACTCCTGATGGGATGAAGCGGAGTAGCCGCTCGGTGGTTTCGATAGTCGTATGAAATGTGCGCAAATCACGATTGTTAATGCCGAGCAATTGCGCACCACAGGCGAGGGCACGTTCTAGCTCTGTCTCATCATGGACTTCAACTAAGCAATCGATCCCAAGCGTGCAGGCTAGCGCACTTAATTCGACAATTTGCTGATCGGCAAGAATAGCAACAATGAGGAGAATGGCACTGGCACCAAACGCCCGTGCTTCGTACACCTGATATAGATCAAAAAGAAAATCCTTACGCAGCAGTGGGAGTGCAACTTGTTTGCGGATCAGCTGCAGGTACTCCAAACTCCCCTGAAAAAACCGACGTTCGGTTAAGACTGAGATCGCAGCCGCACCGTTTGCCTCATAGGTCCGTGCCAACGCGAGCGGCATAAAATCGGCGCGGATGACCCCTTTGGAGGGAGAAGCTTTTTTCACCTCAGCGATAATCGCTCGCCCAGGCCATTCCTGTAAGGTCTGCAGGAAAGGAAGGGGAGCCGCATAAAACAAGGCCATATCCTGCAACTGAGAGAGCGTCACGCTCTGCTTCTGAGCTTCTAGTTCAGTGCGTTTGTACGCAACAATGTCGTCGAGAATCATGCCAATTCCATATGGGAGAGAAGAATGAAGCGATCCAGGGTTTTGGCTGCCGCTCCACTATCAAGCGTCTTTCGCCCTAACTCAACTCCAGCAGTCAGAGAAGGGACCGCGTCACCAGCGTAGAGGGCAGCAGCGGCGTTCAGCAATACAATGTCACGATGTGGGCCAGGAGTTCCAGCACACACAGAGCGAATGATCGCAGCTGATTCTTGGGCGTTCTCTACCTGCAAATCAGCAAGGCGGCACGGGGTAAAGCCGAGGTCTTGGGGGTGTATAGTAAAAGTATGCATTGCTCCAGCATGCCACTCAGCGACTACGGTCGGCCCAGATAACGAAATTTCGTCGAGTCCATCTTCTCCATGAACCACTAAGGCATGGATACTGCCTAAACGCCCAAGGGCTTCTGCGAGTGGTGCAACCCAACGCCGGTCGAACACCCCAATTAACTGGAGACGAGCACCCGCCGGGTTGGTTAACGGACCAAGGAGGTTAAAGATCGTCCGGATACCAATCTCACGACGCGGACCAACAGCGTGCCTCATAGCCCGATGAAAAGCCGGGGCGAGAAGAAAGCCAAACCCTACCTCTCTTAAGCAATACTCTACTTGAGCAGGCGACAGTTCGACTCGAGCGCCTAGCGTTTCGAGCACATCCGCCCCTCCCACTGCACCGGACATAGCGCGGTTGCCATGCTTGGCCACACAGAGCCCAGCACCAGAGGCAACCAAGGCGGCAGCCGTGGAGATGTTGAAGGTGTGACGGCCATCTCCGCCAGTGCCACAGGTATCAAGGACAGGACGAGAGGCCTGTACGCGAGTCGCGAGCTGGCGCATGACCTGAGCTGCTCCAGAAATCTCGGCTACAGTTTCGCCTTTGATGTGCAGTGCCGTGAGAAGTCCGCCGATTTGGGCTGGTGTGGCTTGACCGTCCATGATCTCAGCCATAACAGCAGCCATCTCTTCTTCTGTGAGGTCATCACCAGAGGCCACGCGGCCAATTGCCTCTTTTACCGTCATGCACTTTATTCCGAGACTGGATAAGCTTGAGGGAATGTCCCTTCACGCCGGAAGCGAGCGACAATCTCCTTTGCTTGTTCTTCGTTCATAAAACTCCCAACTCGCACCCGATACCACACTGCTCCTTGTCTCGTGATCCTATTCACAGCTGGTGTATACCCCTGTTCGCGTAACCTTCTCGCTATATCTTGAGCAGCTCCTTGCCGCTGTGTTGCATGTACCTGAACACTCCAGCGTCCCTTTAGCGCAGGCTGTACTGGCGGTTTTTTCTCTACAGGCAGAGAAACGACCCTATTCGCCGAGACAGAAGGGATGACATGAGGGGTGACTTGGGCAGCGGAAGGACTATCAGACCTCTTGGGACGCTCAGGGGCTAGTACCGGTTGACTTGGCTGCAGCGGCGCTGCCGTTAGAGACTCGTTTGGCCGTCTTGGGAGAGATGGAGGAACTGCGGCGGGTGTCTGGGGGAGAGAAGGGCTTTCTGCACCTGATAGAGACACAGGGACTCGGACCGTTCGACCTTGTTGAACAGCCTTGCGCGCTTGGGTTTCTTTCCCTACGTGTACCCCAAACAGAAAGACAAGAAAAGAGGTCAAAACAAGGCTCACAAGGATAACAAATCCTTCTGGAAGGCTGAAACGGAAATTGTAGCGCCGTTCTGCCATAATAACTCTTTCTGAGATCCAGCAGGACAGGAGAGGCAATGAAGGGGGAGGCGGTTTTCACCAGCGCTCCCCCCTCATTTGACACTCAGGTAGCTGCTAGTTCAGCAAGCGGTACTTATTCACTCGTCTTTCCTGCACCTGCCGCAATCGCCTTCCCAGTTGTCTGCTCTCCTCGCACGGTAAATTCCACTAGGGAAAGCGGCGCGGCATCGCCACGACGAGGACCAATCTTTAGTACCCGCGTGTATCCTCCTGCCCGCTCCTGAAAACGAGGGGCAACGTCATCAAAGAGGCGTTTCACCAGCTTGCGACTGCCTAAGTACGCAAAGGCTTGACGACGCGCGTGCAGACTTCCTTTTTTTCCTAACGTTACAATGCGATCCGCCCAGCGTCGCAACTCTTTCGCTTTGGCGTCAGTTGTACGGATCTGTTCACGTTTGAGAAGCGCTTTCACCAAGTTGCGCATCAGTGCTTTGCGATGAGCGGCAGTGCGATTGAGCTTACGACCGTCTTTGAGGTGTCGCATGATTCCTGTATTCCCTATTTGTGCGCAGAGTCTTTAGTTGAACGTCTGCTCACTCATGAGCAGCACGTAAGCGCTCAAGCTCTTCCCGTAAAGGGAATCCTTCTAGTTGCATACCGAGCTCAAGCCCTAGGGTATGCAACGTTTCCTTAATCTCATTGAGTGATTTACGGCCAAAATTTTTGGTTTTAAGCAGGTCATTTTCAGTTTTCTGAACGAGTTCTCCAACATAGCGGAGGTCAGCGCTTTGCAGACAATTAGCCGATCGGACCGAAAGATTCAATTCCTCGATTGGGCGGAACAGATTTTCATTCAGGAACGGCTCAGGCTCTTCTTTTGTCTCTGCGCGCCACTCTCCCACTTCTTCTGACCCAACAAAGATAGACAGTTGGTCTTGTAAGATACGAGCAGCCGCAGAAAGTGCTTCTTGCGGCCGAGTGCTCCCGTCTGTCCAGATTTCTAACGACAACCGTTCATAATCAGTACGTTGTCCCACTCTAGCATTAGTAACAGTAAAATTCACTTTGCGTATAGGAGAAAAAACTGCATCCAGGGGAATCGTCCCAATTGGGTCCTCTTCAGACTTGTGATAGTCTGCTGTCACATACCCACGCCCTCGTCTGATCGTTGCCTCAATTTCCAATCGAGCGTCTTTTCCGAGTCTCGCAATATTGGCATCGGGGTTAAGAATCTCCACCCGTGGTCCGGTCAGCAGGTCTTTCGCTGTTATCGCTCGCTCACCTGCGACATCCAAGCGAACAGTTTCTACCTCACTATCATGCAGGCGGAACCGCAGTTCTTTGAGGTTTAACAAAAGGTCAGTTACATCTTCGGTGGCCCCAGGAATCGTGGAGAACTCGTGTAGTACCCCTTTGATTTTTACCTTGGTGATTGCCGCCCCAGGAAGGGACGATAGCAGAATCCGTCTCAACGCATTGCCAAGAGTGGTACCAAACCCTCTCTCAAACGGTTCACCAATAAACCTCCCATAGCTAGCGGTGAGGGTTTTCTCTTCAGGTTCAATGCTTTTCGGCTTAATGAAATCGCGCGAACTCTCTTGCATGCTGCTCCCTCTCTTCGTGTTCGTGTCATGTCTGACGAACACAAAGCGCATTATACTTTTGAATATAGCTCGACAATGAGTTGCTCATTGATCGGCAAGGTCAATTGCGCACGCGTAGGGAGAGATCGCACCCGGCCCGTAAACGAATCCTTATTCACTTCCAACCATTCCGGTACCCCGCGGCGCTGCATTAAGTCCGCCGCTTCCTGTATACGCACTATTTTCCTACTCGCTTCTCGCACTTGCACTTCATCACCAGGGTTTATCAGGTACGAGGGAATATCGACTCGTCGTCCATTGACAAGGAAGTGACCATGCCGAACAAGTTGTCGGGCTTCTGTGCGTGAGGTTGCAAATCCCATACGGTAGACCATATTGTCGAGACGGCGCTCCAACAAGAGGAGCAAGGTATCTCCAGTGACCCCACGTTTTCGTTCGGCAAGAGCGAAAATGCGTCGGAATTGCCCTTCTAGCATACCGTAAATACGCTTAAGTTTTTGCTTTTCACGAAGTTGGACACTATACTCCGTTGCCTTTTTCCCGCGTCCTTGTCCGTGTTGTCCTGGCGGATAGCTACGCCTTTCGATAGCGCATTTGTCTGTATAGCAACGCTCGCCTTTGAGGAAGAGTTTTATTCCTTCTCGCCTGCATAGGCGACATACTGGTCCAGTGTATCGAGCCACAAAGCCCCCTGTCAGAGCAAATTATTTACCCGTATCAAGTGATCATCAACTTTTGTCTACAACGAAAGAAACTGGGCTTACACTCGCCGACGTTTGGGAGGACGGCAGCCATTGTGCGGGATAGGGGTAACATCACGAATGACATTAATAGCAAACCCAGCAGCTTGAAGAGAACGCAAGGCAGACTCCCGCCCTGCCCCTGGTCCCTTCACATGCACTTGTACCGTACGCATTCCTGCATCAACAGCCTTGCGAGCTGCGCTCTCCGCAGCAACCTGCGCAGCAAATGGGGTCCCTTTCCGGGATCCCTTGAACCCCACAGTTCCAGCACTTGCCCACGCCACCACGTTTCCCTGAGGGTCAGTAATAGTAATGATGGTATTGTTAAACGTGGAATGAATATTCACGAGTCCTTCAGGGACGGTTCTCTTCGCCTTCTTCTTCCTCGGAGCGGCGCGTTCCCCGGCTTTAGCCATGCAGCTTCTCCTTCTGTCCGATATGGTGTTTACTTCGGTGTTGGCGCTGATTTTTTGCCGGCGACTGTTCGCCGCGGGCCCTTCCGTGTACGGGAATTCGTACGGGTCCGCTGCCCACGCACGGGAAGGTTACGCCGATGACGTAAACCTCGGAAGGAACCAGTTTCAATATAGCGCTTGATATTGTTTGCGATATCGCGGCGAAGGTCACCTTCAACGCGGTGCTCTTGATCAATTATACGACGGATGTTGATAACTTCTTCGTCAGTAAGGACATCCGTCTTTTTCTCAGGGGCTACACCCGCCTCAGAGAGAATCTTGAGAGCGCTCGCTCGACCAATCCCGTAAATATATGTCAGGCCGATTTCCACTCGCTTGTTGCGTGGCAACTCAATACCTACAATACGTGCCATAGGATTTCCCTCTTCTCTCGTTCTGGATGGATATTATCCTTGTCGCTGTTTGTGTCGAGGGTTCTCACAAATGACCCGAATCACCCCGCGACGGCGAATAACCTTGCACTTCCTGCAAATCCGCTTCACTGAAGGTCTGACTTTCATTGTTGCGTTCCCTTTGTTTCAGCAAAAACGACAAAGTCCTCCTGAGACCAAGCGTTACAATCGGCTTAGTACGATAGGACCTTTTTCGGTAATCGCTATAGAATGCTCGAAATGGGCCGAAAGACTGCCGTCCTTTGTCACCGCAGTCCAGCCATCGCTTTTCATCACAACGTCAGCTTTTCCCACATTCACCATTGGTTCGATCGCCAGGACAAGTCCTTCACGTAACCGCATCCCTCGGTCACGAACACCATAGTTCGGCACTGGTGGATCCTCGTGTAAGCGTCTGCCAACGCCGTGCCCAACAAATTCACGGACAACCGAAAACCCTTCGCTCTCGACTTTTTCTTGAATCGCTGCCGATATATCGCCAAGGCGATTCCCAACGCACGCTTGAGCAATGCCTTCTTCCAATGCTGCAGCAGTTGTTGTAAGCAACCGTTTTATATCTGGCTTGACTTCGCCAACCGCAAATGTTAGGGCCGCATCTCCATAAAAATCCTGATATATCACCCCAAAGTCTAAGCTCACGACATCTCCTTCTCGAATGATTTTTTGAGGAGAAGGAATGCCATGGACAATCTCATTATTCAGCGACACGCAAATCGTTGCTGGAAATGGGATCATTCCATTTCGTATTTGATACCCTTTGAAAGCGGAACGGGCTCCCTTCTTCCGCATGAGCGCATTCGCAAGCTGATCAATGTCTGCAGTCGAGATACCAGAAACAACCTTTTCGCGTAATTCAGCAAGGATCTCCGAGACGATGCGATTTGCAGAGCGCATAATCTCTATTTCATGGAAAGACTTGAGAAAGATCATGGTTAAGGGGGCTTCGGTATGGACCGAAGAGCAGTACGAATACGCTCAAAAACTTCCTCAGGAGTACCACTGCCACTTATCTCGTGTAGCAGGTTGTTCTTTCTATAATAGGTTAAAAGGGGAGCAGTTGCATGCTCATAAACTTCGAGGCGGGCACTAACAGTCTCTGCATTATCGTCACTTCGCTGATAGAGGGTTCCTTTACACACATTACAAATCCCTGCCTGTACAGGAGGGTCAAAGCGTATGTGGTACATGGCGCTGCACTGAGAGCACACCCGACGCCCGCTCAGTCGTTCGACCAACTCAGCACGAGGGACAAAAATACATACTACCCCATCAAGTCTGCTTTTCACAGTAGCAAGGTGAGCCGTTAGGGCTTCTGCTTGGGTAATGTTCCGGGGAAATCCGTCAAGAATGAAGCCTTTCTCGCAGTCAACACGTTGTAGTCGTTCCCCTACCATCGCGGTTACAAGTTGATCAGGCACGAGTTCGCCTTTGTCCATATAGTTCTGCGCTTCTTTTCCAAGCACCGTCCCTTCCCGCACCGCTTCACGCAAGAGATCCCCAGTCGAAATTTGCGGGATCTCAAGCGTTTGCTGAAGCATGCGAGCTTGAGTTCCCTTCCCAGCTCCAGGGGGTCCGACGAGTACGATACGCACGTTCTTCCCTCCTATCCCCTACGGCCGCGCAAGCGTCCTCGCTTCATAAATCCTTCATAGTTACGCATCATGATCTGGGTTTCAATTTGTGCAACCGTGTCGAGTGCAACCCCAACAACGATGAGCAATGCTGTTCCACCAAAGAAAAACGGAACGTTCAGAGCACTGACAAGCAAGTTCGGGAGCACACAGACAATTGAGACGTAAATCGCTCCACTAAGAGTAATGCGACTCAAGACCCGATCAATGTATTCCGCCGTCCGTTGTCCAGGGCGAATGCCCGGGATGAATCCCCCATGTTTCTTCATATTATCTGCAACGTCGACCGGATTGAAAACGACAGCGGTGTAGAAATAACAGAAGAAAATGATCAGTGCTACGTAACTAAAATTGTAGATCAGACTGGAGGGGGTTAACATATCAGCTACAGTTTGAGCCCATGGTTGATCAGAGAAACTCGCAATAGTCGCAGGAAAGATTAAGACTGAAGAGGCAAAGATTGGCGGGATCACGCCAGCAGTATTGATTTTAAGCGGCAAATGAGAAGTTTGCCCCCCGTATACTTTACGACCAACGACTCGTTTCGCATACTGGACAGGAATACGTCGGTGTCCACGCTCCATAATGATCACTGCAGCAACAATACCGACCATTCCCACAAGGAGCAGAAGCACGATAAGGATACTTAACTCCCCTTCTCGCACGAATTCGGTTGTTACGGTAATGGCAGAAGGAATACTTGCCACGATACCAGCGAAGATAATCAGAGAAATACCGTTTCCTACTCCACGTTCAGTAATCTGTTCACCCAGCCACATGATGAAAGCTGTGCCTGCGGTAAGGGTAACCACTGTCATGAGGCGGAACCCCCACCCAGGATGGAAAACAACAGAAGAGCCTCCTGGAGCAGTTATCTGTTCCAGCCCTACGCTAATGAAAAACCCCTGTAGCAGAGAGAGTCCCACAGTACTGTAACGAGTGTACTGGGTGATCTTCCGACGCCCTAATTCTCCTTCCTTGGAAAGACGCTCCAACGTTGGCACCACAACGGTGAGAAGCTGCAATATGATCGAGGCGCTAATATACGGCATAATGCCGAGAGCAAAGATAGAAAACCGCTCAAGCGCACCGCCAGAAAAGAGGTTGACGAGACCAAAGACCGTGCTGGCTGCCTGTTGGAAAAATGCGGCCATAGCATCCCCATCGATCCCTGGAGTGGGAATCGCCACACCGACTCGATATACGGCCAGCATTCCGAATGTAAAGATGAGACGGCGGCGTAATTCAGCAATCTTCGCCGCGCTCTGAATCCCTTCGAGCACGTTATTCGACCTCGGCTGAACCACCAAGCGCCACGATTTTCTCTCGTGCTTGCTGGCTAAACGCGTGGGCTTTGACTGTTAGCACCTTAGTCAATTCTCCCTTTGCCAGGATCTTCACTTTTTTCTGCTTGCCGCGCACTAATCCGGCTACCTGTAACGATTCAAGATCTACCAGAGATCCATCGGCAAAGCGCTCTAAACTTGCCAAATTGATAATGCAGTATCTCTTCCGAAAGGGGTTATGAAAACCCCGTTTAGGTAACCGTCGCGCCAGAGGCATCTGGCCGCCTTCATAACCTGGGGGGGTGTTGCCACCAGAACGGGAGCCTCGACCTTTATGGCCTTTCCCGGAAGTTTTTCCGAGACCAGAACCAGGACCGCGGCCAAGACGTTTTTTCTTTTTCACCGACCCTGGAGCCGGTCGTAGATGACTAAGATCCATGTTCGCGCACCTCTATCAGATGGGCGACCTTGCGAAGCATCCCTTGAAGAGATTGTGAATCGCGGCGCAAAACAGTCTTCCCTGGATAGGTCAACCCGAGCCCACGTAGTGTTTCACGCTGCCTACGAGGGCAACCAATTTCACTCCGCTTGAGCGTGATATGAAATATTTTTTCTACAACCGTTTCTGCTGTCATGATCTTAACTCTGCAAATCAGCAAGTTGTTTCCCCCGCCGCTCCAACATCTGTTCAGGAACGACCAAGCTACGCAGTGCCGATAAAGTTGCTCTGACTGCATTATGGGGATTGGTCGATCCCAGGCATTTCGTCAGCGCGTCTCTCACTCCTGCAAGTTCCATCACTGCTCGAACACCACCACCGGCGATCAAACCTGTTCCTTGGGAGGCTGGTTTGAGGAATACCCTACCGGCACCGTGTTTACCAATGACTTCGTAAGGAATGGTACCATTCGCTAAAGGGACATGGATGAGTGATTTCTTGGCTTGTTCGACTCCCTTACGAATCGCTTCCGGCACTTCATGAGCCTTCCCAAGACCATAGCCAACATGTCCAGCCCCATCCCCGGCAACAACAACAGCGCTAAAGCTAAACCGGCGTCCTCCCTTGACGACTTTACTTACGCGGCTGATATGGACGATTTTTTCCTTGATTTCCAACCCTTCAGGGTTCACACGTTCTCCAAAGGTAGGCACGGTAAGGCTCCTAAAATTCTAGACCAGCTTCACGGACAGACTCAGCTAAAGCGCGGACTCGTCCATGGTATAAGAAACCGTTTCGGTCGAAAACAACCTTGTGTATGCCGCGCTCCCGACATTGGCGCGCAAGCAGTGCACCAACTTCTTTGGCACCTTCAATGGTTGCGGCGTTTTTTTGCAGTGCATTGCGCAGTTCTACAGAGAGCGTCGAGGCTGCCACCAGAGTTCGCCCACTCTCATCTGAAATTACCTGCGCATAGACATGTTTATTGCTGCGATAAACACACAGTCGAGGTCGCGAGTCGGAACCGATGACTCGTTTTCGTACCCGCTTCTGTCGAAGGACTCTGTTGCTCTCACGAGGATTTGTCCGCGCCATACCTTACCTTGCACCAGCAGTTTTGCCAGCCTTTCTGCGAATCTTTTCTTCTGCGTACTTCACCCCTTTGGCCTTATACGGATCTGGGGGACGTAAGCGACGGATTGCGGCTGCTACCTCGCCGAGGAGCTGTTTATCAATTCCCTCAAGAGTCACGAGAGTTTGCCTCTCGACTTTCGCCTGCACCCCCTGAGGTAGCTGAAAAATGATCGGATGAGAAAGTCCAAGGGTAAATTGGATCACATCCCCAGCGACTTCTGCCCTATACCCTACTCCACTAATTTCAAGTGATCTGGTGAAACCCTTGCTCACCCCCTCAACCATATTCGCAATCAGCTTACGAGTCAGACCATGAACAGCTTTCGTTCGCCGAGCCTCATCCGAACGTGTGACTAAGACCGTCGAATCCTTTACCTGAATAGTTAGCGCAGGAGCGACCACGAGACTGAGTGTTCCCTTCGGCCCCTGCACCGTAAGCGATCCGGCGTCTTCTACAATTTTTACCTGTTCTGGTATGGCTACAGGCCAGCGCCCAATACCTGCCATGAGTTCGTTCCTTCTTTCTTTGTCCTTACCATAGGGAGCAGAGGACTTCGCCGCCAACCCTCAATTTACGAGCTTCGCGATCGATGATAATGCCTCGAGAGGTAGAAAGTACGCTCACGCCCAATCCTTTTTGCACCGGAGGAATCTTGTCTGTTCCCACATAGGTCCGCAAACTTGGTCTGCTCACACGTTTCAGCCCTCGCAGAACTGGCTGACCGGCTTTATCATATTTTAACCACACTCTCAGAAAGCGTCGTCCTTTTTCCTCAACCACGCTATACTCTTTAATGAAGCCCTCGTCGTTCATAGCTTTACAAATTCCCTCTTTCAAACGAGACGAAGGAACCTCTACCCATTCTTTGCGGGCGTGGAGCGCATTCCGTATGGATGTCAACATATCGGCGATCGGATCAGTTTGCATGTGCCCTCCTTACCAACTCGCCTTGGTTAACCCAGGAATTTGTCCCTTAAGGGCAAAATTGCGTAGGCATAGGCGACACATGCGAAAGCGTCGGTAAAAGGCTCGAGAACGCCCACACAGCGGGCAACGGTTATACTGGCGAATGCTAAATTTTTGTTTCCGCTCTGCTTTCACTCGTAAACAGGTTCTTGCCATACACTTTAACTCCGAAAGGGCATACCAAGCGCTCTCAACAGGGCTCTTCCTTCTGCATCAGTTTTTGCAGTAGTGACTATCGAAATGGTAAAACCTTTCACTTGCTCAACTTTATCGAGATTGATCTCCGGAAAGATCGTGTGTTCACGAATCCCAAGAGAGTAATTCCCACGTCCGTCAAATGATCGATCAGAAATTCCACGGAAATCACGCACTCGTGGGAGTGCTATATTAACCAGACGATCGAAGAATTCATACATGTGATCGGCATGCAAGGTCACTGCACATCCGATCGGGGTTGCTTCTCGGAGTTTGAAGTTAGCAATCGACTTGTGGGCCTTGGTCACAATAGGTTTCTGCCCGGTAATGAGCGCGAGCTCATTCACCCCACTTTCAAGAATTTTCGGATTCTGTGTTGCCTCGCCCAGTCCCATATTCACAACGATTTTCTCTAGCTTCGGCACTTGCATGATGTTTCCGTAGCCAAACTCCTGCTGCAGGGTCGGTACAACTTGTTGCTTATAAAAGTCTTTGAGACGCGCCATATTACTTATCCAATAATTCTCCACACCGACGACAGATCCGGGCTTTGCTTCCGTCATCTAGCCTTTTGCTTCCAGCTCGTACCGGAGCATTACAACGCTCGCACATCGGCATGAGATTAGAAAGGTGGATAGGAGCTTCTTTCTCTACAATCCCGCCCGGGCTCTGTGGCCCACGAGGTTTAGTATGCCGTTTGACCATATTGAGACGTTCAACCGTCGCGCGGTTCTCGGCAGGAAGTACTCGAAGGACTTTTCCAACCTTGCCACGCTCTTTGCCAGCAATGACCATGACGGTGTCGTTTTTCTTTACCCGGGCCAGCATGCGGTACTCCTAAAGGACTTCGGGAGCAAGGGAAACAATCTTCATAAAACGCTTGGCTCGCAGCTCGCGCGCTACCGGGCCAAAAATACGTGTCCCGACCGGTTCTCGTTGGTTATCAAGAAGAACTGCAGAGTTGTTATCGAAACGAATATATGAACCGTCAGGGCGGCCTACTTCTTTGGCTGTACGTACAATCACCGCACGCATCACATCCCCTTTTTTGACCTTTGCATTAGGGATTGCTTCCCGAATAGAGACCACAATCTCGTCACCCACAGAAGCATATCGCCTTCTTGTACCACCTAATATGCGCACACAGCGCACCCGGCGAGCGCCGGAATTGTCTGCAACATCTAGAATGGTCTCCACCTGAATCATTCCCTACTCCTTGAGCTGCCGATCAGTCCGCTGCCACCTGTTTGAGAATCGTTTGCACACGCCAACGTTTCTCTCGGCTCAGGGGTCGTGTCTCGACAATTGCTACGTGATCCCCAATATGACAGCGATTATCCGGGTCATGGGCTTTATACTTTTTTCGTTGGCGTATGTATTTTTTGTAGGTAGGATGTTGCACAAGGCGTTCGACAAGCACAACGACAGTCTTGTCCATCTTGTTGCTCACTACGACTCCCTGTCGTATCTTTCTATTTCCTGGCACAGTTATTCTTCTCCGGCAGCGCGCTTCACACGCTCATATTGAATAGTCTTCAAACGAGCCAAGTCGCGCCGCAGGCTACGTAATCGCATAGGGTTATCAAGTTGACCGGTGCTCTTACGCAGTTTGAGCCGAAAAAGTTCCTCGGCGAGTTCTCGTTCTTTTTGTTGAATCTCTTCATGCGAGAGATCACGAATTTCTTTAGTGCGCATAGGCAGTCCCACGGCGTTCGCAAAATTTTGTGCTAACAGAGAGTTTGTGTGAAGCCAGGCGTAAGGCCTCCTGAGCTACTTCCCGGGGAACACCTTCCATTTCAAAAAGCATGCGGCCCGGTTTGACCACTGCTACCCAGAATTCTGGGGATCCTTTTCCTTTGCCCATGCGTGTTTCTGTCGGCTTCTTCGTCACCGGCTTATCAGGAAAGATGCGGACCCATATGCGCCCACCACGCTTGACATGGCGGGTAAGCGCTATGCGCGCAGCTTCGATTTGGCGGGCAGTGATCCAGCCGCGATCTAGGGTTCTCAACCCATAGTCCCCAAAGGCGAGAGTGGCACCGCGTTTCGCATTGCCATACACTCGTCCTTTGTGCTGTTTACGGTATTTTACTTTTTTCGGGGCAAGCATAAGGGTATTTTTCCTTAAGTATTCAAAGCACTTCTCTGTTGTTCTTCTTCTCGGGTCAATACCTCACCACGGAAGATCCATACTTTGATCCCAATAACCCCATACGTAGTCTTTGCCTCAGCCAATCCATAGCTAATGTCTGCCCGCAGGGTATGGAGTGGCACCCGCCCTTCGCGGTACCACTCAGTACGTGCGATTTCCGCCCCAGCTAGTCGCCCCGAACATCGCACTTTCACCCCTTGAGCCCCCATGCGAATAGCACGGGCGACGCTTTCTTTCATCGCGCGGCGGAAAGCCACACGTCGTTCCAACTGCAGCGCAACATTTTCAGCAACCAGCTGGGCATCAAGATCAGGGCGGCGCACTTCATGAATATTCAGGTACACTTCTCGGTTCATGCGCCGAGCGAGTTCGGCCTTCAGTTTCTCGATCTCTGCACCCTTTTTGCCAATCACAATGCCAGGCCTGGCAGTGTAAATATTGATTTTCGCTTTATTCGCTGCACGCTCAATTTCGACTTTTGCGATACCGGCATGATGCAAACGCTTTTTAATGAACTCTCGGGTGCGAATGTCCTCATGCAAAAGAATAGGATATTCTTTCTCTGCAAACCAGCGAGACTCCCATCCTTCGAGGATACCTAAACGAAACCCTTTCGGGTGTACTTTTTGACCCATTTGTACCCTTTACCTCTTCTCATCTACAATGACAGTAAAGTGACTGGTTCGTTTGCGAATCGGCGTAGCTCGCCCATGTGCTCGGGGAGTGAATCGTTTCAATGTCGCCCCACAATCGACATACGTCTTCTTTACGTATAGGGCGTCTGGGTCAATATTTTGCGTATCAGTTGCGTTTGCAATGGCTGCTCGTAAAGTCTTCGTCAAGATACGCGCAGCCTTTTTGGGGGTAAACCTCAGGATCTGAAGAGCTTCTTCTACCTGTTTGCCGCGGATGAGGTCGGCAACCAATCGCCCTTTGCGAGGAGAGATGCGGATATTTTTAGAAATCGCTCTTGTTTCCATGACGTTGTGCTTCTAAGCTTTCGCTGCTTTCTTGACCTCACCTTTTCGATCTCCTGAGTGGCTGTAGAAAGTTCGCGTCGGCGAAAATTCTCCCAGCTTATGTCCAACCATATTCTCCGTGGCATAAACGGGGATAAACTTCCGCCCGTTATGTACGGCAAAAGTATGACCAATCATCTCAGGAATGATTGTAGATCGGCGAGACCATGTCTTAATAACTTTTTTCTCTCCACTCTGTATCAAAGCGTGAACTTTCTTGAACAGGTGGTCGTCAACAAAAGGACCCTTTTTGACAGAGCGAGGCATCTTACTTCCTTTTTCTTTTTTGCACGATATATTTGTCTGTGCGAGGGTTATGTCGAGTCTTGTACCCTTTTGCGAGAACTCCCCAAGGACTTTGCGGGTGGTTCCCTTTGCCTCTTCCTTCCCCTCCACCCATTGGATGGTCGACAGGATTCATAGCTATCCCTCGTACATGAGGGCGGCGGCCTAACCAGCGCGAGCGGCCGGCTTTCCCCAGTGATCTATTTTCATGGTCTACGTTACCTACTTGTCCAATAGTCGCCCGACACCGAATATGGATCCGACGTACTTCTCCGGACGGTAGCTTCACTGAAGCGTATGCGCCCTCTTTGGCCATAAGTTGCGCTGCCGAACCAGCGCTTCGTACTAACTGCCCGCCTTTACCAATCTTCAATTCGATGTTGTGGATCATTGTCCCTAGCGGGATATTTCGTAGTGGAAGAGTATTTCCCGGTTTGATGTCAGCTTCCTCACCCGACATCACAGTATCTCCTGCCTTCAGCCCAATGGGCGCAAGAATGTAGCGTTTCTCTCCATCATGATAGAATAACAGTGCGATGCGGGCAGAGCGATTGGGATCATATTCGATAGCTGCAACCCTGGCTGCAACTCCATCTTTCTCTCGGCGAAAATCAATAATGCGGTATCTTCTTTTATGTCCCCCACCTCTCTGAAAGCTCGTAACCCGCCCACGATTGTTTCTTCCCCCACTTTTCGATAGCGGTTCTAAGAGCGAACGTTCAGGGGCTTTCTTACTCAACTCACTAAAAGTCAACACGCTTTGGAAGCGCCGACCAGATGACGTAGGCTTATACTGTCGTACCGGCATTTCTTAGGCTCCTTCGAAGAAATCGATATGATTTCCTGGGGCAAGCGTCACATAGGCTTTCTTCCATTTCGGCCGCCGGCCATGAAACTTCCCAACTCGCCGATCCTTGCCCAAATACTGAATCGTGCGGACTTTTTTTACCTTGACCTTGAACAGTGTCTCGACTGCATGCTTAATCACAAATTTATTAGCAGTCGGATGCACACGGAACACCACCTGATTTCCTGCCTCATGAGCCAGCGTCGCCTTTTCCGTAATTAAGGGCGCCGCAATGACCGAATACATATCTCTGCTCATGACCCTAACCTTTCACTCACTCGCATGATCGCGTCACGAGTAAAAAGCACTGACCGGTGATGAAGCAGATCATAGACATTCAAGCCTTCGCTACGGAGTACTTTTACTCCGGGCAAATTGCGTGCGGTTCTTTCAACGAGTGCGTTTTCTGTTGGAATCACAATCAGAATACTTTTTCCGAGTTCCAATCGAGATAAAAAAGCAGCCATGCACTTTGTTTTTGGTTCTGCGAGCGCGATGTCACTAACAACAAATAACTCGCCTTGGCGTTGTTTGAGGGCCAGTGCTGAGCGTAAAGCTGCCTTCCGGGCACTACGGGGCAAACGGTACGAATAGGAACGAGGCCGAGGACCAAATATGACGGCTCCACCTACCCAAATAGGAGAGCGGGAACTCCCGGACCGAGCCCGTCCTGTTCCTTTCTGCCGCCAGGGTTTTTTCCCTCCTCCCCTTACCTCTCCCCTCGTTTTCGTCGCAGCAGTACCTGCTCTTCGATTTGCCAGTTGCATCTTGACGACTTCATAGAGCAAGTGCTCACGGGGCGGTTGAGCCGCGATAGAGAGGGGGATCTCGACCTCACCGATAGGTTCCTTCTCTGGCGACCATACTGGAACCTTCAGTGGCTGTGCTTCTTCCATTATTTATTCACCCCATTGCCACTCTTGCGCACAAGCACGAGTCCACCACGACAGCCTGGAACCGCCCCTCGTACTAACAAAAGATTTGATTCAGGTCGAACTTCTACGACACGCAGGCGGAGAGCGGTCATCCTGTCATTCCCATACTGGCCCGCCATACGTTTCCCTTTGAAGATCCGCCCAGGAAAAGAACGGTTTCCTATAGAGCCACCATGGCGAAAATATTCATGCGTCCCATGCGTGCCAGGGAATCCACTCATACCATGCCGTTTGATGACACCAGAGTACCCACGCCCTTTCGTGCGGCCGATGACATCAACTATCTCCCCAGATTGGAAAATCTGTTCTACAGTGAGGGTGTTACCGATCTCGTACGTATCAACGTCATCGATGCGAAACTCCCGCAGTAAAACAAAGGGGCCAGCCCCCGCTATTTTACAGTGACCAACAAAGGCTTTCGTGGCGCGCTGAGGCTTACGTGAGCCAAAGCCAAGCTGTAACGCAGTATACCCATCTCGTTGGACCGTTTTCTTTTGCACCACTGTGCACGGACCGGTTTGTATAACAGTGACAGGAATCAGGGTACCGTCCTGGGCAAAAACCTGGCTCATCCCTAGTTTTTTACCGATGAGGCCAATCATTTTTTTCTCACTGAAGTTTGATCTCGACGTCAACACCCGCAGCTAGTTCGAGTTTCCCTAACGCATCAATGGTCTGATGAGTCGGCTCAAGAATATCAAGTAACCGTTTGTGGGTGCGAATCTCAAATTGTTCTCGTGATTTTTTATCTACGTGGGGTGAACGAAGTACAGTGAATCGCTCAATCCGGGTAGGTAGTGGAATAGGACCAGCAACACGGCCACCAGTGCGCTTAACTGTCTCAACAATTTCTTTCACTGATTGATCAAGGACACGATGGTCATACGCCTTAAGGCGAATACGGATTTTTTCATTCATTTCAGCCATCGTCAGCGCTCACTGAAGGATTTTGGTGACGACCCCGGCTCCCACCGTGCGCCCCCCCTCCCGAATGGCAAACCGTAACCCCTCGTCCATCGCGATCGGCGTCAGTAACTCCACCGTCATCTGTGTATTATCCCCCGGCATCACCATCTCTGTCCCCTCCGCTAACGTCACCGACCCCGTCACATCGGTCGTCCGAAAATAAAACTGTGGCCGATACCCATTGAAAAACGGCGTATGCCGCCCCCCCTCCTCCTTCGTCAACACATACACCTCAGCCTCGTATCTCGTATGCGGCGTAATGCTCCCCGGCTGCGCCAGTACCTGCCCCCGCTCTATCTCCTCTCGCTTCACCCCCCGCAATAAACACCCCACATTGTCCCCTGCTACCCCCTCATCCAAAACCTTGCGAAACATCTCCACCCCCGTCACCACCGTCTTGACCGTCGGCCGGATCCCCACAATCTCCACTTCTTCCCCTACTTTCACCCGCCCTCGCTCAATCCGTCCCGTCGCTACCGTCCCCCGCCCCGAGATCGTAAAGACGTCCTCCACCGACATCAAAAACGGCTTGTCGATCTCCCGCTTCGGCTCCGGAATAAAACTGTCCACCGCCTCCATCAATTGCAAAATCGTCGGCTCCCCCATCTCCCCCTTGTCCCCCTCCAACGCCTTAAGCGCACTCCCCCGAATAATTGGCGTCTCATCCCCCGGAAACTCGTACTTGGAGAGTAACTCCCGCATCTCGAGTTCCACCAAATCCAAAAGTTCAGGATCGTCCACCATATCCACCTTGTTCATATACACCACTATCGCTGGCACCCCCACCTGCCGCGCTAACAAAATATGCTCCCGCGTCTGCGGCATCGGCCCCTCACTGGCCGCCACTACCACTATCGCCCCATCCATCTGCGCCGCCCCCGTAATCATGTTCTTGATGTAGTCCGCATGCCCCGGACAGTCTACGTGCGCATAGTGCCGATTCGCCGTCTCATACTCCACATGCGCCGTGTTGATCGTGATCCCCCGCTCCCGCTCCTCCGGTGCCTTGTCAATCTGATCAAACGGCACAAAACTCGCCAACTTCCGCTCCGCTAAAACCTTCGTAATCGCCGCCGTCAGCGTCGTCTTCCCATGGTCAATATGCCCAATCGTCCCCACATTGACGTGCGGCTTCTTTCGCTCAAACCGCGCCTTCGCCATCGCCCTTGCTCCTTCTCTCTTTTTTTAGGATCAGTAAGAAGAAAATATCAGGGGGAAGTAATGCAGGTATTACCCTTTGAGAGGGAGTGTGATTTCCTTAGTCCTGCGTCTTCCCTTTCGCAGCTTGGGAGCCAGCAATTGTAAAGGCTTTTCCAGAAGAGTCAACTGCCTCCCTATGAGGTAGTAGCAGATGCTCGCTCTTTCTCGTGCCTTTTGCTCGCTGACAACACAGGGCTACGCACTCTCTCCCTCTCCTACTAGAGAGTGAATAGGCTGAGCTACGTTCTTGAAAGAGAGCGTCATACTGTCGCTCACAATCTTACCAACGGTAGTGGGCAAATGCTTTATTCGCTTCAGCCATCCGGTGAGTGTCTTCGCGCTTTTTCACTGCCCCACCCCTATTCTGGGCTGCTTCGAAAATTTCTCCAGCGAGCTTTTCTTTCATGCCCTTCTCTGGTCTTTGGCGAGCAGCTTGGACGAGCCAACGCATCGCGAGAGAATTTCTCCGTACAGGGCGAACTTCCACCGGAACCTGATAGGTTGCACCTCCTACACGTCGCGAACGAACCTCAACAATAGGTTTGACGTTTTCAAGAGCCCGTTTGAAAGTTTCTAATGCCTCTTCTCCACTTCGTTTACTAATCAGGTCCATTGCGTTATAGAGAATTTTCTCCGCACTGCCCTTTTTTCCGTCTCCCATCATCATGTTAATAAATTTCGTCACAGCAAGGTCACTGTATTTTGGGTCAGGAAAAATATTTCTTTTTATAGCAGGCCCTTTACGCGGCATTCCTGTATCCTTTCTGAGTTCCCTTTTCTCATTTACTTAGGCCTTTTGGTGCCGTATTTAGATCTGCTCTTTTTCCGCTCTTGCACTCCAATCGAGTCCAGTGTGCCGCGTACGATGTGATAGCGTACCCCAGGTAAATCCTTCACTCGCCCCCCCCGAATCATTACCACGGAGTGTTCTTGCAAGTTGTGTCCGATCCCAGGGATGTAAGCCGTGACCTCAATCCCATTCGTCAGTCTCACACGAGCGACTTTACGTAGCGCTGAATTCGGCTTTTTAGGGGTTGTTGTGTACACACGTGTACAAACGCCACGTCTCTGCGGACACGCCTGCAAGGCTGGTGCGGTCAGCTTCCGTCTCTGCCGTTCCCTCCCTTTGCGGACCAGTTGTTGAACGGTCGGCATTCATCCTCCTCTGGATTCCTGTAATTGTCAGGCTTCAATCGCATGAGACAGTGAGGAGCGGTCTTCAGATTCACTCTCTACAGTCTTCACTTCAACCTGATTGTAGCTAGGGGTTCCTGTCCCGGCGGGAATCAAGCGTCCCATGATTACGTTCTCTTTAAGGCCTAATAACCAATCGACTTTCCCATTTATCGCAGCTTCCGTTAATACCTTAGTCGTTTCCTGAAATGAAGCGGCTGAGATAAAACTATCAGTTGAGAGACTTGCCTTTGTAATCCCCATCAGCAAAGATTTTGCCTCTGGTGGTCTTCCGCCTCGGGCAAGTACCTTTTCAGTTTCTTCCTGAAAACGCCACTTCTCAACTTGCTCTCCAACAAGAAACTCAGAGTCACCAACTTCAGTAACAGTAACCCTGCGCATCATTTGGCGAACAATCACTTCAATATGTTTATCATGAATACGGACACCCTGGAGACGATAAATCTCCTGAACAGAATCGACGAGCGACTTCGCCAGTTCTTTTTCTCCTAAGACCCCTAGGATATCGTGAGGATTCGAAGACCCATCCATGAGTGGCTCTCCTGCACGTAGGTGGTCCCCTTCACGAACGCTAATGTGTTTCCCTCTTGGGATCAAATATTCTCGGGGTTCCCCAATCTCAGGGGTAACAACAACTTTTCTTTTCCCTTTCGTGTCTTTGCCGAAAGATACCACCCCGTCGATTTCGCTGATGACAGCAAATTCTTTAGGTTTCCGAGCCTCAAATAGCTCGGCAACGCGAGGTAATCCTCCTGTAATGTCCTTCGTCTTTGTTGTTTCTCTAGGGATTTTTGCTACTATGTCCCCGGCTTCTACTCTCTGCCCCTCACCTACGTTGATATGAGCGCCAACCGGAAGGCCGTAGCGAGCATCTAACCCACTGGGCAGCTTGGCTGTTTTTCCGCTCTCATCCTTAATTGAAATACGAGGCCGGACATTCGGATCACGACAGTCAATAATAACCCGGGTGGATAAGCCCGTTCTTTCGTCGACTTTTTCCTGCATAGTTTTTTCGTCGATATCGCCAAACTTGATTACTCCGCCAACCTCAGTCAAGATCGGTACTGTGTACGGATCCCATTCTGCTAACAGATCGCCTGCCTTCACCCGTGCCCCCTCTTTCTTCTTCAGCTTAGCCCCATAGACGATTGCATAGCGCTCACGCTCTCGTTCCCGTCCGGGTTCAGGAACGTCAACGATCGCGATTTCGCCATTGCGGTTCATCACCACGAGATCACCATCTCGGTTAATGACGGTCTTCAGATTAAGAAATCGCACTATCCCATCATTTCTTGTGGCAAGCGTTGTTTGCTCGGCACGCCGACTTGCTGTTCCACCAATATGGAACGTACGCATCGTCAGCTGGGTACCTGGTTCTCCAATAGATTGCGCGGCAATGATTCCGATCGCTTCCCCTGGGTTCACCATCCTACCACGAGCGAGGTCCCGTCCATAACAGCGGATACAGACGCCCCTGCGAGTCTGACAAGTAAGAACCGAACGAATTCTCACCCGCTCCAGACCAGCCTCTTCAATCAAAGTCACACGTTCTTCGTCAATCTCTTCGTTAGCTCGCACTAAAATCTCATTCGTGAAAGGATCACGAATATCTTCTAGTACTACACGTCCCAATACGCGCTCTCCCAACCCCTCAATAATCTCTCCGCCTTCAATGAGAGGGGTCATTTCAATCCCGTCGAGCGTACCACAATCTTCCTCACTAATGATCGAATCCTGAGCTACATCTACCAAACGGCGGGTGAGATACCCTGAATTTGCGGTCTTGAGAGCTGTATCAGCAAGCCCTTTGCGCGCGCCATGTGTTGAAATGAAATACTGTAAGACCGACAGGCCTTCACGGAAGTTAGCAGTGATCGGGGTTTCGATAATTTCTCCCGATGGCTTTGCCATCAATCCACGCATACCTGCTAACTGGCGGATCTGTTGAGCGCTTCCGCGCGACCCAGAGTCCGCCATGATGTAGATCGGATTGAATCCTCCACGGCTTTCTCGCAGGCCCTTAAACATTTCGTTCGCTACTTCGTCAGTCACCGCTGCCCATGTGTCAACAACCTTGTTGTGACGTTCCCCGTCAGTAATGAGTCCTTTTGTGTATTGGTCCTGGATCTCTTGTAAAGTGCGTTGAGCGTCCTCCAACAGTTTCCCTTTTGTTTCGGGGATGACCATATCTTGAATACCGATTGATACCCCAGCTTTCGTCGCGTACTCAAACCCGAGGTCTTTCAACCGGTCTGCAAAGATCACCGTTGCTTTATTCCCCGATTTACGAAAAGCAAGGTCAATTAGGGTACTTAACTCTTTTTTCTTCATTACTCGATTGATGTCAGCAAAGGGGATTTCTGCAGGGACAATTTCATACAACAAGATTCGTCCCACAGTGGTATCAACTAGAGATCCATCAATCCTCGTCTTGATCCTGGCCTGCAGGTACACCTTTCCTTGATCGTATGCGATGCGAACCTCATCAGGGCTGCTGAAGATTTTTCCCTCTCCCAATGCCCCAGGCCGTTCGCGAGTCATTGAATAGAGTCCCAGCACAATATCTTGCGTAGGGCCAATAATTGCCTTTCCGTGCGCAGGAGAAAGAATATTGTTGGTAGACATCATCAAGGCCCGTGCTTCGACTTGTGCCTCGACCGAGAGCGGTATATGAACCGCCATTTGGTCGCCGTCGAAGTCTGCATTGTAGGCCATACAAACCAACGGGTGGAGTTGGATCGCTTTCCCTTCAATCAAGATAGGCTCAAACGCTTGAATACCGAGGCGATGCAGTGTGGGCGCTCGGTTGAGGAGGACAGGATGCTCACGAATCACTTCATCCAAGATGTCCCAAACTTCTGGTCGTTCTTTCTCTACCATCTTTTTGGCACTCTTGATGGTAGTGGTATAACCCCGCTCCTCCAATTTGTTATAGATAAAGGGCTTAAAAAGCTCCAACGCCATATGCTTCGGGAGACCACATTGGTGGAGACGCAAGTCTGGCCCAATCACAATCACCGACCGCCCGGAGTAATCAACTCGTTTCCCTAACAAATTCTGGCGGAATCGCCCGCCTTTACCTTTCAACATATCGGAGAGGGATTTGAGGGGGCGCTTATTAGGACCAGTCAGGGGGCGACCACGCCGCCCGTTATCAAACAATGCATCCACCGCTTCCTGAAGCATGCGCTTCTCGTTACGGATGATAATATCGGGGGCATTGAGTTCAATCAGACGTTTGAGGCGGTTATTCCGGTTAATGACACGACGATACAGATCGTTCAGGTCTGACGTTGCAAAACGTCCTCCGTCAAGCGGGACCAAAGGACGTAGATCAGGAGGAATGACAGGAATGACTTCTAAAATCATCCATTCGGGAAGATTTCCAGAATTACGAAACGCGTTGATGACCTTCAGCCTTTTCGCAATTTTCTTTCTTCGCGCTTCACTAGAAGTTTCCCTCATCTCCGTGCGTAACTCCTCTGCTAGTTTCTCAAGATGGAAGTCACGCAAGAGCTTACGGATTGCTTCCGCACCCATCTCGGCAGAGAAACTGCCGGGCCCATGTTCTTCAACGAGTTTGCGGTAGCGGGTTTCTGTCAGTAGCTCTTTTTTCCGGAGCGGTGTTTGCCCCGGATCGATGACAATGTACGACTCAAAGTACAATACTCGCTCGAGTTCTTTTAGGGTAATGTCCAAGAGTGTACCGATTCGACTCGGCAAGCTTTTGAGGAACCAGATGTGTGCGACAGGACTCGCAAGATCAATATGGCCCATTCGCTCGCGACGAACCTTTGATTGAATCACTTCGACGCCACACTTCTCACACACCACTCCCCGGTGACGCATTCGCTTATATTTCCCACAATTACACTCGTAATCTTTGGTCGGGCCAAAAATCTTCGCACAGAACAGCCCGTCACGCTCGGGTTTAAACGTGCGGTAGTTAATGGTCTCTGGCTTCTTGACCTCGCCGTGAGACCATGAATGGATCATGTCTGAGGAGGCCAGAGACAGTCGAATAGCGTTAAAACGTAGAGGATTTTGAGGCTTCTCAAACAGACCAAGGAAATCTTCCATTGTTTCCTCCATATGGCCTAACTTTTCTCCTCGAGCAGTTCAACGTTCAGTGCCAAGCTCTGAAGCTCACGAATCATCACGTTGAAAGACTCAGGCAGTCCTGGCTCTAAGACATTTTCTCCTTTGACAATTGCCTCATACATACGTGTACGGCCGGCCACATCATCCGACTTGACCGTGAGCATTTCTTGTAAGCTGTACGCCGCACCATACGCTTCCAGTGCCCACACTTCCATTTCTCCAAGTCGCTGACCACCAAACTGAGCTTTTCCCCCCAAGGGCTGTTGGGTAACAAGAGAGTAGGGACCTGTTGAGCGAGCATGAATTTTATCTTCAACCAAGTGATGCAGTTTCATCACATACATCACCCCCACGGTAACGGGATCAGCAAATGGTTCACCAGTGCGGCCATCATACAAAATGGTTTGCCCGGTTTCCGGCAGGTCAGCGCGTCGAAGCAACGCAATAATTTCCTCTTCCGAGGCACCGTCGAAAACCGGAGAGGCAACATGCACACCGCGCTCCGTGAGGTTAGCAAGACGCGCCAGATCAGCATGGGTAAGCCCATCGACCACATCAGCAACGTCTTTTGTGGCGTGAAGCTCTTTCAGTTTACGGGACAGTGTTTCTTCCCCACCCTGAGTTTTCCCGTTCAGAGGGCTCATCTGTTCACCAAGGGTTCGGACAGCCCAGCCTAGATGAGTTTCCAGAATTTGCCCTACATTCATGCGCGACGGAACCCCAAGAGGATTTAAAACAACATCTACTGGAGTACCGTCAGCAAGGTGTGGCATATCTTCTTCAGGAAGAATACGAGAGAGAACGCCTTTGTTTCCATGTCTTCCCGCCATCTTATCTCCCACCTGCAGCTTACGCTTGCTTGCGACGAAAACTTTCACCATCTTAATAATGCCAGGCGGGAGTTCATCCCCACTTTTAATCTTCTCGACTTTCTTCTCGAACTCTTCTCGAATTTGGCCAATCTGCTCTGCCATTGCATCCGTAAGCCGACCGACTTCCTCTTCCACATCTTCCTGCCCAATTTTAATTTTCTCCCACTGTGATGGAGGAATTGCATCAAGCACGTCATCAGCAATCTCTTTTCCTTTAGGAAGCAAAACCCGACGTGTATCTTCGTCGCTTATACGAACAACAGTTACTTTTCCAACAAGAAGGTGCCTAATCTTCTGCAAAGTATTTTCTTGGATAATTCGTACTTCTTCCTCCTGATCTTTCCGTAACCGATCAATTTCCTCCTCTTCAATGTTCTGACTGCGCTCGTCCTTCACGATACCCTTGCGAGAAAAGACCCGTACATTGATGATCGTGCCTTCGATCCCCGGCGGGACGCGCAGGGAAGTATCTCGGACTTCACCGGCTTTTTCTCCAAAGATGGCGCGGAGCAATTTTTCTTCAGGTGACAGCTGAGTTTCTCCTTTGGGCGTAATTTTCCCAACAAGAATATCACCCGGTTTCACCTCAGCACCAATACGGACAATACCGCTTTCATCGAGATCCTTTAGAGCCTCTTCCCCAACATTCGGGATGTCTTGAGTAATCTCTTCTGGACCTAGTTTTGTGTCTCGTGCTACGCACTCAAACTCTTCGATATGGACAGAGGTAAATATATCTTCGTGTAGTAGACGTTCGCTCACCAGAATTGAATCTTCGAAGTTGTAGCCTCCCCAGACCATAAACGCCACTAAGACATTGTGTCCTAAGGCGAGTTCTCCCCTGTCCGTTGCCGGGCCGTCGGCAATCACATCGCCCGCCTGGACTCGTTCTCCTACTAAAACAATGGGCTTTTGATTCACGCAAGTACTCTGGTTAGAGCGCTGATATTTAGTGAGGGTATAGATATCCACACCAGGATCCTTATGACCCGCAGAGGTGTTCGCCTTGACAACGATACGGGTTGCATCAACGCTTTCTACAACTCCACTGCGCTTTGCTACAATAGTCGCCCCAGAATCACGGGCAACAATCCGTTCCATTCCTGTTCCCACCAGCGGTGCCTCTGTACGCAATAAAGGCACGGCTTGGCGTTGCATATTGGACCCCATGAGCGCTCGATTTGCGTCGTCGTGTTCGAGGAACGGAATAAGGGCAGCAGCAACGCTTACCAGTTGTGTCGGTGACACATCCATGAGTTGCACCTGCTGAGGCCGAACCATCACAAATTCGCCCCCGAGACGCGCCGATATCAATTCCCCAGAAAGAAATCCTCGCGCGTCGATTGGCGCGTTCGCCTGAGCAATAGTTTGGGATTCTTCTTCCAGTGCAGACAGGTAGCGTACTCGGTCAGTAACCCGACCATTTTCAGCTTCTCGGTAGGGAGTCTCGATAAAACCAAACTCATTGACCCGTGCATAGGTGGATAAACTAGAAATCAATCCGATGTTTGGTCCTTCTGGCGTTTCAATTGGACATACTCGTCCGTAGTGAGTAGGATGGACATCGCGGACTTCGAATCCGGCACGTTCCCGTGTGAGCCCCCCCGGCCCCAGCGCAGAGAGCCGTCTTTTATGGGTGACCTCAGAGAGGGGGTTGGTTTGATCCATGAACTGAGAGAGTTGACTCGAGCCGAAGAATTCCTTTAGAGCAGCGGATACGGGCTTGTAATTCACGAGCTCTTGTGGCATTAAAGTCTCGACATCCTGCAGGCTCATCCGTTCTTTAACCGCACGCTCCATTCGTACTAGACCAATGCGGAACTGATTTTCGACCAACTCACCAACAGCACGAACCCGCCTATTCCCCAGGTGGTCGATGTCATCAATGACACCATTGCCGTTTTTCAGTTCGAGGAGATAGCGGACAACCTCAAGAATATCTTCCCGGCGTAATGTTCCTTGATCAAGAGGGGCGTTCAGGCGCAACTTGTGATTAAGCTTGAGTCTCCCTACCCGAGAAAGATTGTAGCGTTCTGGGTTGAAAAACAAATTGTGAAAAAATTGCGTGGCAGCCCCAATAGTGGGAGGGTCTCCGGGACGCAGTCTCCGGTAAATTTCTATGATGGCTTCCTCCGGAGAAGTGATTTTGTCTTGCAACAGGGTATTGCGTAGCGAGGGACCGATGTGAGAATCGTCGATAAAGAGCACTTCAACTGTCGGCACATTACGGTCAAAGAAGAGATCGAGATGGTCTTGAGAAATCTCTTGATTACACTCGACAAGAACCTCTTTCGTACTTGGATCAACTACGTCGTGGGCTACGATCCGCCCGATGACTTCTTCTGGTCCAATAGGAATCTCACTAATTTCCGCAACCTCGATTTGTTTGAGTGCCGCTCTCGTGAATTTCCTCCCCTCTTTCACCAACAACTCATTGGATATTGGGTGCCGGACATCTTTGGTAGCGCGCACCCCAACTAACTGGTCTGGCCTACATACCTTGGCAATTCGCCGCCCTTCAAGCAAAATTGTATCTTTTTTGTAGAAATAATTCAGCAGATCTTCGACGGTCATCCCCAACGCCCGCAGGAGGATAGTGGCGTGGAATTTTCGCCGACGATCGATCCTGACATAGAGGATGTCACGCGGATCAAACTCAAAGTCAATCCACGAACCTCTATAGGGAATAATACGGGCAGAATACAGCAGTTTGCCGCTGGCATGAGTTTTCCCTTTGTCATGATCGAAAAACACCCCTGGTGACCGGTGGAGCTGGCTGACTATAACTCGTTCGGTCCCATTCACCATGAAGGTTCCATGGCTGGTCATCAAGGGGATTTCACCGAAGTAGACTTCTTGCTCTTTCACATTTTTGATAGTACGGGCTCCAGTCCGTTGGTCGACATCCCACAATACCAGTTGGATTGTCACTTTCAGTGGGGCTGCATAGGTCATACCTCGCTGGTGGCATTCCTCAACACTGTACTTGGGATCTCCCAGTGTGTAACTGACAAACTCGAGGGATGCTGTCTCGTTGAAGTCTTTGATCGGAAAAACGGATCTGAAGACCCCCTGCAGCCCGGAATCGTTCCGTTGTTCGGACGGGAGAGTACGCTGTAAGAATTCATCATATGAGTGGCGCTGAATCTCCAGCAGGTGCGGGATTTCGATGACTTTGCCAATCCGACCAAATGGGCGACGGATGCGAAAATTACTAGGCAACTGAAAAGCCATTACCGATGTTCTCCTTCGGTGCCGTGTCTACTTCAGTTCTACTGTTCCACCAGCCTCTTCTAATTTCTTTTTCATCTCTTCAGCTTCCGCTTTTGCAGCCCCTTCCTTGACTGGCTTCGGCGCTCCATCAACGAGGTCTTTCGCCTCCTTGAGACCGAGTCCAGTTAATTCACGGACGACTTTGATAACCTGGATTTTTTTGTCCCCTGCAGCGGTCAATACCACGTCAAAGTCTTCCTTTTCTGGAGCAGCGACCGGCTGGGTATCTGCTCCAGCGGCTCCCGCTCCCCCGGCAACTACAACCGGCGCAGCTGCACTTACCCCCCATTGTGTCTCGAGCTTTTTTACCAATTCAGTCATTTCTAGAATGGTGAGCCCAGACAACGTTGTAACGATGTCTTCCATTCGTTCTTCTGTGAGAGCCATACTGTTCTCCTTCCTCTAGCCAATTTCGGTTGTTGTTAACTGCGCTTTTCTCGCATCTAATATGCGGGCGAGCTGAGCACTAGGAGCAGTCAGCACATTAAGGAGATGTGTTGCCGGACGGGAAAGGACTCCGAGGAGTTGAGCACGAAGGGCCTCTTTGCTCGGTAAGATAGCAAGGGTTTCCACATCTGGGGCGGAAAGAAATTGTCCTTCTGTCACACCACCTTTGATGGTAAACTTCTCGTGCCCACGTGCATAGCGGGTGATGACCTTTGCCAGGTTAAGTGCCTCGCCAAAACAGAAGGCAACACCATTTTGCCCAGCAAGCAAATCTTTGAGGGAGCAATAAGGAGTTCCCTCTATTGCAAGCTGTACAAGAGTATTTTTGGCGACACGATATTCTCCTGCGACTTCACGAAGTGATCTACGCAATTCGTTCAATTCTGCAACGGTAAGGCCCCGATACTCAGTAAGTATAGCAGCAGTGGCGGAGGAAAAACATTGCTGCAATTCTGAGACGATCAACTCTTTTTCCCGACGGTCCATGACCCTTCTCTCTTTCAGTGTAAGACGGATGAAACAAACAGAGATATTCGTTTTTTCTGACTAAGAACCATATTTCGGGATAGTCACAGGATCCACACGTATCCCTGGTCCCATGGTAGTACTGACAGCAAGGTTTAGCAGATAGGATCCTTTTGCTGAGGCAGGCTTCGCGCGCACAAGGCTATCCAAAAGTGCAGCTGCATTGTCTACCAGGTGTTGCTCACTAAAAGAGACCTTGCCTACAGGAACGTGGACATTCCCCGCCCGATCTACACGATATTCTACTTTTCCACCTTTTAGTTCCTGGACAGCTTTCGCAACGTCCAACGTGACCGTTCCAACTTTTGGATTCGGCATGAGGCCCCGTGGGCCAAGAATCTTGCCGAGCCGCCCCACCATTCCCATCATGTCTGGAGTCGCTACCGCCTTATCAAACTCAATCCATCCCTCTTCACTCACCCGTTTGACGAGTTCTTCTCCCCCTACAACATCTGCTCCTGCCGCTTCGGCTTCACGCGCTTTATCCCCCTTCGCAAAGACAGCAACACGTACGGTTTTCCCAGTACCGTGGGGAAGGATCACTGTCCCCCTCACATTTTGATCTGCTTTCCGCGGGTCGACGCCGAGGCGCACGGCAAGCTCCACAGTTTCGTCAAATTTTGCCCGAGCATTCTCTCGAGCAAGCACAATCGCTTCCTGTAATTGGTACCGACGTTCCCGGTCGATTTGTGCAGCAATTGCACGGTATTTTTTACTTTCGTGTGCCATATACTAGTCCACCACTGAGATGCCCATGCTGCGGGCGGTTCCTTCGATTGTTCGGATTGCTCCTGCGAGATCCTTGGCATTCAGGTCTGGAAGTTTGATAGTAGCGATTTCTTTCACCTGATTTCTTGTTAAAGTGCCAATCATTTTCTTGGCTGGTTCGCCCGATCCTTTTTCTATGCCAAGCGCTTTCTTGATGAGGACAGGAGCAGGAGGGGTTTTTGTTATAAAAGAAAAAGACCGATCGGCATACACCGTGATGATGACTGGGATAATCAGCCCTTGTTGGGCCTGAGTCCTCGCGTTAAAGGCCTTGCAAAATTCCATAATGTTAACGCCGCGTTGTCCAAGTGCTGGTCCTACTGGTGGGCTTGGGGTTGCCTGACCGGCCGGGATTTGGAGTTTTACTTCTGCTATGATTTTCTTTGCCATAATTTTGTTGTCTTTCTCACGCTTTCTCAACCTGCACGAGGTCAAGTTCGACTGGAGTTGCCCTACCAAAAATACTGATAAGCACCCGCAGTTTCCCTTTCTCTGGCTTTACTTCCTCCACTACACCAGTGAAATCCTGGAATGGCCCATCAACGACCTTAACTCCTTCTCCAATTTCAAACGAAACCTTGGGCTTTGGCCGTAGAGTTCCCTCTTGTACCTGCTGGTGAATCCCAGAAACCTCGGCTTCAGATACTGGAGGGATCGTTTGTGGATCATTTGACCCTCCGACAAATCCCGTGATCTTTTGCGTTGATTTCACCACGTGCCAGGTTTCATCGTTCAGTTCCATCTGAACGAGAATGTATCCGGGAAAGAATTTCCGTGCAGAGGTTTTTTTCCTCCCTTTGACAAGTTCAACGACTTGCTCTTCTGGTACCAAAATATCGCCAAACAGATCCTGCTTTCCAAGTGTGCGGATCCTCTCCTCCAAAGCCGCTTTGGCCTTCCTTTCGTATCCAGAATATGTATGGACAACGTACCATTTTTGGGCCATAGCGTTCACAATCGCAACAACTCACCTTCCGATAAAAACTCGCAGGAGCCAAGATAAGGCGGCATCCACGAGAAAGAGGAAGAGGGCAATGATTCCAACAAGGACAATGACAACCGCTGTTGCAGCTCGCACTTCCTTTTGGGACGGCCATTGAACCCTACGAAGTTCTGCCCATGCTTCTTGAAGAAAAAGACGGGCCGTGCCGAGTCCTTCTTTTAATCCTATCGCCAGTCCAGCCATGAAAAAGCGCCTCTGTCGAGATCCTTTCTTTTACCGGGAATGCGGGTCAGGCAGGATTCGAACCTGCAACCCCCGGATTTGGAGTCCGGTGCTCTAACCAGTTCGAGCTACTGACCCTCGTCAGTTACACCTTAACCTCTCGATGGGAGGTGTGGGCCCGACACATAGGACAGAATTTACGTAGGGAGAGTTTATCAGGGGTAGTTTTCTTATTTTTCGTGGTGGTATAGTTTTTTTGCTTGCACTGCTCACACGACAAAGCGACAAGATCCCGCATCAGTTCCTCCTTTCCCTGTGTCACTAAGAAAGAGCGCTCACTGAAGGATTTTGGTGACGACCCCGGCTCCCACCGTGCGCCCCCCCTCCCGAATGGCAAACCGTAACCCCTCGTCCATCGCGATCGGCGTCAGTAACTCCACCGTCATCTG
>CAZCWX010000170.1:0-4323 GCA_964502465.1 uncultured Enterobacteriaceae bacterium | reverse complement strand
TGGTGGAATGTTCCTTTAAACAAGACCAAGAGAGGAGAGGGGCCCCCGGTCTACCACAGGCGCCCACGAAACTCCCGGTTGCAGTTTGATTGACCCCGGGGTGCGTTCGTATGGATCGGGCAGATCGAGTTCTTTTGCGTACTCTCGGAGTGTCGGGGTGACCTCCTGCGCTATCAACTTCATACTGGTCAGGCGGTCTTTATTGCTGACAGGACCCTGCACGCTGAAGACCGTAAAAATACCGGGCCGCAGCACTTGCAGAAGGGTCTTGAGTTTCGGGAGGACGGTTTTGGGGGTACCAACGATGACCTGCAGGTTCTTCTGCGCTTTCTGATAACCTGATGTGAGCTTTCGCCGTACCTCGTCGTAGTCAACGACGGTAGGTTGTTCGTCTGCTTGCGCCTGCCTCAGCTTTTCTGGGCTCACGCCGAGCCAACTGCCACCAGGATGTCTTGCCAGCATTTTGATTGCGCTCTTTGAATTATAGCCTGGCGGGAGAGTATGCTCGGGGCGAGAGAAGGCGTTCTGTCCGCCACCGTAGACAAAACCTCTTCCCAGTTCTTGCGCTTTCTCTTCGGTTTCAGCCAGAAACGTGGGAATCAGGTAGCCAAAATTTTCTGGACCGGCTTGATATCCCTGTTTCGCCGCTTCATCGGCGTAGATATCCCACAGATCGCAGGTTGGCCCCAACGCTGTACCAAGACCGATATAGGGATATTGGTGCTCGGCACACCAGCGCACTGTTTCCGGACTGAGGACGCCGGGGATCCATATTTGCGGATGAGGCTTTTGATACGGCAATGCCCACGGGTTGACGTGACGATAGTGGAAATGCTTTCCTTCGTAGCGCCACGGTCCAGGCTTGGTCCACGCCTGGATAATGAAGTCGTGCGCTTCATTAAACATCTCGCGGTTGTAGGCTGGATTGGCATTATTGAAGAACTGCTCGCTCCCGGCACCGCGTACCCAACCAGTGACCAGGCGTCCGCGTGAGATCAAATCGATCTCAGCAAGTTCTTCAGCCATGCGCAGCGGGTGCTTGAGGACCGGCAACGGGTTGCCGATCAGAACGATCTTTGCCTTGCTGGTGATACGGGCCAGGATTGCTGCCTCGACATTCATCACGCCACCCATGCAGAAGGGATTGCCGTGATGCTCGTTCAAGGCGATGGCGTCGAACCCAAGTTCTTCGGCATAACAGGCTTCGTCCAGGTAATAGTTGTAATCATCGGCTGCTTTTTCGCGGTCAAAATACTGGTTCGGCACCGCGAAGAACGCATGGTTCTTGAATACTTCTTCTTCAGGAACCCAGCGGTACGGCCGTTCGGTAAAATAGGCAATTTTCATAGTGCATTCTTTCCTTGTTGAGAGGTGGGCAATCTGGGGTAGAGTGGGTGAATCGCGGAATACGTAAAACGTAATGCGTAATCCAGACCGTCTGGCCCAACCTTACGCTTTACGTTTCACGCTTCACGGGTTCAGGCTGCCAGAAACGCCTTAACGGCCCGGATGAATTCGTCGGAATTTTCAATTTCTGGACGATGGCCGGCACCGGTGATTTCGGCGACTTTGGCCCCCGAGATTGCCTTGCGGTATGCTTCTATACATCCTTTGGGGACAATCCGGTCTTTCTGACCCCACACGAGTAGCGTTGGCAGGTTTTTCACTCCTTCCAACAAATAACCAAGGCTGGGATTGTGCATGTAAGGCTCCCAGCCGATCCTGGCCGTTTCTGCGCGGGCATCCTCGAACGCTTCAAACTGTTCGGGTGTCATCTCTCCGCCGTAGATCTTGCCGAACTCCGGGATTGCTGGATCTGCCACGGTTGCCCGTAAATATGAACGGATGGTTAGAGGGAAGATATCCATGATCTCGCCTTCGGTCGGCTTGAGGCCCATAGGAGCGACGAGGATCATGTGGCTGAAGATTTTGGGATCAGAGGCCGCCATCTCTGCAGCGATGAAGCTGCCAGCAGAAAATCCAATGACATCGATGGGATCGAGGTTCATCTCTCGTACCACTCGAGCGTAGAAACCGCCGAGGTCGCGGTAGCTCCTGATCCAATCGAGCCGTGGCGTTTTGCCGAAGCCAGGTTGAAGGGGAATGAGGAACTCGCGATCTTTTGCCAGTTCTTCATTCCATCTCATCCATCCTGGATAGCCAAGCTCATCGTGAAACATCAGCAACGGCTTCCCTGAGCCGCCCTTAACGAGCGCCAGTTCTGTCCCGGCGATATTGGCCGTCGTTTCGGTCCAATTTGCCAATGGTTGTTCCTCCTTAGTATATAGATATGTGCAAAAACCGTTGTGTCCCACTCCGGTACTCCGTAGGGGCAGCATACGGCATCAGTCTCTATCCTTATTTCTGCACTGCAGCAGAAGACCATACTGAGCGAGTACTCGTCAAGGGACGTGTGTGTCGGTGAGTCTGGTCACCTGAGCAAATCGGCGGATAAAACCCATGCTCTTTCATGACGGAGACTAGCGATGGGCTTCAGCAAACCTGCTGGAGTTAGTGAGGTGAGGATGCTCTTCTTCTATTTCATCATCTGTTCCTTATCGCGCTGCACCAGTCGTTTCCGTTACGCCTGCCCAATAGCGATCGACTTGCTCCTGAATCTGCTGAATGGCTTCCTCGTTGCGAGTCGGTTCAAACAGATGGCGGTAGCGCCCCTGCCCGCGCAGGTATTCTTCCACTGGTATATGTCGCCTGGGTACGTAGGTGTGGGTGATCACTCCATCTCTTGTTTCTTTGAGTGCGAATATCCCTGTTTCGACGGCCAGACGAGCGTAATTGGCTGTCTGTTCCGGATCATACAACCATCCTGTCGGACAGGGCGCATGGGCAATGAAAAGTTTCGGTCCGCGTAGTTTTTTGGCCTGCAAAAACTTATTGGTGAGGTCAATGGGAAACCGTGGCGACACGGTTGCAAGATATGCCGGACGATGGGCGCGCCAGATTTCGAAAAGGTCTTTCTTCCCGTGCTCAGTGCCGGCTCTGGCCTTTGCTCCTACTGGCGTCGTCATAGTCCGTGCCCCGTAGGGTGTGGCGCTCGACATCTGCATGCCAGTATTGCCGTAGGATTCGTTATCGTAGCAAAAATACCAGAAGTCGAGTCCGCGGAAGATCGCACCCGCAGCCGTTAGCATCGAGTGTTCAGAGTCGAATGTCACAAAACGGCCTGCGACCTCTCCATTCGCCGCCCAGTAGGCGAGGAGTTCAATGATCTCGGTTTGTGGGGTAATGGGAAAGGCTGAGATATAATCGACATCGGCCAAGCGTGCTCCCCAGGCTGCCGTGGCGTTCCCAGTTAGCAGTTTCCGCTGGGTCATCGGGCCTCCTTTTCTACCGTGAACGCGTGGGTCGGACATTCATGAACGCACAGCAAACAGCCTTTGCATTCATCATAGTTCACAACTGGGTAATCCTTCTCGTCTAAGGAGATGGCAGCTTCTGGACAACGCACGAAACAGATCCAGCAGCGAGTGCAGAGTTCCGGATGCAATACCGGACGGAACTGCCGCCAGTTGCCGGTTTTGCGTTCTGGGCTGTTTCCTATGGCATAGATGCTTGGTACCGCCAGACGAGGGGGATCAAAGGTCACGTCAGTCAGTGGAACAGGCGGGACGACTGTCGTCGTGGTCCGTTCTTGCACTGGTTCCCAGGATGCGACTACGGTATAGACAGCACGCGCCAGTTGCATGTTCGCGTCTTTTTGTGTTGAGGTCAGGTGGGCATCAGCAAGTTCTTCCTCCAGACCAACGAGCACGTCAGGCAAGTTCAACCCTACGAGACGAGCTGCGGCGACTCCGAGAGCGGTGCTGAGACTCGCCAGTGTCTGGGTCAGAGCCAGGGCCGAAGTGGTAAAATTCTCGACGAGCATGCGGCCAACCTGAGGCGCGAACTGCCGTAACACTTCCTCTCCTTTGGTGGAGTTGATCAAGAGCGTACTCCCGGTATCACAGCCTGCCAGGGGTTGTGCCGCAGGGTCTGTGAGCAGGGTATCGTCTGCAACGACAACGAGATCGGGCTGGACGATAGCGCCGCGCTCGTGAATCGGCTCGCGCCCGATACGGGTGAAAGCTGCCATTGGTGCACCACGACGTTCTGCGCCGTAGATGGGCGAATCTTGCACCATAAACCCGGCATGAAATGCTGCTGACCCCAGGATTCGGCTGGCAGTTTTCATGCCTTGACCACCGCGTCCGTGAAAGCGAATGTGCAACATGATATTTTATCGGGGCGAGAAGTATGCCAAGAGGACAAACGCGGAATTATCCGGCCTGACACTTGCCGGTTTCTTGAAAATGAGAGAATCCGGCA
>CAZCWX010000169.1:0-2645 GCA_964502465.1 uncultured Enterobacteriaceae bacterium | reverse complement strand
CGGCGTGACCACTGGCCGCTACGGCTATGTTGGGGTGGGCTTGTTGGGCAGCCTGCTCACTATTTTCTCCATGCTAAAGATTTGGAACGGGGCATTTTGGGGAGAAGAGCGTGCCCAGCTGCGCCCCGTACCGATCGGGTCGTTATTGCCTGGTGTAGTCCTGTTAGTATCATGCACTGTGGCGATTGGCCTCTTTCCTGGAGTACTCTATCGCATCGTTGAAGTTGCCGCCGCTCAGGTTTCTGACCCGTGGGTGTATATTGAAGCGGTGCTCGGACCAGCGGCACGGCAACAGGGCATGCCGTTATGAGGGGAAGCGGTGAGCAATCAGCTCTCAGTAGAGGAGAAGGAAAAAAACTTCGCCGCTAAAAAACTTGCTACGAAAAGTGTCATTATGATTCAGCACTTCTTTCTGAATTTGCTCCTGGCGGTGGTATGGTGCCTGTTGCAGGACGAATTAACGCTGCAACAATTTGTCATTGGCTACCTGGTCGGCGCCGGCATCATGCTGTTTTTTATTCGTGTATTTCACGAGGAGATATACTTTCACAAAGTGGGCCTTGGCCTGCGGTTGTTGGCTTTTTTTACCAAAGAGGTACTTGTGGCGAATTGGGCAGTGGTCAAACAAGTGCTGTCCCCACAACCCAACGCGCGGGCTGGCATCATTGCGTACCCGCTCGAGCTGCGCAACGATCTTTTGATCACGTTGTTGGCCAACATGATCACGCTGACTCCCGGGACCCTTTCGGTAGAGGTCTCCTCAGACCGGCGCTTTCTCTTTATTCATGTTCTCGATATTGCTGATATTGAGGAAGAAAAACGCAAAATTAAAAAAGGCTTCGAGCGCTACTTACAGTTGATTGCCAAATGATCGACACAGTCACCTTATTTGTGCTTTCTGGCATTACGCTCTCAATTGTCTTGAGTGCGTATCGGGTGTTGCGTGGACCAACGATTCCCGACCGCGTGGTTGCACTTGACAACATCTCGACCAACCTGGTCGCAGTGATCGTCGTCTTTTCGATCCGCTCGCAGAGCGCGCTGTACATTGATGTAGCGCTCGTCATCGCTATTCTGTCTTTCCTGGCCACGGTCGCCGCGGCGAAATATCTCTTGAGAGGAACAGTCATCGATGGAACTCCTCGTTAGTGGCTTGTTGTTGTTTGGCCTGTTTTTCTTGCTGACTGGCTCGCTCGGGTTGCTGCGCCTGCGCGACGTGTATTCCCGCATGCACGCGACCTCGAAGAGCACCACACTTGGCGTCGCTGGGGTGCTCCTCGCTGCCTTGCTCTATCTGCGCTTCCTCGGTCTCTCGTCAGGTTTGAAAGAGAGCTTGATCATCGGGTTTCTCTTGCTCACCACGCCGGTTGGCGCTCATATGATTGCCCGCGCTGCCTATCGCGCGGGGGTTTCCCTCTGGCAAGGTGGGATTGTAGATGAATTCAAGGATAAGCAGGAAACAGAGCCGCAGTCTGAACGGCGCACGCCCTCTCCATAAATTCCACGAAGGGTCTCTCAGAGCGTGTCTAAGAAGTCGATCTTCGTGCTTCGACAGGCTCAGCACGAACGGAAAAGCTTCAACGAATTAAATCCCTAACCCGTTCGCCCTGAGCTTGTCGAAGGGTGAACACGGGGTTTCTCAACACCCTCTCAGAGAGACCTGTCCTGAGCGTAGCGCAGCGAAGTCGAAGGATGCTTCGGCGGGAATGACGAACTGGGAAAAATAGCTGGTGCGGAAGTGTTTTCGGTCTGTTCGTGGCGTCCCCCAGCCGGTTGACCAAGAAGTTATCATGCACCCCACCACCAGGCACATCTTGACTGATTTTTTATTTTCGCTATATATTCGCTTTTCTCACAAAGGAGGGGGCTATGCAGACGCCACCGACACTCACCGGCCGGCCAACCGCACACCGGCCGGCGCGGTGTGTTCCGTCACAGACCACCCAGAGACTGCCTCTTCCCGATCTTCCCAAGGCGCTTCCTTCTTCCAGTGCTCTCACACCCTCCGCCTCCGCACCCCGGTCTCCGTTGCTCGAGCAGGTGCGCGAGGCGATTCGCGTGCGGCACTACAGTCTGCGCACGGAAGATACCTACCTGCACTGGGTTAAACGGTTTATTGTTTTCCACGGCAACCGGCACCCGGCAGAGATGGGCGCAGGGGAAATCGGTCACTTTCTGTCCGCGCTGGCCGTGGAGCAGCAGGTGAGCGCAGCGACCCAGAACCAGGCCCTCAACGCGCTCGTGTTCCTCTACCGTCACGTGCTGAAGTTGGACGTCGGCCAGATCGAGAACCTCGCGCGGGCCAAACAACCGCAGCGGCTGCCGGTGGTGCTGCGCAAACACGAGGTGAAAGCCTTGGTAGAGACGATGGAAGGGGTGCACTGGCTCATGGGGCACCTACTGTACGGGTCTGGTCTGCGGTTGATGGAGTGTCTGCGGTTGCGGGTCAAGGATATTGACTGCAGTGCCAACCACATCGTGGTGCGCGAGGGCAAAGGCAACAAGGACCGCATCACCATGCTGCCCAGCGTCGTGAAAGCGCCTCTGACCGCGCAGCTGGTCCGCGTGCGAGAACTGCATCAACGCGACCTTGCTCATGGTTTCGGCAGCGTGTATTTGCCAAACGCCTTGGAGCGAAAATACCC
>CAZCWX010000168.1:0-5385 GCA_964502465.1 uncultured Enterobacteriaceae bacterium | reverse complement strand
GTTCTTGACCTGTTGGTAGACAACCTCTGAGAGACAAATCTCCCCTGGCTCGGCTAACCCTTCAATCCGGACCGCAATGTTGATCCCATCCCCATGCGGCTGCTCGCCGTCAATGACAATCTCGCCTAAACTAATCCCGATGTGAAAGGCAATGCGCTTGTTCTCGGGAAGGTCAGGGTTCTGGGCTCTCAACTCGTGCTGCATCTCGATGGCACACTGCACGGCGGCCACCACGCTGGGAAATTCGGCCAGGAGACTGTCGCCCCGCGAGCCAACCGCATGCCCGCCATGGTGCTGCACCAAATCGCGCAGCAGAGCTAAAGCGGGGGTAAGGACGCGGAGGGTGCCGCTCTCGTCTTCATTAATCAGCCGACTGTAACCATAGGCATCGGCGTGGAGAATGGCGGCGAGCCGGCACTCGGTATGGAGAGGACGTGGGGAGGCAAGATGTTCCTTGGTGCTCACAAGGGCTGATTATTCTGCCTTCCCGTCACGGTTGTCAATCGGCGAAAAAGAAAGGATTAGAGAGACCGCTCCTGAATTGCCTGTTACCTTTTATCCACGGTTTTCAGCAACGTCTCACCGATCGCATGATCGGTAATTGCGGCAGAGCCCTCTGGGTGTTCCCTGGTAGGCAGGGCCGCGATGAAGGGAAACAGTTGCTGGCGGCTCACTTCGAAGATCCGGCGCAACTCGGCAACCGGCGCGCGATGCTCATCTACGCGAAGACTACAGTGGGGGTATTCTTCGGTATGGTACACTAACAGGGCTGCAGACTGCCGACCGCGATAGTCTCCACCCGTCGCATCGCCAGCTTCCAGGGCTTTCAGTATGCGTTCGGGCAGGTCATCGTTTGCATTGGCTTCGAAGGCATGGGCCATGGCCGCCACCGTCGTCTCATCAACCATCATGTTTGCTGCCACTGCGTAGCCATCGCCGATCACATGGCCATGCCAGGGTATGCAGTTCTTGCCGGTGAAAGCAGCCGCCTGGCCTGTGCAGTCTACGACACTGAATTGCCGCACCTCCCGACCTGGATCATTCGCAAGCAACAGCTCGACAGTTGCTTGCGCACTCAGGCCTTTCTCCAACAAGCTCAGACCATCGATGCCCAAATATGGATTGACAAAAGACTGGGTGGCGATCGCTCCAACCTGGGACTTGGCGAAAGGACACAATGCGCCTACCGCAGGAACGGCAGTACACACCGCTACCCCTACCATCCCAGTGCGCGGACAGCGAGCAGCAATGGAAAACGTGGTAAGTATCAACATGCCTGTTTCTCCCCCCTGAGAACACATTACGGTAAAAACCCTAGCATCCTCCAATATGGAATGGCGACAAGAATAGCGAGTAAATAAATCACCCCATAACTCCAGGCAAGCAGGCGAACCTGACTGTGGGTGAACGCTTTCTCTTTTGTGCCAAAATAGAGCGCCAGGTAATAGGTGCTCTGATATGGCAGGAACCAGACTGCCACAGTCGTGCAGATGACCAAGACCAGCGCCATTGGATGAATACCAGCATTTGCAGCAATGGGCACCAACGTAATCGTGAGAACCGAGACCAACGGAAAACTGGGCAGAATGAAACGAGCAGCGAACACCGCGAGCGCTACGAACAGCAAAAAGCTGGTGGGATGTGCCGCCATGGGTTCGAGGAACGGAGTCAGTTGCTGAATCACCCAGCGGTCAACACCGAGGTGCCGGACCACACCCGTCAGGCTCAGTACAGCCCCGAGATAGAAGAGAAAGTCCCAGTAGATGCCAGCACGAAAAGTTGTCCGATCAAGCAGGTTGACTGCTAAGAGGATTGCCAATCCGATCATCGCCACCCAAGCGACGTCGAGATGGTGGTACGGAGCGGTAATCCAGCCGATGACGGCACCGATCAGAACCAGTCCGTTCAAGATCTCGGCTTGTGAGGGTTGGCCGAGCGCTTCAATTTGGGTTTCGATCAAACCGCGCGAAATTGTGGGTTGGAACTCAGGAGGGAAAAAAAACATCGTGGCGATGAATCCTACGAGAAACGTGACCAGTGCGAGCGGCAGCGCTGCCAGCGCCCAGCTTCCCCAACTCACCTGTGTGTAAGCGGCTTCTGGCAGGAGTCCCCAGGCCAACAGATTCTCCGCCGCACCGGTCAAGAAGAAGGGACTCATTTGGCCGAAGCCCAGCACGGCAGCCATGGCAAGGCCAGCCGAACCATTACTCAGACGTGCATAGCCGAGGGAGTCCGACAGGGCAAGAATAATCGGTCCGGCAATCGCTGCTCCTGACGCACTATCGGGAATACCTGGGGTAATCAGTGTTCCACTCAAGGCCAAACCGAAAGCTTGTCCACGGTAGGTCAGCGGGAAGCACCGCAGAATATGAAGAGCAAGACGGAAGAGCAGCCCAGAGCTTTGCAGTGAGGCAGCAATACCAAGCACGCCAATAATGAGAAAAAAAGGACTGGTAGTAAAACCCGATACGGCTATTTCTGGCGGGACAATCTGAAAGACAATCCACCCGAGGATCATACTGATGCCGACAACATAATCTGGCAAAACATCAAACGCCCAGAACACCGCTGCCCAGGTCAGTAACGCTAACATGCGCATGCCTTCGCTGCTGAGCCCATCAAGCGAAGGCGAGTGCCATATGCCCAACCCTGCGGCTATACCGAGAGCGGACCCTATCCATATACGTGTCCGATCTGAGCCGAGCTGAGCAGCAAGACGACGCTGGTACGAAATCAGGGGAGGGCCGTCGTCCTCAGCACGGAGCGCACTTTCCAACCTTTCCTGAACATCTGGGAGCGTGTCAGCAACGAGGTGTTCAGGAAGGCGGTTCAGCCACCCCTGCAACAGATCAAGCCGGTTCGTGGTCAGAATCTCGTCGATATGGGCAACCAGCAGCTGGGCCGCATCGTCGAATTCTTCTGCGTCGAGGAGATGGTCAATGGCTTGTTCCCACTGCCCGGTGTGCTCATATAGCGTTGCGGCCTGGCGATGCAGCGTGCGGATTCCTGCAGGACCGACTTCTGTCTTGAGGCGGCCGAGCAGGAATTCACGGACTGCTTCTAAATAACAGATGCTCCCATCGCGGTGTACGACGAGAGAACGGTTGGTCTCAAAGGCTGCCAGGACGGCTGCTGTATCCTGCCGATTGAGCAGCTCTTGCACGATCTCCGGGGCGAGGGTGGTGAGGATGGCTGTGCGAGTCAGAAACTCCTGTTGCGCCGGAGGTTGAGCGGAGAAGAAAACCTCCATTTGCTGGAAGAAGGCGGCTTGGACTTTCGAGAGTTCTTGATTCGCCTGGTACAAGCGGTCGCTGATGACCTGGGTAAAATGGAGGATCAGCCAGGGATTCTCTTCAGTCAGGGCGTCAAACTTTTCCTTGGTCAGACGCCATACTTCTACTACCGTGCGGGCGACGACCGTAGCAGACCGGGGCCGGTCAGAGAATAAGGCGCGCTCACCGAACCATTCGTTCGGGCCATTCACCGCGACTAATTCACGTTCACCCCCACCACGGTTGATCAACACGTCAGCCAGGCCTGACTTGATGATGTAAAAATCGCGTGCTTCCTCGCCTTCATAACAGATCACCATGCCGGGTTCGTAGTGTTCCTCTCGCAGGTCAGCAATGATTTTTGCGAAACTCCCTGGCGGCAGATCGGCGAAGACCGGAATACGACGAAGAACAGTAGCAAGCGAATCCATGGCGGGGTGTATCTAACATAGTGGAGAAAGAGCGAAAGGGCCCTGTCTGTCATAGGAGGGCTACTAAATCGAAACTCATGACTTTGGTACACCTTGCAACCATGACTATAGGGAAAAAACTGTGCTATGGTCTTCGCTCGTGATAAAGCAGACCAATCCCATAAAAGCATGAGAGGACCTCGTGCAAAAGCAAGAGGAAAGCGATGATGAAGGTCACGAAGAAAAAGCCCGCCGCTGGGAGTGTGAGAGGGCCGAGCCAATCGGAACGGGCCGTTCCGCTTCAGAAGAAGAAAAAAAAGGGGAAAAAGCAGAGGAAACTCGGCGAAGCCGCACTGATGACGACTCCTCGCGTTGCCTCGCGCCTACAGGAAATCATTACGTTAACAGCACAGGAAGCAGCGCTCCGGGAAGAAAAAGTGAGGAAAATAAAAACTCAACTCGCGCGAGGGACATACCAAGTCAACTCAGAAGAAGTGGCAAAGGCCATCGTGCGGAGTGAAGTATCCCGGCTCTTCAGCGAAGGAAGGAGTGGCAAAAAGTCATCATGAACGGCCTGTGTGTGGTTCTCAGGTTACACTATGAAAACTTGCACCCATAAGGCCGAAGCGATACAGGCAACAGGAGGAAAGGACGAGTATGAATAGACGCAACCAAATTCAGCTGACACCCGAAGAACAAACAGCATTGTTAAAGCAGGTGAGGACCATGGCGCTCTGCACGATAGACAAGGAGGGGTACCCGCACGTCGTGGCGATGGCTTTTATGGTAAAAGATGGCTGTATCTATATGACATCCTACCGCAAGGCGCAAAAGATCGTGAATATCCGCCGCAACCCGAAGGTGGCGGTGATGGTGGAAATCGGTAACCAATATAATGAACTCAAGGGACTCATGATTCGCGGACGGTGCGAGATCATGGAGGATCCAGATGACGTCTGGAAGATCATGCGTGAAATCCGTGAATTCCAAGAAGGCGGTCCGCCGCCACCCGCAAATGCAGTTGTGCAAGCCCGTGCGCAGAAGCGTGCAGTCCTGAAAATCATTCCTGAGAAGATTGCCAGTTGGGATCACAGTAAGTTGGGACCAGGAGTGTACTAAGACGGGGGTTAGGGGCTAGGGAGAATCTCACAAGGGTAGGGTTTTCTGTCGGGCCGTTATTGACGCAAAGGTTCTGTATACCCCACCGCCGCTGAGGAAAACTCCCGTCATGCCCGCGCAGGCGGGCATCCAGTATTCTGGGTCGCTGTTTCCGCCGATTTGCTGGATTCCCGCTTTCGCGGGAATGACGAGTCACGACAACCCCCAGCAAAAAACCTACCTCTGAAAGCTAGGGATGAGGGGCTAGGGACTGGTAAGGGAGATTGCTCCGTTCTTTTAACCGGTACGTCAATGTTACGGAAATCTGTTGATCTGATTGGAGTTGAATAGGACTTTCCTGCGTTCCCAGTTGTTCGTGCCAAAGGGACAGCGTGTATACTCCTGGTGGGACGTGGTCGAGGGTGAAACGGCCTTCGGCATCTGTGACCGTGGCATATGGGTGTTCGGTGACGATGATGTACGCGCGCATCCAGGTGTGCAGGACATCACAGTCGATAACCATGAGGCCAGGGGTCAACAATGTCTGCTGTACGCGCCGCCAGACTGGCAGCCCAACATTGAAAAGCGTGCCTCGAGAGTGCTGT
>CAZCWX010000167.1:0-13165 GCA_964502465.1 uncultured Enterobacteriaceae bacterium | reverse complement strand
ACGGAAGAACTGGTGCAAAAAGCAGGGGAGCAACTTGCTGCCCTGGCGTCCAGCGCAGCATACAGTGCTCTCCATGTCGAGTATGAGGTCCGGACGGGCAAGCCGTTTATGGAACTCATCCTCGCCCGGCGGGCCTGGCAGGCGGATCTGCTGGTGGTTGGTGGCACGGCCAAAGGGGAGGAGCGGTTTCTCGGCAGCACAGGGGAGCATGTGGTACAGAAGGCCATGGTGCCCGTGCTCATCGCCAAGCAACCGCTGCGTGAGACAGCCAAAACATTCCTCGTTCCCATAGACTTCTCGCCGTGTGCCAAGAGAGCGGCAGAAGAGGCGATTGTGTGGGCCGGGCACTTTGGCGGACAGCTCTTCTTGTTCCATGTGTTGGAATTCCCCTCTGCGTATGCCTTCGCTGGACCGGAGATGGGTGGGGCCGCAGCGGTGCCTTTGCTCACCCCTGAGGATTTAGAAGGGGAGTGGGCGGCGTTTCTCGCTGACTTGCCAGGGTTGCAGTACATCGGTTGGGAGAAATCGACTGTAGAAGGCCATGCCGTGACCACCATCGTGCAGGCGGTAAAGGAGCATCAGGCGGACATGATCATTATGGGCACGAACGGCAGAACCGGCCTGGCGCACATGCTTTTGGGAAGTGTCGCCGAAGGGGTGGTTCGGACAGCAGCCTGTCCAGTCCTCACCATTCGACCAGAAGCGTTTCAATTTGAGTTACCCGAACACTCGAAGTGATTGAACACAAAACAAGATCAGCCAGGATGGAGCGTGCACGGAATTCCGCGCAGGTATTTTCCTGGGCGCCCGCCTACGCGGGCACGACGGCGGAGTGGTCATTCCTCGGAAAAAGGGACAGCAGGTCGGTCTCTGTCATTGCGAGGAACGGCAGTGACGAAGCAATCTCTGCCCGAAAACGAGATTGCTTCGCTACGCTCGCAATGACAAGACATCGACACGGCGAATATTTTCATGCTTAAGGGTGCACCGCCGGCGCATGAACATTCCCGCGAAAGCGGGAATCCAGGTGATGACCGCCTGAAAAGTACCCGGAAAAGCTCAGTCCTTTCGGGCTCTGAATTATGCGTAGTCCTCACTTAGGATGGAGCCGAAGTGACATGCCTAGCAGGTGCGAGGTCTTTGCCCACGATGCCAGAGGACACGATAAAAGTGAAAGCTTCTTCTATGCTATAGTCTACATCCACCACATCTTCGGGAGGGACCAGCACCAGAAACCCCGAGGTGGGATTGGGCGTGGTAGGAATGAAGACGGCAAGGAGGGTATCCGAGGGGGTGAGACGCAAGGTGTCGCGTCGCTCTGCTGCAACGAAGCCGACGACCCAGAGGCCGGTACGTGGATACTGGACCAGCACGACACGTCGAAAGGTACGATCCGAACCTCGAAAGGTATCGACCATCTGCTTGACGGCGCCGTAAATGGTTTTGACGAGCGGTAGTCGCAGCAGGAGCGCCTCGAAAGCGGTAATGATCCGACGTCCGAGAATGTTGGTGCCGACGAGGCCAAGAAGAAAGATCACGGTGAGCGAGAGAAGCAGGTTGACGAATGGCCCGAGCGCCTCGACCCAAGTAGAGTCAGTAGGCCCAATGACACGGGACAGCCCATTCACCAGCGGAGCGCCGGCATTGGCAAAGAGGTTGAATAAGAAGGCAACGAGGAAATACGTGACCACAAGAGGCAGCAGAATCAGCAAGCCGGTGAGAAAGGTGCGACGAAAGAAATGGGGCTTTGCGGTTGTTGACATAGAGTCCTCCCGTGCAACGAGTTGTTCGCCAGAGAGGTGTATCCAACCGTGGCCTCTTGGTCAAAGAGTCACTGCAGAGGGGGGCATGCGAGAGCAATTGAAGGGGATCACAGTGTTGGTATGCGCTCTCGTGAGCAGGTTCTTCGCTCTGTCCGGGTACGAGCTGAACGCGGCATGTGATAACTCAGGTGTCCTTACATAGAATACATTTATTTGTAAGAATCTGAACTGATTCTGTCGGACATGTCAGAGCACGTGTTATTCAGCACCGACCCACCATACCTGTTGTTCTAAGGCCAGAGGCCGAAGAATCTCTTTTTCAGAGAGATCCTTTGCTGCACTTAGGATGACAGGATTGCAAGAGGGGGAGTTGGGCAACACCTCGATGTGATCCGTCACGGTCTATCTCATCAAGCTCAGATTTTTACAATCTTTTATTTGTCTATCACTACCCGCCCTGGCGACCGACGAGAACGTCACTGAGTATCCGAACATGCTTGCAGCAATTTTATCTGGCTTTGCTGTATCATTGGCAGCACCGTGGCTCCACCGCATTGGACGCGAGATGACAGGGTGGATGATCGCCCTGTTGCCGCTCGGATTATTCATCTACTTTGCTCGCTTCATTGACCGCATTGCCGCTGGTGAGGTGTTTACCAGTTCAGCCAGTTGGGCCCCGAGTCTGGGAGTGAACCTGTCGTTCTCGGTTGACGGGTTGAGTCTATTGTTCGCGCTGCTGATCAGCGGCATCGGCGCATTAGTCGTGCTGTACGCTGGGGCCTATTTGGCCGGCCATCCGCAGCTTGGGCGATTTTACACCCATATCCTCATTTTCATGGCCTCGATGCTCGGGTTAGTTTTGGCCGACAACCTGATTGTGCTGTTCGTCTTCTGGGAGCTCACCGGCATCAGCTCATATCTCTTGATCGGTTTCGATCACGAACGAGCGGCAGCGCGGGCAGCGGCGCTGCAGGCACTGCTCGTGACTGGTGCTGGCGGGTTAGCACTGTTAGCCGGCCTGCTATTACTCGGCCAGGTTGGGGGCAGTCTGGAACTTTCTGCCTTGCTCAGTCGAGGAGAGACTGTTCGCGCTCATCCGCTCTATCTGCCGATTCTCCTCTTGATTCTCGCCGGGGCTTTTACCAAGTCAGCGCAGATGCCGTTTCACTTCTGGTTGCCAGGTGCCATGGAAGCCCCGACGCCTGTCAGTGCCTATCTGCACTCGGCGACGATGGTGAAGGCGGGCGTCTATCTGTTGGCGCGACTCCAGCCAATTCTCGGTGGAACCGACGCCTGGCATTATGTCATCACTGTGGCAGGGGCCGCAACGATGCTCCTCGGTGCGGTCATGGCGTTGCCCCAAACCGACCTGAAACGCCTCCTTGCCTATTCAACGGTTAGTGCCTTAGGAACGCTCACGTTGCTGCTTGGGCTCGGCACGACGCTGGCAGCAAAAGCCGCAATGGTGTTCCTGCTCGTCCACTCACTGTACAAGGGTGCGCTGTTTCTCATCGCTGGTATCATCGACCATGAAACCGGTACCCGTGATGTCGAGCGACTCGGCGGACTACGTCATGCCATGCCGATCACTGCGGTAGCGGTTGGTTTAGCCGCGCTGTCGATGGCTGGGCTGCCTCCGCTCTTCGGCTTTATCAGTAAGGAATTGCTCTACGAGGCGAAACTGCAAGCCCCACGTGCGGCTCTGCTCATCACCGGCGCAGGTATCCTGGCAAATATCGTGCTAGTGGCGGTCGCTGGGATTGTCAGCCTCCGGCCGTTCAGCGGGCCAAAGACGATCGCCCCGAAAAGTCCGCATGAGGCACCCTTCTCCCTGTGGTTCGGGCCACTGCTGCTCGCCGGGCTCGGTTTGGTGATCGGCCTGTTCCCGGATGCTCTGGCGACCCCACTGATTGCACCTGCGGTCAGTGCGGTGCGGGCTGAACCAACGGAGATCACGCTGGCACTGTGGCATGGAGTCAATCCGATCCTCGCTCTCAGTGTGCTGACGGTTGCCTGTGGTGTCGGTGTGTATGTTGGGCGCAACGTCCTGCGTCAGGCGGTCTTGCGTTTCGACTTCATGACCAGATGGGGACCCCTACAGTGGTATGCGGTGACGCTGGACGGGCTTAACGCTCTGGCTCGTATACAAACACGCCTGCTGCAGAACGGGTATCTTCGTCTCTATGTGTTGATCAGCACTGCCACCATCGTCGGTCTGACAGTGGTCACTTTTGTGCACTACGGGATACTGCCGGGACTGGTGGCATGGCCGCACGCGTCCGTTGCCGAATGGACGTTCTCGGGACTGCTTCTTATGGCAGCACTGGCGGCGATACGCGCGTCGTCGCTCCTTGTCGCTGTTGTTGCCCTAGGGGTAGTCGGTTATGGTGTTGCTCTCATCTACATCCTGTATGGTGCACCAGATCTGGCGATGACGCAGATTGCGATCGAAACATTAACGGTCGTGCTGTTCGTGTTGGTACTGTCCCGTCGTCCCCTGCAATTTGCCGACCTGTCCAGCTCGGCGACCCGCATCCGCGATGGAGTGCTGGCGCTAACGGCCGGTGGGCTCATGACCGCTTTGGTGCTGATTGTTACCGCAGAGCCTGGACGTTCTCGCCTCGCTCCCTACTTTGCCGAAAACAGTCTGCTATTGGCGAAAGGGCGCAACGTCGTCAATGTCATCCTGGTCGATTTCCGCGCGCTTGATACCTTGGGAGAAATCACCGTCTTGGCCGTGGCGGCTATTGGTGTCTACACCCTGCTCAAGCTCCGTCTCGGCTCGGATGATGGCCAGTGATATAAAAGAAAGGAGAGAGATGCGTACAAGACGAGAGAAATTGGGTCCAACGCTCATCCTGCTTTTAGCGCTAGGAAGTGGGGGAGCGGCGTTGACTGCTTGCCAACTGGGATCGGCTCCCAGTGCCTATCGTCCAGACGCCCTCTATCGCCGCTACTGTGCGTCCTGCCACGGGCTAACGGGCAAGGGCGATGGACCAGTCGCTGAGCTGTTCAAGGTCAGGCCTGCTGATCTGACGCGGTTGGCAGAACGGTACGGCAACGAGCATCTCGTGGACACGGTACAGCAAGCCATCGATGGCCGCCGTCCAGTCCAGGCTCACGGGGAAAAGGACATGCCCGTGTGGGGAGAATTTTTTGCCGAGGAGTTCAAAGGCGACCGTATCTCCAGTCACCCCGGCCTCCCGAAGGCCTATGACGTTGCCAAATATGTGGCGACGCAAATGCAAGCACAAACAGCGACAAGACGCGCTGAGGAGGCCCAATGACTTCGCTCATCTTGTCTACCGCGACGCGCTTTTTATTGCCATTGTTGCTGCTCTTCTCCATTTTTCTCCTGCTGCGCGGCCACAACGAACCAGGCGGGGGGTTTGTCGGCGGTCTGGTTGCGGCGACGGCTTTTGTCTTATATGCGCTCGCCTATGGTGTCGAGATGGCCCAACGAGTCCTGTACGTCCACCCACGTATCCTCATCGGCACTGGGCTGCTCGCCGCCGCGGGCAGCGGTCTCTTTGCGGTGGTCAATCAGCAACCTTTCCTGACTGGGTTGTGGAGTGAGCACGAAGTGCCTGTGCTCGGCAAAGTTGGGACTCCGCTCCTCTTCGATGTGGCGGTCTACCTGGTCGTTGTCGGGATTACCTTGATGATTATTTTCTCACTGGCAGAGGACTAGGATGAACACCTTGTTAGCTTTCGTCGTCGGCGGACTGTATGCAGCGGGTCTCTACCTGATGATGCGACGCAGCCTCGTTCAGTTGATCATCGGGTTAGTCCTGCTCTCCAATGGAGCAAACCTCTTGATCTTTACCGCGGCTGGGCTGACCCGTGCCCAGCCGCCGTTGATCCCGGAAGGAGCAGCCCGCTTGCTGGACTCTTCCGCCGATCCTCTGCCTCAGGCGCTGATCTTGACCGCCATTGTTATTAGCTTTGGCGTCCTCGCCTTTGCGCTGGTGCTTGTGCACCGTGCCGCGCAAGCGGTCGGGACCGATGACCTCGATGCGGTAAAGACCACAGACACATGAATATATTGCTGATCCTCCCGATCGTGATCCCGCTCACGACCGCAGCGGTGTCGTTGCTGGCCTGGCGTTGGCGCGCAGCCCAGCGCGGGCTTGGTATCGTCGGAACAGCCGCTCTGTTTGGTGCAGCGCTGCTGCTGCTGGCTTCTGTCTGGCAGCATGGCGTTCAGGCCGTCCAGTTGGGCAACTGGCCAGCGCCGTTTGGTATCACCCTGGTTGCGGACCTGTTCAGTGCGATCATGGTGGTGTTGGCTGGGCTCATGGGGGTCACGGTGGTGATCTATTCTTTTGCCAGCATGGATGCTCAGCGCGAAGCGTTCGGCTACTATCCGTTGCTACACATCCTGCTGATGGGGGTCTGCGGCGCTTTCTTGACTGGCGACATTTTTAATCTGTACGTGTGGTTCGAGGTGATGCTGATTGCGTCGTTCGTGTTGCTCGCATTGGGGGGGGAGCGGGCCCAGCTCGAAGGAGCGGTCAAATATGTCACTTTGAACCTCATCTCGTCGGTGTTTTTTCTGACTGCCGTCGGTATCCTCTACGGATTGGCGGGTACCCTGAACATGGCCGATTTGGCTCGTCAGCTTAGTACCGAAGCGCGACCAGGTCTCGTGACTGCACTGGCAGGGCTCTTTTTAGTGGCGTTTGGCATTAAAGCGGCGATCTTCCCCCTCTTTTTCTGGTTGCCGGCTTCGTATCACACCCCACCGCCCGCCGTGTCGGCCATTTTTGCTGGACTGTTGACCAAGGTCGGAGTCTATGCGCTGATGCGGGTGTTCACCCTATTATTTGTGCACGATGTCGGTTACACGCACACGCTGATTCTGATCATTGCCGGACTCACTATGGTCACTGGAGTGTTGGGTGCAGTCGCACAAAGTGAGTTTCGTCGCCTGCTCTCATTCCATATTGTCAGTCAGATTGGCTATCTGTTGATGGGGCTTGGGCTGTCTACCCCCTTAGCACTCGCGGGTGCCGTATTCTTCATGGCCCATGTTATCCTGGCCAAATCGGCGTTGTTCCTGGTCAGCGGCATCGTGCAGCGTATCGCTGGCACCTACGAGCTGAAGAAACTCGGTGGATTGTATCAGGCGTATCCTGGCCTCGCCCTGGTGTTCCTGATTCCAGCCCTCTCGCTGGCAGGGATTCCACCGCTCTCCGGTTTTTGGGCGAAATTCGCCCTGGTACGGGCGGGGTTAGAGGCGGAACAGTATGCCATCGTTGCCACCGCACTTGGGGTCAGTATTTTAACCCTCTTCTCTATGACCAAGATCTGGGCTGAGGCGTTCTGGAAGGAAAAACCGGCAGGTGCGGAAAGCGAAGAAACCCAGGTTGCTGCGGCCCCGTCTGCGCTTTCCTGGTTTCTCCTCTTCTTTCCGCCAATCCTGCTGGCAACCTTGACGGTCACGATGGGGGTGGCAGCTGAACCGTTCCTGGTGGTGGCGTTGCGAGCCGCTGAGCAGTTGCTGCACCCAGCCGACTATATCCGCACTGTTTTGGGAGGACTGTAGGGATCATGTTGTTACTGAATGTCTTGCTGGCATTAGCCTGGGTAGCCCTCACCGGACAATTCACTCCAGCGAATCTGGGGGTTGGTTTCGTGCTGGGCTACCTGATGGTGTGGCTTGTCCAAAGCCCGACGGGCTCGTCGGGTTATTTTGCCAAAGTGCATCAAGTGGTTGGGTTCGCCGCTTTTTTTCTCTGGGAATTGATCCAAGCGAATCTACGCGTCGCCCATGACGTGCTGACCCCACGCCACCACATGCGACCAGGGGTCATCGCTATCCCGTTAGATGCCCACACTGATGTAGAGATTACCCTGTTAGCCAATCTCATTACGCTGACACCAGGGACCTTGAGTTTGGATGTCTCTGCCGATCGGCGGGTGTTATACGTGCACATCATGTATGTGGACGACATTGAGCAGGCGCGGCGTGACCTCAAGGCTGGATTCGAACGGCGCGTGCGGGAGGTGCTGCGATGAGTCTGGCAGACCTCATATTGACCTGGATCATCCCGCTGCTGAGTGTGGCTATTGTGCTCGCCTTCGTGCGTTTCCTGCGTGGGCCCAGTCTGCCTGATCGTGTAGTGGCGCTCGATTTGATCGCCACCCTGGGTATAGGAGTGATCGCTGTCTACGCCATCGCGACCGACCAACCTGTATTCCTGGATGTCGCAATTGTCCTGGCGTTGATTTCATTCCTGGGCACAGTCGCATTTGCCTATTATCTGGAAAGGAGAGCCTGATAGTGCAAACCGTCATCTGTGGGATCCTGATTGTCGTTGGTGCATTCTTTATGTTGGTAGCGGCGGTCGGCATCGTGCGCATGCCAGATCTCTTTCTGCGTATGTCTGCGACCTCGAAGGCGGCGACTTTGGGTGTCGCTTCTGTTCTGCTCGCCACAGCCGTGTACTTCAATGACCTTGGGGTTGCCAGTCGAGCCTTGTCAGCCATTTTCTTCCTGTTGTTAACGGCACCGGTCGCCGCCCATATCCTCGGCCGTGCCGCCTATATTGCCGGTGTGCCCCTGTGGGATAAAACAGTATGCGATGAGTTGCGTGGGCGCTATGATGAGGATACGCATGCGCTCGCCAGTTCTCCAGGCCCGCTCAGGCAAGCCACCGACCGGAAATCTTCCCCCTAGTGCTGCGTGTTCTTGCCCGTTTGGGGCCGACAGGACAACCAGGAGGCTTTCGTGGTGGCGACGTTCTCATCACATTTGAGAAGAGATGCATGGTCCAAGAGCTTTCCACCTCTGATATCAAAGCACGGTTTCTTCTATTCCTTCCTTCTCGATCCGCCTGCCCACATAGCATAGGGACAGCTCTTCCAGCGATCGTGCGGTTCCGAAAGTGCGGGTGAGCAAGCGAGTCTGACTGCTGAAATTTATTCCCTGGCCATTTCCACTGACACCTTGGCTTCTTCGTTGGCTTTGACGGAAACAGGTTGGGTGAGTTCGCCCAGCGTCTCGTGCCAGAATTTTAGTTCGTAATCGCCGGGCGGAACCTCCGTCATGTGGAACGTGCCGGTTTCGTCTGTCATCGCATAATACGGATGGGCTTTTATCACCAACCACCCGCTCATCCATCCATGAGCGTCACACGTGACCTTGAACGTTTCTGGATGGGCAAATGTCTCTTTCATTTCCTTTCTAAATTTGGGCTGGGCTCGGTTAAATGGGGGATTCTTGGTGCTATGTGTGTGTACGTTGTGGAGAATGCCGTCGCTGTTCAAGATCGTCAGTTCCGTAGCGACTGGCGAGAGCACCACTCGGGGGGTATAGATACATTCTTTTTGATCCAGGACTCCTCCCTCTCCCTTTTTCTTGCCTTTTTGGATATCGTTAATCGACACCACCACATTTTTGACCCCTTTATTGGGCCCTACCAGGAGAGCCTCTTCAACCTTTTCGGTTTGCCCACACACCTCTACATCTTTCGTCACTTCAATTTTCGCTGGCACCGGCGGATCTCCGGAAAACAAGACAGTGCCAGCAATCGTTCCCCCATCTTTTACTTCGATCTCTTCGTACCCCCAGGTTGGCGAGAAGAGCAGGACCTGCAAACCGACTCCCACAACTATGGTATGTAACAGGTTGAGATAACGCATATTTACTGTGCCTCCTCCATGAACATCACAAAAAATCCTCTCCCGAGAGTAGCCACGCAGGGCTACCCTCTTGTCACTTTGTCACTTCCCGAGAGCTGACAGGTTCGCTGTCGTGTAGGTCGAATCGGGAAAGCCTAACTGATACTCGGTATAGTATCCTCGGGACTGTACGTCGAAGAGGCTTGCCCGGTTTTGTCTGACATCTTCGGCCATCCCCCAGAATGGGTGACGGACTGTCATGTCACGGCCAGGAGTATAGGCCATTTTGTCCATCCATAGGAGCCGAGCAGAAATAAGTTGATCGTTCTCATATTGTGGTGCAGGCGTCCCGCCTGCATTGTGAAGGGCAGGCCAGAGGCCCGCACCACAAGAATTGACCCAGTTATTCTTGCCCAGGTCCATAAGATAGTCTTCCAGTACTCACCAGAGCGGTCATACAGTGTCACCCAGTACGGCCAATAGAAGGAGCTCCAGTGCTTCCGGATTCAGCCATATCCCGTGACACTCTGGACAGCGATCGACGAAGATCCCCTGCACTCTGCTCTTCTCCAGGGCGTCTCCGCACTGCGGGCAGCATGGGGAAGATACTGCTTTCCAAGAAGGTGCTTGGTCCTCCGGATATCCGACAACCTCGTGCTGGAGGTACGTGATAAGAGCTCGGCCGCGGCTCACGTGATCGGAGGGCGGTGAAGTGGTCTCCTTGAAGGACTGCTGCATGACTTCTTGTGACTGTGGTTCTTTTGCCCGCCATGTAGTTCCCATAAATAGCCCCTTCCACTCTCTCTACCTGTTAGAGGTTTGGGGACGGCGGCGTCGCAGCCAAGCCAGGATGTCTTCGGCAACGACGCCCGGTCGTCCTTTCAACGGTTCGCCCGCCAAAAATGCGAGAGCCAACCCCGGCTTTCTCGATTGGTGATCCGTTCGAGTTCACCGTGATCAAGCCACACACCCTGACACTCAGGACAGCGTTCAACCTGGATTTCCTGGAAGAGAATCTCTTCCAGCGTCTCTCCACACTTCGGACAACTCGGCACAGCGGCGATCTCGTTATGGGAAACCGGTGCCTCTTCTGAGGGAAGCTGCTGCCGTAGTTTCTCTAGTGCCTCTCGTTCTTTCCGCTGAAAATACTCTTCTTCGAGCCCTTTTTTTCTCTCGTCCCACACGGTTGCCATTGGTCGATCTCCTTCTGTGGTTGCGTGAACTCCTTTGGCTGCTGGGTCCAATGCTGCGAGTGAGAGACCCAGAGGCGTTTGCCGGAAATTTTCACGTCCGTGTCCCTTTCACCTGGTTACTTCATCATTCTTCTACTGACCATTGCTTCCACCCGCGCCGCTGCAGTTTCCGTTCGGTCGGCTGCCGCCTCCACGCGGGCCACTGCCGCCTCTACCTTCGTTGCCGCCGCTTCAGCTCGATCTGCCGCGGTTTCAGCACGGCTGGCGGCAGCGTTCGCTTGTTGCGCCGCGGTTGTCCAGGTGTCTGGGACCTGGGCGCGTTGTCGCGTGGCGCAGCCCAGGGTCAATGTTGCCAGCAGTGCTGGTGTCACAATCCACGTGCCGATCTGCAGAGCTGTTCGCATGGTCCTGTCCTCCTTTGTGTTGAAGTCGTTTCCTTGGCTTACGAGCGGACAAGCGAAAGATAGCGAGAGCTTGACACCGCCTCCGTGCGGATTAAGGGGTGAGGTGGATCTGTCTGAGTCGTCTGCCAGCGACTCAAGCCCCGGCGGATATAATTCGGGTCGAGTTTCAGTTGCTCACAGATATGCTCGAATGCGAACAGCCAGTGCTGGTCTGTTGCCCAGAACCATGCGTGCGTTTCACGAAACAACCGTTGCCCCCGCGCATTGTGCGCATGACGATAACGAAACCAACAGGCAACCGCATCTTGCAGCACTGCCAATAACAGGCGTCTGACTCCGCTCCGGTGAGCAACGGAATGACTGGGCGCAGAAAAAAACTGCTCTGGCACAACAGTGCAATCTGGTAAGGCCGCGTTCTCCAAATGCGCCGGGACCGGTGGTAGGCGGCGGGATTGTCCCTGGACGGTCGTACTCTGCCTTCTGGTCCGCGTTCTCTGGTACCTCAGGTTTGCTTTTCTCATCTTTATCCCCTCCAATACCCAAACAAAGATTCTGTTTCAGAATAATGGCAGCGGCGTCACCACCGCAGCATGGAGGTGATGACAAGGACTAGGACAAGAGGAGAACAACCGAAGCTGTTCTCGCTGTTCTTACTTCAGCCAATGGGTCTTGCTCGACACGTCTCAATAAGATGACAACGAGCACATTATGGCAGAGATAAGGCTGCGAGGATTAGAAGCGATAGACCTGGAGAGATTGGTAGAGTGGGGCAGCCTGGTAGGTGTTCTCAGTAGAGGAATGGTGAGGGAGACGAACCACTTGATCGCGAGCAGGAATGGGAAAACTGAATGTCACAAGCAGCGGGGTTGCTGGATCAGTGCGCCGCTTCGTGATGTTCTTGAGGGGGTGCGTGTCGTCGGACGGAACCGGGGCATGTTCAGCTTCGGTTTTCTGCTCTTTCATGGCGCTTATCTGTTGACAGGATAACTCGCTGCCAAGCGCTTCACCGAAACCGTCGGCTAGGGGGCAAAACACCAGGTAAACAAAAACAACAATAGAGATGTACTTGCCCTGGCCCATATGTGGTACCGTGCTCTTTCCTGTTCCCTGTTTTCTCGAAGCCGTTAGAGTATAACAACTAGTACCTGTAGTATCTATTGACGATTAGAGTGTAAAAGTATTCACGGTTTCTTGGCGTGTCAACCATCTTCTAGCATAATGATTTGCTCTTGGGTAGACTCGGCGTTCACACTCTGTCCGGTAGGAGAAGAGCCTTTAATAGGGTAAGGATCTGTTCGTGTATGTAATGCCCTCTGCACACCTACGGGGGCCTGAGCACAGACAACCTGAGACGATGGCAGAACTCACTTTTTTACGTGACTTAGCAGTCGTGATGGCGGTGAGCGCTTTCACGACGATCCTGTTTCATTTGCTGCGACAGCCAGTTGTGCTTGGCTATTTAGTTGCTGGGGTCCTTATCGGTCCTCATACCCCTCCCTTTTCGTTTGTGACTGATCTTCACAGTATTCATACACTGGCGGAGTTGGGGATTGTTTTACTCCTGTTCTCGCTCGGACTTGAATTCGACCTCAAAAAACTGCGCCGAGTGGGAGCCGTTGCCATTCTTGCTGCGGTTTTAGAAATCCTCTTTATGGTGTGGCTGGGATATACAGCTGGCCAACTTCTGGGCTGGCGACAAATGGACAGCCTCTTCTTAGGAGCGCTGCTCTCTATCAGCTCCACAACAATTATTGTTCAGGTTCTCATCGAGACCCAACAACTCCGCGAGTTGTTTGCCCAGATTATCCTCGGCATCCTCATTGTTGAGGACATCGCCGCTATTATCATTCTCGTGGTGCTTTCCGGTTTAGCAAGCGCGGGAACCATTACTGTTATCGACGTAGGATGGGCGCTCCTACGGGTTTTCATGTTCATGGTCACCGCTTTACTGGTCGGGATATTTTTTATCCCGCGCTTGTTGACTTTTGTTGCGAGCTTTCAGCGTAATGAAATGCTGACTGTTACCGTGCTGGGGCTGGCGTTTGGCCTGGCGGTGTTTGGCGCTTCCCTGGGGTTTTCGGTCGCTCTGGGCGCTTTCCTGATGGGGGCGATTATGGCGGAGGCCAGAGAAGCCCATGCTGTCGTTGAACGCATTAGCCCGATCCGCGAGATGTTCACT
>CAZCWX010000166.1:0-18667 GCA_964502465.1 uncultured Enterobacteriaceae bacterium | reverse complement strand
TCCGCGAAGATCGCCGCGTTTGCTCTCGCAGTCGTTCATTCTCGGCACGCAGCCGGCTGACTTCGTGTTCCAGCACCGCCCCCCGCTCCAACACGTGCCGAATCACCTGCGGGACACTGGGCGGCCTGCGCTGCCAGTCTTCAGGCGCAATCCCGGGATGGGCACAAGTCAACCGTGCAGCTTCCATTGACCTGAGACTAACAAATTAACGGTGGCTTTTCACGGGGATGTTGCTACCCCCGTCAACGGCTACCAAATGTTTTTCATGATACTGTTCTCCTTCTCACTGATAGTGTCTCTTTTGCCAGACTGTTCATGGCTAGGGATGCTTTCCTTGATTAGCGGCCCAAAAGGTTCAACCGTGAGCCTGGGGGCTCAGGTTGTGGGTTGAACCCCTTCAGTACTACCGGGTTCAGGATGATGCTGGTTTGACCAGTTTTATCGTCGAAAACCTCAAGCGTGGTCGGTAAATCTCGCGGATCCCCTTCGGAGCGGCAGGTGGCCTCCATCGTAGCACGAATCTGCATCCGCTCTCTCACACGGAGCACGAGATCCTCTCCGTGCAAGTCCAGAAATGCGGCTTGGCCAGGATCCATGCTTTCTGTGAATCGCGTTAAAACGTTTCCCTCGCTGTCGAAAAACGTAAGCGTCGTGTCGCATGGCAGAGTGTCTGGCCCGCCGAGGTTGACTACGTTCAGTCGAATGGTCTGTCCCAAGGTAATACCGACCATGCCGTAGCCGTTGCCAACGTCTGTGCCTGCCCAGCCGGTGCCAGTCGAAGTGATTATGGTTGTTGCCAGTGCCAACGGAGCGATCCTCCGTGATACCACTCGTGCAAAGGCACTCTTCATATAATCCTCCTTTGCGGCTCTCAGCCGCTGTGAATTTGCCCGTAAGGCGTGACTTGAGGAGTCACACTGTGACTGCAGCGGGAGCAGAGGAGGAATGCCGGAGTACGCAGGTCATGCCTACGCTTCAACAGTCCGAAGCCAGGCTTGAAGCGAGCGGTGCTGTGCTTAAAGCAGAGGAGGAAAAAGGAAAGGCAGGTACTAAATCAGCCAGTCATGACGCCTGCGTCGCCACCCACAATGAAATCGCGGACTTACGTCCTTATTTCTGAACAGACCACAAAACATTCGCACACTACATAACTCAACATGAGTAAATCCCCCCTTACCCCCTTTTTCAAAGGGGGGCAGCGCGCAGCGCGGGGGGATTAGAAATCCCAGGAAACAGGAATCCGGGGATCAGGTGTGTAACAACAAAAGAGTCCGGTCCTAATGGTTGTAGTCAGGTATAATTCCAGAGTCGGGCTGTGTTCGGCGATTTTCGCGATAGCCGCTTTGATCCTTTTGGTGATGTTGATCCGTGCTCGCTCGGCCGCTGACGCCGCTTTCCGGTTACGCCCGCCCAACCCAACTCCGGCAGCGAGTTCATGAGTGAGGAAGGCTATTTCGCGCTGCGCAGATGCAGTGCGCCCTGCGTCATGAAAGGCTTGTGCCTCTTCGAGCTCTTCGCGTAACTCCTGGAGCCGGCGCTGATAGACGGCGCGGGCCTGAGGATCCAAAATCTCGCCAGCGTCGCCCAAATCGCCAGCCACGGTGCCGAGTTCGGTCAATACTGTTTTCCCGGTGAAAGAAGGAACAACAGAGTCTTTGGCTGTGGTGGTGGCCAGGTCGAGCACGTGGAACTCCTTGCCTGGATGCCTGAAAAGCTGAGCGATGTACCCCAATCCTTGGAGGTGTTTGAGGCGAAACATGGCCCCTTGATAAGCGATGGTCCAGTAATCGCCTTCCTGACGGAAAAGGCTAGTCATGGACGTAGGCTGCTGAGTGAAGGATTGTAGAGGTACTATAGGTTGAGCCTCTCTAGCAGGCTCTCTGGTAGAACTGCAGGGAGAGGTCGTGCCAGTTCGACCGTCTCCCGGCGATGAACTTATCGTGCCGGTCTCCATTGGGGCAGAGCACAATTCCACCCCTACATGAGCTGCTGTTGCATCCTTCTCTGCACAAGAGTTGGTCCGCTGCGTCTTCGCCGCTACAGCGAGTACCCTGTTCATAAGATCGTGCATGCCGAGCTCCTGAGCGGTGGCCAATGCCTGCTGCACAAGTTCCAAGGCCTGCTCCAAGTCCCCGGGTTGCTTCCGAACCAGAAACATAAAGGCGTACATCAGTTGGGTCAGTGCCACGAGCGGGCGAGCCCCTATCCGTGTGTTCCCTTGCAAGGCGGCTTGGAAGTGACCCTGTGCCTCTTCCCAGCGGCCCATGGTCATGGCCAGGAGCCCTAAGAACCGAGCGGCGGAGCCGACACACACGATCGCTGGACCGGCGACAATGTAACGGTCGGCGTAGGGAAGCAAGAGCTGGTATAAGATAGCTGCCCGCGAGGTATCACGCAGGAACGCACAGACCTGAGAGAGGTTTGCTATCGCGCAGAGCCACTCCCGATCTTGTGGAAGATTCGCAAAGTCGTGCGCGGCAAAGAATTCAAACTCGCGTCGAGCCTCGGCCTTCAGACCGAGGTCGGCATAAATCAGGGCTAAAGCGCAGCGCCAGGCAGGAATCATGCGATACTGTTCAACCAGCTCCCTCGTTGGAGTCTCGCTGTCTTTGAGCCCACGCCCGCCGCGGAACGCAAGCATCTGGGCAGTGAAATACTGCGCTGCATCGGCATCCTGTGCCCGTTGACCAATCGTCAGGGCTTGATGCGCGAGCTGTTCTGCTTCGGTGAACCGGCCTTCCATCCCTGCCTGCATGGCTTTCCAGGCAGTCAGGACCCAGAGGTAAAAGGGTTGTTTCAACTGTTCTGCCCGCTGCGTGTACGTGGCAATCTCTTGGTTCGCAGTCTGGAAGTCTCCTAATTCGACCAAATCGGTGATGCGCCAAATATAGCCCCGTAAGGCCATTTCCCAATCGCCGATTTCTTCGGCTAATTGAATAATCTCGGCTGCGTCGCAAAGCCGCTCCTCGACGTTCTCCGGCCCCCACAATACGAGACGTCTCGCGTTCAGGGCATACGCGAGTGTTGCCGCGTCGCCAGCCCGACGAGCCAGCTCGACTGCCTGTTGGCTGAGCGCGACCCGTCGTTCCTCCGCCGCCGGCGACCAGAAAAGCTCCATCGCTAAGCGGCCGAGTACTCTGGCCTTCAAGGTCCTGTCTTCTTCTTTGAGGGACTTGAGAGTCTCCTCAAAAAGGTCCACCACAGACGGGTCAACGGTACCGGCTTTCACTGCAATACCCGAAAATCCGGTTGTTATCCCTAGTGCAGCCCGGGCAAGCAACGGCGCGACCTGCTGCGCACCGACACGCACACCCAGCGCCCTGGCAACAACAGCAGCCTGGAGGAAGGTGTCCTTCGCTTCTGTGATATTTCCGGCTCGGCATTGGGCCTCGCCGAGAACGAGTAGCACTTCACAGTGCCGTGTTGCGTCGGCTCCCTGAAGTTCCAGGAGTTGCAGGGCACGCTCATAATGACGAACCGCATCCTCGTAGGCGAGCAGGGCGGTCGCTCGTGCCCCAGCTTGCGTGGTGTATTCTATAGCCTTGTTGACGTCGCCCCCGACGTGCACAGCGAAGAAGAAGTGGTGTGCGAGCTTCGTCAGGTGTGGTACCAAGTGCGCGGCGTACAGACTCTCTAGTGCTTCGCCGACACGGTGGTGTAGCTTCATGCGGGAGCTGAGAGTCAGCTCTCTGTAGAGAGTCTCACGAATAAGAGCATGGGAGAAACTGTAGACACCTGCTGTCCCAGGCACTTCCATAATGACGCGAGCCGCTACCGCCTCCTCCAGCACATCCAGTACTCTCTCGTAGGAGAGGTCACTCACGCGCTTGAGCACTGCAAGGCAAAATTCCCGGCCGATGACAGCAGCGGTGGCAAGGACACAGTGACAGTCCGCCGACAGATGGTCTAAGCGGCGGCCGATCACTTCACGCACCCGCTGAGGGATAGGGAGATCGATTGCGGACTGGAAATCGTGGAGAACACATTCGTCCCCTTCGGTGACCAGCAGATGTGCGATTTCGGTCATGAAAAAAGGATTCCCCTCCGTCTGCTTGTACAGGGCGGCGACAAGGGTCTCGGGGGGTTGCACACCAGTAGTGTGCTCGACGAAGCGGGCAACATCTCGCTCAGTAAGCCCTTGGAGAAGGATGCTCTGGGTCACTGGCTCACGCGCCAGTTCTCCTAGGATCTGTTTCAGTGGATGCTGGCGTCCAACTGCGACATCGCGGTATGTGGCAAGCACAAGCAGCGGGGCGTTGCTCAGCTCTCGCGCCAGGAACTGGAGCAACCGTAACGATGGGGTGTCGGCCCAATGCAGATCGTCCAGGATGAGGACTAAGGGATGCGCTTGTCCGGCAGTCTTGAAAAAAGTAGTTAGGCTATCAAAGAAGCGAAACCGCGCCTGTTCTGGCTCAGGGGCTGATGGGGAAGGGAGATCGGGCAGATGCTCGCGGACCTCGGTAATCACCCGGGCGATATCGACAGCCCCGCCTCCCATTTCCTGCCTCAAGGTCTGTGCCTCGCAGTGGCGAACATAGGAGCGAACGATCTGCACCCACGGCCAGAAGGGAGGGGCACCGCTCCCCTCGTAGCAGCGGCCGATCAGGACCTGAGCCCCCTGCCGGCAAGCAGCAGCAGCGAGTTCCTTTGCCGTCCGAGTCTTGCCAATCCCCGGGTCACCTGCCAGCAGGACAACACGCCCGTGGCCCAAGATGGTGGCCTCCAAGGCGACCTGCAACTCCTCCAACTCTCGTTCCCGCCCAACAAAAATGTCTCGGACAAGCCCGGGAGGAGGAACTGCCTTCTGGTAACCCAGCTGTATTTCAGAACCAGAACCTGTGAAATAGTTGGGAGTCGATGAAGTGGGAGGGAGAGTGACCAGTTGTGGTGTTGGCGTGTGCTGCCTATCGGTGCGAAGTGCGTGCTCGTACAGGCTGCAAAATCCCTGCCCTGTTAAAACTGTGGGTGGCCACACGATAGCACTTGCGCTTTCCATGCTGCCTCCTTCTGGGTGAGAAGTGCTTTTCTTCTCACCCTTCTAGGTTGAATCCACTTCCTGTGCCAAGACAGAGGCATTCTCACAAGGTGCTGATTTAGATAGGGTTTGGGTGAGATATGTGGAGGGGAGAAGGAGGAGTAATGAGGGGCTATTATCTCATTTGGGAATACCCCATATCATTTTCAGATAGCGCTTCCTTAGGAGGCCTTGGTAGCGTGGACCCTGCCAAGGCCTATAGGAGTTTATGTGACCTTTCATTTGAGAGAAGTGACTGCCTTGATTGTTACAGACCGTCTCTGTCAATCGCAACCAAAGTAATGGTGTGATGACCAGAGGAGAGGTTGTTGACGCGTAGCCTGTGGCCTGTCCCAAGACGTCCATCGCGATCTGAACTCCAGAACAGTGCTGCATCTCGAAGGATTCCATCCTCTTTGTCGATAGCGTGTCCGATCAATAAGAGAGGCTCGTTCTCCGCAATGATTATCCCGTTCTGTGGTGACTGGATTGCAATGTGTGGTGCAGCGCCTGGTGAGGCGAAGGCCGTCTCCGTGACATCGATTCCGGTGTTCACGCCATCGCTTGCCAGCACTTTCATCATGGCTGTCCGGCTACCGGCCATGTCATCAAGCAACCGTTGATCCACCATTATTCTGGTCTCCTTCATCTCAAATCTCAGCGGAGTCCATTGTTTACCACCGTCAGAGCTATAGAACAAAGTGTAGACGAGATCGTCACCATCCGCGTCGTACCCGTCCCATGCAATGAGGTGGAGAGGGCGACCAACAACAATCTGATTGTCGGTTGCGTCTAATTCGTCACCCATGCGGTCCCAGTTCACCTCTGCCTCAATCGTGAGGCTTCCGGGTCCGGAGATATCGGCGTTATCAGGGTAGTTGATGGAAATGTCGAAATTGAAACTGTCCTCGAAGTTGAGCCGAGAACCGCCTGTGGGAGTAACGGTGATCGCTGGACTTTCGGTGTTGAAACCGAAGCCTGTGGCCCCACCGTCCTCGGTTGGGGCGCCCACCGAAACGAACAACATAGCTTTTACGTTGTCGATCGTACGGCCTGTTGTCTCCCGTGCATAGACACGCACAATCGTTTGTCGGTTCGCAACAAGCGGCATGTCATTCGCGAGATTTTGCATCCCTTGAGAGATTTCTATGCCGGTCACCTCAATGTTGTAGGGCTCACCTGGAGGTGTGCCAAATATCGGGCTGTCAATATCAAAAATACTGCTCCCCGCCTCAGGGACAAGGCTATAACTAAATCCTATGACCGTGCATACTGCCATCCCAATGAACAGATGACTGAGCCACTGTGGGACAGAGAGCTTCTGTGTAGCCGTGGAAATAAGCGAGATACTCTTCATGTATTATCTCCATCAATCCGAGTTGGTTTCCTTCGGCTCAGAGCGAACGGGAAACCCAGACCTGAGAAAGAAATCCGTTCGTGCTGAACCCCGTCGAAGCACGAACGCACCTTATCCTTGATGAATGGCAACTTGGTATTAGTTGCACTGAGGAAGCCAGGAAAAATGGGCGGCGACCACCAGCCATTTTCCCTCGTCTTTTGTGAAGGTCATCGTATAGCATCCGACCGGGATGGTCATCGCTGCGCCTTCTGGTTTCAGCGTCAGTGCAAAATGTCCCCAAGAGGTACCGGTACTGCCACTTACACAAAAGTGGGGATTAATTGGGGTAAAAGAGCTGTTTTCATAGTTCATGAAAAACTTTCGATAGTGTTCTCGCAGGGCAGTTTTTCCCTCCAGCGGGAGAGGGGAAAGGGCGCCAGCTTGAACAACGTTGTCATGGACCAAGGCAGCAAGATTATCAAGATTGCGTGCGTTGAACGCCCCGATCGTTCGCTCGAAGGCCTCTCTTACATCGTCACAGCGTTCCATACGGTTCCCCTTTCTCCTTTGTATTGGTGGTTGTTTTCAACAAACCGCAATCCATATGCCAACACTGGAGTTTGGGAAGAATCTCTGTATTGATAGGAACTTGCGCCTTTTTGTGACGGGGGATGAACAAGAACAGGCGGCTTTGCCTATCTCACTTGGAGATATCCTATGTCGTTTTGCAATAGCTTTGGGGGGACTTTGGGGTGACAAGAGAAAGGCCACCCGCAGATGGCCTGCACTTTAACGAATTCCCAACGTTTTCATCATGCGCGAGAGATTCGCTTGCCGCAGACCGAGCAGCTTGGCAGCGTGTGTTTGGTTTCCCTTCGTTGATTCTAGCGCTTTGCGAATAAGGGTTCGTTTGAATTCATCGACAGCTTCAACTAACGGGAGCAAGTTTTCGGAGGGTTGGAGTTGGGGAACTGTGTTCCCGAGGCTCAGCGGTTGGTGACGGATGCGAGTAGGTAGATCAGACTCGGTGATAGTTGATCCAGAAGACAACACCACCGCCCGCTCCATAGTATTCTGCAACTCACGTACATTGCCTGGCCATAAGTAGGCTTGCAGTAATTCCATTGCGTTGCGCTCGATGCCGAGCGATTCGCGCTTGATCTCCCGGCAAAATCGCTCAAGAAAATGTTCGACCAGCACAGGAATGTCGTCTGTCCGTTCCCGCAGCGGTGGCAGCAGAATAGACACGACATTGAGGCGGTAATACAGGTCCTCGCGAAAAGCGTTCTGTTGCATGGCTGCGAGCAGGTCTCGATTCGTCGCAGCAATAATGCGCACGTCAGCACGAATGTCTTTCACTCCTCCAACACGTTGAAACTCTCTTTCTTGCAGCACTCGCAGCAGCTTTGCTTGCAAATTCGGAGCAAGGTCGCCAATTTCATCCAGGAAAATTGTGCCTCCTTGAGCCAATTCGAATTTCCCCTTCTTTTGCGCTATCGCACCGGTGAAGGCTCCCCTCTCGTGCCCAAACAATTCACTCTCTAAGAGTTCTGGAGTAAGCGCGACGCAGTTGACGGCAACAAAGGGACGGTCTGCACGGGGACTCCATTGGTGAATCGCTCGCGCGAGCACTTCTTTACCAGTGCCGCTTTCTCCCAACAACAGGACAGTGGTATTCGTTGCTGCCACTGTGCGAGCAACTCGTATGGCCTCTTGCATCGCAGCACTGGTACCAATGACTAAACGATAGCGATCGTGGACGACCTCTTGAAACGCTAAGCTGGCGTTGCGAACCGAAGAGAAGATATGTGCACGAGTGATTGCGGTGGCGACGAGTCCTCCAAAAGCCATGAGCAGTTGCAAGTCCTCTTGCGTGAAACCTTGGGGGTTAGTGGTATTCAGGACTTCAATCGCGCCAATGATCTGGTCACGTTGCTTGAGGGGGGCGCAAAGGACGGATTGTGTTCTGAACCCCGTTTTTCGGTCAACGTTTCCGAAGAAGCGCGGGTCCTGGGTCACGTCGTTGCATATAACCCCTTGCCCGGTTTGCGCCACCCAGCCAATGAAGCCCTGCCCAAGAATAATGCGAAACTGCTCGACCCGTGCTCCTCCGACGACGAAAGCAAACGTGAGTTGTTGATCTGTTTCGTCAATAAGCGCAATGCTGCAACCGATGGCTGAGAACAGACGCAGCGCGGATTCGAGAATCGCTTGCAGAAGATCGTCCGGCTCGGCTGCACTCATCAAGAGTTGGTTGATTTCGATAAGGCTTGCTAACCGAGCTTCTGGTTGGGCAATCATGTCCGGCATGAGGATCGTCTCATTTCTGTACTTTGGGCATCACAGTTTCCGCAAAACGTTGCAGCATCTCACGATCCTGTTTGTAGGGAAACATGGCGATGAAATAGTCGAATCCTAAAGCTTGAAAACTACGCAGTGTTTCCGCCACTTGCTCTGGCGTTCCGGCTGTCCCTGCTGCACGGGCTGTGTGAAGTATACTCGCAGATCCCAAAGCTTTCTGCAGATCTGCCGCCCGCGTATTCAGTTCTTCTTCTTGGTCCACAACACAGGCGACGATAAACAACGATTTTTCTATTGTGGAGAAATCGCGGCCGACCGCATCGCAGTGACGCTTGAGTACTTCGAGTTTCCCTTTCACCTGCGGCAGGGGCACGCCAAATAACATGTTCCAGCCATCGGCATACTGCGCAACCATACGCAGGAGCTTTTTTTCTCCTGCCCCACCAATCCACAGCTTCAGGGGGTTCTGCACAGGCTTAGGCGCACACATGGCATTCGCCAACTGATAGTATTTCCCAGAAAAAGAGGCTTGCTCCTGTGTCCACAACAGACGGATCAGCTGGACAGCCTCTTCGAGTTGCGCCAGTCGAGTGCCAACGGGAGGGAAGGGAATACCATAGGCTTTATATTCCAGTTCTTTCCACCCTGCGCCAATACCGAACTCCAGCCGTCCGTTGCTGAGATGGTCGAAACTGGCGGCTATCTTCGCCAGCATGCTCGGGATGCGATAGGAGTTGCAGGTGACCAGGGTTCCCAGCCGCAGTCGTGTCGTGATTAACGCGAGCGCGGTGAGCAGGGTCCAGGCCTCGAGGCAGTTGCGGTGTTCAGATTGGGCGTCGAAGAAGATATGGTCTGATACCCAGAGCCCGGTAAAACCCATACGCTCGGCCTCTTTCGCAATGGTTGCGACCTCCGTGTACGTGAAACCAAACTGGGGTTCGATCTGAATGCCAAATCGGGTCATGCGAGGCTCCTTTGCTAGAGAACGTCCTTTTCCTTCTGACAGAGGTTCTGCTGCTTGTACAACCCCTTTGGTCTTTCCTCCAAGCATCGTGCGGTCTAACATGGTTGCCCCTGCAACGGTTGCCCCTAGACCTTTGAGAAAACTGCGGCGATTCAGAACACTGCGGACGCGCACCTCAGGTTTTCTAGCCATTCTGTTGCCGTCCCTTCATCTTTTTCTGTTTCCTTGGTAGCATATACATCGCATGTCTTTTCCCGTCCATGTCTGCGAGCGTCGCTGGCCTCCTATTGGTCTCAAGATTGCGCTCCTGCAAAAGAAGCACTGATGTCTATCATTCAGAAAGCCTCCCGTTTCCTTTTCGTGTTACTCGCGGCAGTTGCAGCGTATGCTTTGCTCTCTATTCCTCCCCTCATTATTACTCACTACGAGAAAATTTCATCGATTAGCCCTCTCCTTGGGTATATGTATGTGGGTGGGGTTGTCCTCAGTTTCACCCTTCTTCTCATCTTAGCTCTCTGGTTCGCTCTTTTCCTCTGGCGGAACGCCAGGCCTTTTGCCTCTGCTCGGAGGAGGCAGGCAAGAGACATAACGCAGATGACGCTCAAAGAACAAAGAGAGGAGATTCAGCAGCAGATGCGTGAGACACAGGAATTTATCGAAAAAACTCCTGTTCCTGCCGTTGAAGAAGCGCAAATACGAGAACGGTATGACGAATTACACCGCAAGCTGGAGAGCCAGACCCTTGAACTCGTTGCCTTTGGCACTGTGTCCAGTGGTAAATCTTCTCTGCTCAACACTCTGGCCGGACGAGAAGTGTTCCGCACAGACGCAAGAGCCGGGACGACCATTACGCGCAATGAAATCGTGTGGTCGGAGTTTGACAAAGTACTCCTGGTGGACACCCCGGGTCTTAGCGAAATACATGGTGCAGAGCGTGAATTTCTTGCCCGACGAGCGGCGCGAGATGCCGACTTAGTACTCTTTGTGCTCGATGGTCCCCTGAAAGACTCTGAATCAAGGATTCTCGCTTTGCTGGTGCAAATGAAGAAACGAGTGTTGATTTGCCTGAACAAGGCAGATTGGTTCACGGATGCAGATCTTCCCCTGCTGTTGCAGCAAATCACCGAGCAGGTAAAAGGGCTCGTACCGGGCGAAGATGTGGTTGCGATCAGAGCGGCCTCTTCCGCTCGTACTCGTGTGCGGATCTTGCCAGACGGCACAGAAACGGAAGAGTCAATCACTGTAGAGCCTGATATCACGGCATTGGCTGAGAGGATGCGAACGGTGATTGAACACAATGCACGGGGCATTTTGCTGGCAAACCTGCTGCTACGTTCGCGTGGGTTGGTTGAGGATGCAAAGGAGTTGGTGCAAGCCTCGCTTGATCAACACGCAGCCGAATTGGTCACCACGTACATGTGGCAAGCGGGCAGCATTGCTGCACTGAGTCCCTTCCCGGTTGTTGATGTGGCGGCTGGATTAACCATTTCGTCCAAAATGGTGGTAGATCTCGCGCGGACCTACCACCAAAACCTGACAGTGGAAGCTGCCGTGCGCATGATTCGCGAGTTGAGCAAAACCGTGCTTGCCACTCTTGGCGTCACAGCTGCAACCCCGGCGGTCGCAACCGTCATTGCCTCCTTGCTCAAAACGGTTCCTGGTGTCGGCACCCTTGCTGGAGGAGCGCTGCAAGGACTCACTCAAGCTTTCGTCACGCGCTGGATTGGGCGCGTATTCATAGAGTATTTCCGCAACGAGATGAGAGGGCCGCAAGGGGGCCTAGACTCCCTCGCCAGGGCTCAGTGGAAAGAAATAACCAACCCAACAGAGTTAGTACAGTTAGTGCAAGAAGGAGCTTCTCGACTCAGTGTAAAGGAACATCGATGCGTGTAAATCTCTCTGACAATGAACAACAACACTACGAAAAAGCCCTCGCCGCCGTGCGCCAAACGTTGCGGCAGTATGAAGGATGTTCCGAGGAGGAAAAAAGCACTCTTGAAAATGAGTTTGCACAACTGCAGGCGATGACACGCAAACTCGAGACTGGACGGGTCGAGATCGCGGTGTTCGGGGAGATCAATACTGGCAAGTCTGCGTTGATCAATGCGCTGATCGGTCGATCGATTGCGCAGGTGGATGTCCGTGGAGGCTGGACAAAGGAAATCTGGCAGTGCTCATGGGAAGGATGCGGCTACTGTATCCCCGGTTTTGCTGCTTCGCAGGTCGTTCTGATCGATACGCCAGGCATTAACGAGGTGAACGGGGCAATGCGAGCGAAGATAGCACGCGAGGCGGCGCAGCGTGCCGATGTAATCCTCTTTGTCATTGACTCGGACCTCAATAGCCAGGAGTTCTCTGCGTTAGCCGAGCTGGCGACCAGCCATAAACCGATCATTCTCGTGTTCAACAAGGTCGATCTGTACAGCGATGAACAACGAAAGCAGCTTCGAGAGGTCTTACAGACCGAGCGGCTGCCCAGGCTCGTGAGTGCGGATGATATTGTTGAAACCACAGCCGATCCTCTGGCAAAAGAGTATGTGATCGAGTCAGTCGATGGCACAACCCGTGTCGAGTGGCGCAAATCGCGACCGGATGTCGAACAGTTAAAAGTGCGCATGCTGGAAGTATTGGCGAAGGATGGCAAGGCACTGTTGGCGTTAAATGCCGCCCTGTATGCAGCCGATACGAGCGATAGAATTGCGGCAATCAGAATTAAGCTCCGCGATCAACAAGCGACAAAAACCATTTGGAGTTTTGCCGTGAGCAAGGCTGTTGCTGTCGCGGTGAATCCCATTCCGATTGCGGATGTCCTCGGCGGGAGCGCTGTTGATGTGGCGATGGTGTTTGCGCTGTCGCGCATCTATGGGATTCGGATGTCGTGGGCAAATGCCAGTGCGCTGATTAACGCCATCCTGTTATCCGCAGGAGGGGTCACGGCTGTTGAGATGGCAACCCATATTGCCGCTTCGGTGTTCAAAGGGCTGACGTTAGGAGCGGGTACGGTCCTGACCGCCCTCCCTCACGGGGGAGTCGCCGGGTTTGGCTCCTATATTGTCGGGCAGGCGGCAAAAGTCTACCTGGAGAACGGCGCCTCCTGGGGACCTGAAGGACCAAAGATCATCGTTCGGCGTATTCTGGAAACCACCGACAAGAATTCCGTCTTGGAACGACTCAAGGCCGAAATCAACGAGAGAATCCGGCTCAATATGGCGGCGGGGAAAAAGCCGGCGTAAAACTGTGAAAATCGCACAGGATATTTAGGTGTTCCCTAACACTCGGTATGAATGATATTGTCAGGATAGGAATTTTCTTTCCAGCCACTAGCGACCCTCCTGGCCATAAAAATACTGGAGCCCAGGCCAAAAATGCCATTCTTGGGGATAACGTCGAATATACTCTTCTAAAAGACCAACAAGAGCATCCAGACTCTTTTCGATCTGCCCTATATGCTGGGGTGCCGCAAAAGAAAGATGGCGATGCAAGTCCTCCTCTACTCTACCGAAAAACGGAACAACGGCGGCATCGGTCTCTGCCGCCACAGCGAGGAGGCCAGTGGGAAATCGCGCCAGACGACCAAAAAAAGAGACCTCGGCGAAGTCTTTAATATGCAATGCGTCAGGGACGACATCAAGCAACGCGACGACGATCCCCCCTTGGCGGAGCACTTGGCGAATCTGGTCTTTGCTCCCACCCACGAAGATGATGTTGTGCCCCGCAAGGTGCTGAATCCCCCACAGTCGAAACCGGCCAAAGGTATATTGGATGCGGTCAGTCATAACACGAACCTGGCGCAGCGAGATCGAGAGATAATGAGATACGATACCGCGACTGCGGAGGTAGGGGAAGATCAAGGAGCCACCCCCGACGTGGAAGGTCAGTAAAAGTATACCCTGTCTCGTTCTTGTGAGAGGCAAGAACTTCTCCTCTCCCTCTATCCGTATCCATTTTTCTAATCGCCGCCAGGAATGGGTCAGAACGGCAAAGGCGTCTAGTTCGTCATAGCTGCGCACGGCAAAAAATTGCTCGCCGAGATTCCTAATCATCGTCGGCGAGGCTGATGGTCCTAAGACCAGCATGGCGTTTGCGCGGACCGCCTCAATAATGCTGGGATTGCGCCGTGCTTCTCTCCTCCCCCATGCCCGTGCCAGACGGTAGGCAGTGGGCAACGGAAAGAGGGAAGCAAAAGGATAAAAAAGGCCATATTTTGTGGCCTTTAAGAACGATTCTGTTCCCATATTGGAAGCCCACCCCACTCCCTCATCGTCTCGACGTAATGCCTCTTTCAATCTGAAAGGTGTGAGAGCGTTAGCGTGTATCCGGTGTCCGCGCTTTGGCTACCCCAATCATACTATCGCGGGTGATGAGGCTGGCGAGCTCATCTTCGCTCATACGCTCGGTTCCTGGTGGACGTGCCGGGATCACCAAGTAGCGCATATCCGCAGTGCTGTCATAGACTCGCACTTCTATGTCAGCATCGAGGTCCAAGCCGAATTCTTTCAAGACGCCACGTGGATCAACCACAACGCGCGAGCGGTAACTGAGGCTTTTGTACCAATCTGGCGGCAAGCCAAGGATGGAGCGGGGATAACAGGAACACAACGTGCACACGACGACGTTATGCACTGTGTCAGTATTTTCAATAGCGACGAGCGTGTTGAGCGAGCCGGTATCGATCCCAAGCTCAGCAACGGTGGCCTTGGCATCTGCAAGCAAGCGCGCCTTGAATGCAGGGTCCACCCAGGCGCGTGCGACTACTGTGGCACCGAGCGCAGGAGTCCGCGCGTCCATGGCTTCTATTGCCCGTCGTACTTCATCTGCCGTGACGATGCCCTTTTCGATGAGCAGCGCTTGAATCGCGTATGCCCGTTTTTCGTACTGTGTCAGCCCCTGCTCGTCGGTGATGGGTGCGTGTGCCTCGTGTCCGTGTTTGTGCATAACTACCTTCGTTTTCTTCTGATTTTGTCAGTCCGCAATCCGTAGTCTGCAATCGCCAAGCGCTATCAGGCTGGTTCGAGCCAATGTTCGTAGATGTCGATGAGGAGCTTGTCTTGTGGTGAGGCCCCGTATGTGTCCCACACCTGTGTCTGGTCTATGCAGACGAGATAGAGAAACCGTTTCGGCAGGCCGTCGCCTCCGTATGCCAGTGATTCCGGATTGCGAAATGTGCCGTGAATCTTTTCAATACGCCCGATTTTTCCTTGAATGTACGCTGGGGTGCGAAAATGTCCGGGTGGAGAACCCTGGCGAATCCGCACTCGATCTCCTGGTTTGAATTTTGTTTCCATGCGGGCCCCTGTGTAACCCTTTACGTGTAGGAACGGTACTGTGTAGCCGCCCAAAGGAGAGCGTAGAGGATAACTCCTACAGCGATTCTGCCTTCCTCTCTATTTCTTCTTGTGTCAAGATACCTTTCTCGATCATCAGCGCCTCGATGGCAGTGATCCAGCGTTCATAGTAACTGAGCTTCTCATACGTATCAGGTGGAAGACTTTCAATCGCCCGACGGAGTTCGTCAACTCGCATCACTTGTTTCTCTGGACTGGTGAGGAGAACGAGCAACGCGTCGGTTCGTTTCTCCCACATCGAGAAGTTATGTTCAGCTCGGTTAAGAGAACCTGCTCCTGGCCATCCTCCACGGTCGTGTGCGTGTGGCATTGTCTGTTGCTCCTTTCTCTTCAATTACAGGTGTCCATCGCTGCGGATTTGTTCCAGAAGCTGTGCGAGTGACACGGCTGCCAAGGAAGCGAGTTGCAAGTCCGCGTGGTCGAAAGACAGTTGGCGGGTGACCGCATTCGGCACCGCCACGCAAAAGATCCCTGCACGTTTGGCGGCCAGTACGCCATTCGGAGAGTCTTCCAAAGCAACAACCTGGTCTCCTGGTAAGTTGAATGTCTGTAAGACCAGGCGATACAACTCGGGGTCTGGTTTTACGTGCGTTGCATCATCGCCACACTTGATACAGTCAAAATAGTTGTCGAGTCCAAACTGCATCAGGTGACCAACGACCCACTCACGCTGTGAGCTGGAGGCGATTCCAAGTTTCAGGCCGAGCCGTTTTGCCTCAGTCATATAGTCCTTGACCCCTGGCAAGAGGGATTGTGCTTCTGTCAGTGCCATGTAGCGTTGCCGGCGCTGGGCACGGACTTCCTCTCGATCGAGGGTGCGTCCAATCTGGGACTCGAGATGAGCATGAGGATCAAAGGCGCCAGGCGAACCGATACAGGCCGCGTATGTCGATAAGGATAACGAGCAACCGTATTTTTGGTAGATCTCCTGCCAGGTTTGGAACGCTGGCAATTCGGTATCAGTGATAAGACCATCAAAATCAAAAATCAGCCCTTGCATAGATGATCTGCTTCAGTGCTCTTTCTCATCTGCTTCTTTACGGGAGCACTCAGGTAACGTTCTTGTTTCTTATTCCTCTTTTGCCCAGGCCGCTAGTCAGGTTTTTTCCTTGACCAGGTTAGGAACCCCGTATGGACCACTTGATAGAAAGACTCTCAGCCCATAAGACCGCCTCTGCGTTCTCTTGACAAGGCGCAGCGAATTTCATATCGGCAGGAGACCTCTAAAGAGTGTTGTGGAGGGGAGAACACGACATGCCTTCATCGGTCAACAACAAAGGTCCACCACCGCATACATAGACAGCGGGTCTCACTAACGTAGCGCTCGCTATTCATCGACGTCAACGATTGCACATTTGCTCGAAAGGGGGTAGGGCTCATGGAGGCCACCTTCCAGTTCGAGGAGGCGTGGATTGACACGGGCAAGCGTTACGATTTGAATAAGCTCATAATGTCAGCGCTTTGTATGGGAGAAATGAGGCAGGCATTAGCAAATCTTCACTCCAGGTTGCACCTGCCAGACGATCAAGCGCCTGACTCACAATGCCAAACCCAACAAAAGGAGGATATGGAGAAACATGGCAACAAACACACAGGAATGGCGTGCAGAGACAGTGCCTGTGGCGGGTGCTGAGCTGACCTTTATTGAGGGCGGCACAGGCAACCCGGTGCTCGTGCTGCATGAAGAACTCGGACATCCCGGGTGGCTCCGCTGGCACTCTGAGCTTGCGCGCAGCCGTACGCTCCTCATCCCGCACCACCCCGGGTTTGGCAAGTCGCCGCGGGTCGAGTGGGTGAGTAACATTCGTGATTTGGCTGGTTTCTATGCGCGCGTGGTGCGAGAACGCAAGCTGAGCCCGGTCGATGTGATCGGTTTTTCGCTGGGCGGCTGGATTGCTGCCGAAATGGCGGCGTGCGATGCCGCCCAGTTCCGTCGCATGGTACTGGTGGCGCCGACCGGTATTCGGCCACCAGAGGGCGACATTATGGACCTGTTTACCGTGACTGCACGGGCGTATCTTGATGCCAGCGTGCACGATGCCCAAAATACTCCTGAGTTTGCCAAGTTGTATGGGGGCGAACAAACCCCTGAGCAGTTTGAGGCTTGGGAAGACGCCCGCGCGGAAACCGCCCGGCTGGCCTGGCAGCCCTACATGTATAATCCTAGCCTCGGACCATTATTGCAAGGCGTCGTCGGGCTACCGACACTGCTCATCTGGGGGAGACAGGATCGGGTCGTGCCCGTGAGTGCAGCCGAGGTGTATAAGAAGTCGATCGCAGAAGCTGAATTGGTCGTGTTTGATAACTGCGGCCACCGACCGGAGGTTGAGAAGCAGGCAGAGTTTACCCAGTATCTACAACGCTTTTTGGCCTGAGCAGGCCGAAGGAGGGATTGCGATGCATATTATGTCGTTTTCCGAGCGCGCCTATATCCACGTCCCCGAGGACGAAATTATCAAAAATGGCAGCAGCTATTTTGGTGTGCCCAATACCTATTTTGATCCTCAGAAAGGCAGCCAACTGCTGAATGAGTATCTGGACGAGCGCATCTACGCCGAAGATCTCGGGTTTGACGGCGTCATGCTCAACGAGCATCACCAGACCCCTTTCTGTATGGGGTCAGTGATGGATGTTGAGGCGGCCATCCTCGCCCGGATCACCAAGAAGGTGAAGATTGTGCTGCTGGGCAACCCACTGCCGGTAGCAGACCCCCTGCGCCTAGCCGAAGAGCTGGCGATGATCGACCTGATCTCTGGTGGGCGCCTTGTGCCAGGCTGGGTGCGTGGAGCCGGCAGTGAACAGATTGCCAACAACATCAACCCGGCGTTTAACCGCGAACGCTTTAACGAGGCGCACGACTTCATTATTCAAGCGTGGACGAAGCCAGGACCATGGCGCTACGAGGGCAAGCACTATCATTACCGCTTTGTGAATCCCTGGGTGTTGCCACTGCAGAAACCACGGCCACAGATTTGGATTCCGGGACTCATCAGCCCAGAGACGGTGGTGTGGAGCGCGAAACATCGTTACCCCTACGTCGCCTTGGCTACCCAGCTCGAACCGACTGTGGAGATGGTCAACCTTTATGCGGACGTGGCCGCACAGGAAGGATATCAGGCTGGACCGGAGAACTTTGGGTATCTGCAGAACGTCTGTGTAGCGGAGACGGAAGAGAAGGCTCAGGAACTGGCCAAAGGATTTGTGTATGGTGGTGGATTTGGTGCCTTTGCCAGGGCTGAGTGGATGTTCCCTCCAGGCTATAACTCCAAGGAAGCGACCAAGCGCTTGGCTAAAGTATTCACCGACCCAAGAACTGGGGCGGAAATCATCCGTTTCACGCCAGGGAAGATCGATGTTGAAGAAGTAAAACGCAGCATCAACGAGAACTTCAAGTCTACCCTGGAAAGCGGATTGATCATCGCAGGCACTCCTAAGACAGTCATCAAGCGCATTCGCTTCATGCTCGAAACGTTGCGGCCGGGCATCTTTGGCATTTGGTACCATCATGGCCCGATGACGATGGAGGAGCGCCGCACCTGCCTGCGGTTACTGGGAGAGGAAGTCTTACCTGCCATGCGAGAGATAGCCAAAGAGCTGGATCTGCCGGGTCCTTACGAGCAGCAGCCTGGTATACGACCGCTGCCGGCCTCTGGCCAACGGAACCCCGTCGTGGGGATCACTGCCTCGGCGGCGTAGCGCGCGCT
>CAZCWX010000165.1:0-9622 GCA_964502465.1 uncultured Enterobacteriaceae bacterium | reverse complement strand
CAGTAAAAGTATAACGAGGGGGAATCCAGAAGTAGACTGCAGCCAGCATGCCTAAGGCAATAGTGACGAGACTCGGCCCTACACCGCCATACCACCCACTGAACACTACCCCAGGGAACAACGTCAATGGCCTGGCCTGATGTAACCACACGCGCCCCGGCTTGCATTCGTTTCTGGCCGTTCTAGGATGAAGAGCAAGCGAGCGCGCATCCGGGAAGGAAAAAAAGACCATGGCGAAAGCGAAAATTCTCGTGGTTGATGATGATGAAAGTCTTTTAAACTTGTTGAAGCTACGATTAGAGGACGCCGATTATCAGGTTACCTTAGCGGAAACGAAAATTGAAGCGGTGACCTATGCCGCCAAAGAAGTTCATGATGCGGCGATTGTCGATTTACGAATCGGCGAGGAAAGCGGGATTGAAGTTCTGGAAAAACTCCTTCTACTACAACCCGTCCTGCCGGTGATTATCGCCACCGCCCACGCCACGATTGACACGGCGGTTGAGGCTACGAAAAAGGGCGCATACGACTATATCACGAAACCCTTTGACACCTCTGACCTTCTTCACCGTTTAGAAAAAGCCCTGGAAGTGCGTCGCTTGAAGGGGGAGGTGGAGCGATTGCGCACCCTCGTCCAGGAGCGGTACCAGTTCGATGATATCGTCGTAGCGAGTGACGTCATGCAAGATATTCTGCATCAGGTTGTGCAGATCGCCGCCACTAGCTCTACGGTGTGTATCTACGGGGAAAGCGGGACCGGGAAAGAGCTGATCGCTAAGGCTCTGCATATCGCCAGTCGTCGGGCGCTCGGTCCATTTGTCGCCATTAACTGCGGCGCTATTCCCGAAGGATTGCTGGAGAACGAGCTGTTTGGCCATAGCAAGGGAGCCTATACTGGTGCGGACCGGACCAAAAAAGGTCTTTTGCAACAAGCCGACGGTGGCACTCTTTTCCTCGACGAAATTAGCGAATTACCACCCGCCTTACAGGTGAAGTTTTTACGCGTATTACAAGAGCGCGAATTCAATCCCTTAGGCGCGGAACAGTCCGTCAAAGTGAATCTCCGTTTGGTTGCGGCGACCAATCAGGATTTACAAAAGCTGGTGTCTGAAAGAAAATTTCGCAAAGATCTCTACTACCGCATTCACGTTCTTCCTATCATCCTCCCACCGCTGCGTGAGCGACCTGAGGATATTGTCCCGCTGGCGCAACACTTTTTGCGCCACTTTGTCCAAGAGATAGACAAAAACGTTCAAGGTTTTACGCCGGAGGCATTACAGCGGCTGATGTTATATGATTGGCCAGGCAATGTTCGAGAATTAGCGAACATTGTTGAAAGAGCAGTGGTCTTGAGTCCTAGCGCAATGATTACTCCCGATATACTCTTTTTTGGGAAAACTGATCTCTTGAGTTTCCGCTCTCCTGAGCTCTGTACCCTGAGGGAGGCGCGGGAGAGATTTGAGCGGAATTACCTGATCCAGATTCTCTCTGCGGTCAAAGGCCATGTCTCGCAAGCGGCGAGCTTAGCTGGGAAAGATCGGGCTGAATTTTATCGATTGTTACGCAGGCACGCCATCGTGCCGAGCGCTTTCAAGAATGAGCACAGCGAAAAAATGACGGCGTAAGATGTTGCCCCCTGCGACGCAGAAGCGGGGGGTAGGACGCCACGGGCGCTTACGATCGTTACGGCTGCTACGTGAATACGCTCTGATCGTGCCGCTCCTTCGTTGCTGCTGGGGAGGAGTGAGAAGCCCCGGCGCCGCCATCGGGCTTGGCTTGGTTATCCTGTTTTACGCCTTCTTCTTCCTGGTGCACCCGCTTCTCGGGCTGCGCTCCCAACTTCACCATTGCGCTGTCAATAGCTTGGTCAAGACGTGGGGCGATGCGGGGCATCGACTGTTTCGCTATGGTCCCCACACTGCTCAGCAGCGCACCGATGATTGCTTTTTTGACGATGCCAATTTCCTCATCAAATTGACTCAGCGAATTATTCCACAGCCTTGAGGTGTGCGTCTTAAAATTGGGAGTATGGCGTTTAGCCAGCTCGGCGTTTCCTGTTGGCTCGTCATACTGACTCTGTCGCGCCATTCCTTCTGGCAATGAGTGGCGTTTCGAGTGAGCGGTTCTCGTGTTTCTCGCCTCACGGCCGCCAAGCCAGTAACCTATCAGCACCGAAGCGCTTATCATCATCCAGGGATGATGCTCCATCTGATAGCGAAAATCGAATGACTGCTTAACTTTTATAACAGTATCGTCCACGGTGTCTTTTACCTCTCCGACAATTTCTTTGACTGTTGATTGTGCGCCTCCGACTGTTTCCTTAACCGCCCCGACAGTCTCATCAACTGTTTCCTTAACATTCTCCACAATATCTTCCACGGTAGAGGCAGCGTTCTCTACCGTTTCACGGACGCGGTCTTCAAGTAATTCTATCTTCTCTGTCATGGCTGCCCGAGTTACTGCCATATCCTGACGCGTTTTCTTCATACTCTGTCGGATGTCGTTGTCTCCTTGATCCATTTCGTGTTCTCCTTGAGCGTGTCCACTGTCTCTGGAATAACTTTAATATCCATCGCTGTCTTTTTTCCGCTGTAAAGGAAGATCAGACTCAAGAACACGAGAACCCCTCCAACAATGCCGTAGCACCCCCACAGGGGAAGTGTAGTATACAGGTGCAGCAGATGGACAAGCATCAGGACCAACAAGATGCCGCCAATTGCAGCGATGCCAACTCCTATACCGAACGAGATGGCCGCTTCCTTTGACCGGCGAAGCTCGTCCCGAACCTCGAGCTTCGCCATGGAGAATTCCTGTAAGAGGAGACCGCGGACATCATTGATAATCCCGCCAATCAATGATGCTAAGCTCGGTTCTGTTGAGGGGCGTGACGTGTTTGGCATGATGCTTATCTCTCCGAGTTGCGAGCCACTAAATAGCCAAGACCAATACCGATGAGAAAGGATTGTAGCGGATAACGACGAATCAAGTCCGTGACATCACGCGTCATGTTTTCTAGACTACTGTCCTGGAGATACGATCCAGCTGTATCCAAGCGGTCTGCTACAGCAGCGGCGGCAGTGCCCATAGCGCCTTCGGTTGGAGCTTTCTGCCGAATGGTCCCCGCAAGCGAGCTCATGCTTTCGCCGACCGATGTCGTGGCGCTGTGGGTCTTTTCCGTTAGGGTGGAACCGAGCTCTTCAGTTTTCGCTTTTACCTCGCTGGCCGTTTGTGAAACACGCTGGCCTATGCCTTGAGCAGCGTCTTGTACAGTCTGACCCACATTCCCTGTGAGGCTGCTGTGATCCTTTGCTGTTGTTTCTGCGTAATGTGACTGAGCGCTTGTATGAGTTTCGTCGTAGTCCTTTAAGTGTCGATCTAATTCTCGTTGGGCTATATCGCGTGTATAGCCGTATTTTTCTTGGAGCGTTCCGATCAGTCGATCTTTCTGACCGGCGATTCTGTCCACATCGTCATCTGTGAGCAGGCCCCACCAAGATTTCAGGGCGCCGCGTAGTTGTTTCCACTGTCCACTGAGGATGTCGCGATTGAGGGGAGTGGGTTCCGTTTTTCTATCCATAGTTTCCATAAAGAAAAACCTCCTGGAGAAGAATCTCTAGCAAGACAAGTGCCGATGCCGTCGTACAAACTGCTCAGCGCTGGGGTCGTGAAGAATACTGAAGAGTGGTTATCTCACGTATGATACGTCTTTTCTCTTTTAATTTTTTTGTTGCCAAATTCACGTATGTTGTGTAGGATTTTGTCCACTACTCGCACCACAGGGAAGGTATATGAGGATCTCGTGCGAGAGTATGACTGGCCACAAGGCGCAGTGGAAGCGAAAGAGCAAGGGGAATCAGGCTCTTCTTCTTCACTGCTTCTTCTTACTACTTCGCAGTACCCACTCACGCGTTATGCGTATGCGTACCGTGAACCTCCGCCACGAACGTGACGTCGTTCTTGCCCGTCAGCGGGCGCGGCAGATCGCTGGATTACGCAAGTTTGATGTGCAAGAGTAAACGTACATCGCCACTGCGGCGTCGAAAATCGCTCGTCCTGCTCTTTTATATGCTCGCATCGGTTCAACCAAAGGGCAATAGTAGGTTTTTGCGCTGCAGAACCACGCCATCGGCGCTGATCTCCAATTTACTGAGAGGATCTTCGTGATTTTCCAGCAACTCCACACCCACAACGAATCTCCGGGGACTGGAACTGGGTTCGCTATCGTAAGAAGATTGTCGAACGGCAGGGTGGGAGTATCGGGGTGGGATCCGAGTCCGGATCAGGCTTCACTGTTTCATTCACGCTTTCTATGTCATGAAATGCAAGAAGGGAAAAATGCCACACAACGAATCGCAAGCGCTTTTGTTGATTGAAGATAATCCCGCAGAAGCTCGCCTGATACGCGAAGCCCTTGGCGCGATCGATCCCATGCAGTTTAAACTCGTGCACGTCGATCGCCTGAGCGCCGCATGTACGCAGTTGGCGGAAATGCAGTTTGCCGTAATCTTATTGGACCTTACCCTCCCTGATAGCTGGGGATTCGACACCTTCAAACAAATGCGGACCTACACCGCGCAAACGCCGATTGTTGTGTTGACCGGACTCAACGATGAAGAACTTGCTGTGAAGGCTGTCCAGGGGGGCGCGCAGGATTATCTCATTAAAGGAGAGGTGGATCCCCGCACGCTCATGCGTTCGCTTCGCTACGCCATCGAGCGCCAGCGCTTGCAGCAAGAAGCGAGAGCGAGCGAGGAACGCTATCGCAATCTCTTCGAAAACGCGAGCGACGCCATTTTATCCTTTACCCTGGCGGGTGTTATTACTGAGGTGAATCATGGGCTTGAAGTTCTCCTCGGCTGGTCGCGAGACGAACTCATCGGGCAGCATTACCGGAAAATCTTGACACCGGACTCTGCCGTGGTGATGGACGAACGCGCGCAACAAGCGCTGGTTCGGTCCTCCGGGTTTCCAGCCATAATAGAGTTAGAAGCCGTGCGTAAAGATCATACCATCGTGCCTATTGAAATCCGCGACAACATCCTGGTTAATCTGCAGGAACAACCTACTGGCGTGTTGAGCATGGCGCGCGATATTTCGGCGCGACGAGCCTTGGAGCGGCAACGCGCGGAATTTCTCGCCATGCTCACCCACGATATCAAGAATCCCATCTCTGCGATTATGGGGTATACGGACTACCTTCTTGATGGAATTGGCAGCCCCGAGGCTGCCAGGCGTGAGGAAGTAGCCCGGTGGATTAAAAGCAACGCTTTCACGATCCTCTCTTTAGTCAACAATTACCTCGATCTCTCACGCATAGAAGATAATCGACTCACTCTGACGAAGAAATTGGTAAATCTGAATGATTTGTTACATCGCGTGGGACAGCAGTATGTTGGCGAGGTGCGTCATCGACAGATTACCCTGGACATGCAGTTGCAGGAGCATCCACCATGGGTCGAGGGTGATCATCTTGCGCTTGAACGAATCTTCGCGAATCTCATTTATAACGCCGTGAAGTATACGCCGAAGCAAGGGCGCATTACCATTAGCTCAACTTCCCAACCAGGAGAAATCGTGGTGTCGGTGGCTGATACCGGCGCCGGGATTCCCGCTGCGGAGATTCCGCTTCTGTTCGGCAAATATCGACAAGGGCATGGGCCTCGACGGAAAGAAGGAACGGGACTGGGACTCTTCATCGTCAAAAATCTGGTGGACGCGCATGAGGGAAGGATTGAGGTAGAAAGCGCACCCGGTTCCGGCGCCTGCTTTCGCGTCTTTCTGCCGCTGAAAAATTCCTAGAGCCGCTCCCACTTTTTCCCTCCTGTCCACCTGACGAATGTCCACGAGTCTGCGCTCGTTCTCGTCCAGAAAATTAGTGCCTGGCGGCTTCTTGCGGAGGAATGTTCATTCGTCTGCTTGACCATTGCGAGCCCTTCGCCAAGCTCAGAATAAACTCCGCGAAACCATCTCTGTCCGAAACAATAATTGTTTCGTCGCGGAGCCCGTCCTCATTTTGTCGAAGCGCTCTTCGCAATGACAGTATCTAACCCTCTGTTCCTTCCCCTTCAAGGGCGGGTTTTTCGATTGTCAGCAAAAACCCACAGAGCTTTGTGACCGATTAGCTACAAAATGGAAAACGTACGCGATGATATCTCGCGAATTCTTCAGTCCGTTGTCTTGCTCTTCTGGCATGGGCGTTGCTAACTCCAAAAGACAAAATCTTATAGCTTCTCAAGAAAGGAGGGCGCTTTATGTTGAGCTGGGCTGTTATGTTTCTCGTTATTGCGCTGATCGCCGGACTGCTGGGATTGACCGGAGTCGCTGGGACTGCAAGCCACATTGCCTGGATTCTTTTTGTGATTTTCTTAGTCGCTTTTGCTATCAGCTTGCTTGTCGGTCGGCGCGGACCCGTTGTGTAAAATGGGGGATGAAAAAGAAAGCCGCCCCGCAGTCCGCTAGCGAGCTCCCTCACTTTTATTGTTGCAACACCGTAGCGCCGAAGCCGCAAGGGAAGGAAGCGCGTCAATGAGGCGAGAAATAGTCGTAGGAGAAATCCACAATTTTAATAGGGCGCCCCCGCGGAAAGCGCACCGCTTGTGACGTTGTAACCCTCATTCCTTGGCGGATACAGATCGTTTCGCTCTGCCTATCCGCTGCAACCCTTTCACTCACGATGGAGATTGTTATGAGGAAATTTATGAAGGTATTTAGGAACCCGACAGTATGGGTATTTGGTCTAGCAGGAATTTTTATTCTGGCGATATCCGCCTCCACCAGCGTGGCGGAGCAAAATGACAAACTCTGGAATCAGCGCCAAGCCGAGCTGCAAAAAGAATTGGCTCCTGGAGAGCAGGCCGACGCTTATCTCAAAAAAATCGAAGAACTAGGATACAAGGTTACCTCGACGAACTATAGCAACTCCGATTATCTGGAGTATGAACTTGTTAAAGGCGATCAAACGTGGGAAGTACAGATTGATGTGAACGAGGATACGCAGCGCGCGACGGAAGTTGAAATCGTCACTAATCTGTGGAAAACCGACGCGACGGAACAGGCGTTAGCCAATAATAGAAACCGGGCGGGCGCAGCGGCAGCGACCAAGTCTGAAAGCCACCGAACCGCTGCATTGCGCAACAATCCATATAGTGAGCGCGATCGCACCACCACTGAGCAACTCGTGGAAGAACTTAAAACATTGCCGACTGGACATGACAAACAGTTTTATAAGGACACCTTGCAGAAACAGGGATTCGAAATTTCGCGGGTGAACACGGATGATAGCGATGAGCTCGACCTGGAAGCGGTAAAGAACGGGCGGAGCGTCCAGATGGATATCGATTTCGATGAGGAGACTGGGAAGAGCACAGAGATCGACGTCTCAAGCCTGTGGGCGGAATCCGAATCAACAACGCAAACCCGGAAAGCGCAGCAGCGGCAGGGTTCATCTTCGCGACCATCCTCCAAGCAAACCGGCGACCTGGAGCGGTGAAGCCAGGCTGACATCGATAATAATTGAGAATAAAGCAGGAAACGCCTGCATGCTCCCGAATGAAGACGAAAGTCGAGAAAAAATTGCGGTGGGGCGTTTTACGGAACGCCCCGCTGGAGGGGAATCATGAAAACGATCATGTTCTTTGCACCCCTTGCCTTCCTTGGTTTGCGCGGAAACACTTTTGAGCGAGCATCTTGAGTCGCTGGGTGCGCGGATGCAGCAACGGAAGCAACAACTACCGCCCGAAGGGTTCCAGCGCCTTTTCAAGGCGCTGGAAGGTCATGAGGGGAGGGAGGCGGTCATGGACCAAAATTTCACGACGTCCCGTACCGTTTGCAAAAAATCATCCAGGCCCATCGGTTTGACAATGTAGGAATTCGCAAAGAGCGCATAGGCCTGGCAAATGTCGCGCGCGGCTGCGGAACTAGTGAAAATGACAATAGGAATATGTCTCAGGTGAAAATCCTCTTTTATTTCCGTCAGGACAGCACAGCCGTCTTTCTTCGGCAGGTTTAAGTCAAGAAAAATCAGGTCTGGCCGTCTCGCGTTGGCATAGATTCCCTCCTGGTGTACGAAAGAGAGCGCTTCTTGTCCGTCGGTAACGACACTAAGAGTGTTCTCATGAGTCTGCTTCAGCGCTTCACGCACTAAAAAGACGTCAGCTGGATTGTCTTCTACGAGCAGGATTTCCATAGTTCATCTTTCCATTGGTTGCAGCATGGCTGTTCTCTCTTCCCCGCTTTCCTCCGAATATCCGTGATTTTTCATGTAATTAATGCTGCAAATTATAGACCGCTCTTGTAGCTCCCTCTGTGTCGAAAGATCATCAATTTCTGTAGACAAAAAGTCTACAAAGGCTTTAGACAAATCCTCAATTCTTGACTTTCTGCTGTGGAAAAATTCCCCAATAAATTCCCAGCTTTTGTCAGTTGAGCTTTTGGCGACTTTTTTGCTCATCCTGCAAGGGGCCGGAGACCTTGCCCTTCTCTCTGCTGCTGTCTCTTAAGAGAAAGAAAGGCTTTCAAACCGTCACCGTGACAAAAGAGTCTATTTCTCTGCGAGCGGACGAAGCGGACAGAAAGTATAACCAGAAACAGGAAACACCACTTTCTCATGATGGGGGAATGATTATGGATGAGCTAGGAGAGAAGATTCGTTCGTTCTTGCCAGCCCTTTTGCAAGGAGATTTTGCGGAATCGAGCAACGACTCATGGATGATTGTCTCGGTCCTCCCGGAGCAGTTTTATAGCGCTTCTTCCCACGAACCACCGGAGGCTGCCCTCATGCGTGCGGTCCTCCAAGACGCCATCAATTGTGTACAGGAAGGCGGGCGCGTGATGAGCCGACGTAAACAACGCTTGGCCCGCGAGGCTGAGGAGTGGTTTTTTAGTGACGAGTCGCACTGGCCATTTTCATTCTTGAACATTTGTGCGGTGCTTGGTTTAGAGCCGCAATATATTCGTAGGGGTCTGCGGCGGCGCTTTCAACAGCGTTCGACACAGATATATAGAAGTAAACGGCGGGTAGTAGGGGCATACTCACGCGTCAAAATTGCAGCCTGAAAAGGACAGCACTCAGCTCGCATCTGAAGATGTTCGGCGTCGATGCGTCTGGCATTCTCCTGAGCTGACCATACGAACCGGGAAGGAAGGGATTATGCGACAGAATATATTGCAAGTATATGAGCAAGGATATAGCGACGGTCTACGGGAAGTCCTTGCGGAGCTGTTAGATAGTCTTCGGACTAGCGTATCGACGTCGCAAAAAAGCAGTCAACCGGAGATTTCCTTCCTCGTAGAGTATCACAATGGGTTCAGCGAAGGCCTGAAGGATGGGACTGAGGTCTTGCTCGCATTAGGTAAGACGGCGACTATGAAGCGCCTCTAACGCCCCTGCAGAGCCGAGGCCTGCTTACTCTCCGGGCAGAGCGCTCCAAAACTCGTCCATCAGATTCTACAAAACCACCTCCCGCCTCCTCCGGCATGGCCGGACCCATTGCGCTGCGCGTGAGCCGTCTCAATCTGGCCGCATGAGTGGCGCGTTGACAGAAGGAAGATGGGTAACTGCTCCCCCTAGGGCGATTGCACTAAAACGTGAGTCCAAACACAAGCTTGGCGAGATACGTTTCAT
>CAZCWX010000164.1:0-2917 GCA_964502465.1 uncultured Enterobacteriaceae bacterium | reverse complement strand
TCGCCTGGGCGTGCCGTGAGGCCTTGCCGGACGCCGGAGTTTTTCCCCTACCCCGGTTCGCCCCACCTCTTGCCACAATGCCGCAGGAGCCTGAAAATGCTCTCCCTTTAGCCGCGTAGAAGCGCGAAACTAATGCCTAGGTCTCGGGCTTCACTTGGCGCGAGGAACGGTTTGTTAGACGCGTTACTACCCCGCCGAGCCTAACATAGATGCCTATCGCGCTCTCTCGAATCTTCTGCTTTCAGACAATGTCTATAACCTAGCTCCAACTATCGCCGTAATATGTGAGAGCCCCTTTATCCTGCGGTAATAATCAGCGAGCCGCTCCGAATCCTCGGTGACATCTGGGGCTAAGATTGAAATTCCTCTTTTATGTACTGCAATTATGAAGCAGAGTAGATCGAGAAACGAAATGAGCCGGTAAAAATTGAAATCGTGCCCGTACTTACTGAAGACACCATGTAAGACCCCGTGGCGATTGAGATTCCCGACGCCGTTATACATGTCAGTGTTGATGAGTAGGCGATTCTTCAGGAAATCGCGGAACGCTTCGAGCATGATGACGCGCTCATGAAAGTGAGGAGCCAACGATTTCTCCTGGGCAATCAGCTCTTCCACTTCGTCAACCAACTTGCTTGTGCCACTTCCTATCGATTGCCCCCGAGAATCCGCAATTTTCCGAATGATGCCCTCAAGAACTGGAAGAAGAGTGGCAACCGCTGCATGAAGCAAACCCATTTGCGAGGCTTCGATCGCTTCGGCTATCTCGGTCTTAAAATCCACGACATGAGGAGTTTTGCGATATCTTTCCTAGAGCATTACTGCCAAGTCGCTCTCGTTATAGAGCTGTGGCAATTTGAGATCGAGAACCTTGAACTTGTCAGTAGGTGCGGTGGTATGAATTTCACTGGCGAGTTGCCGTAGAATTCCTATCTGAATGTAGGGAGGCACGATCCAATCTACAGACGCGAATACCTTTGCTACATCTTGAAGATCGAAGATGGTCATTGCACTGTCTCTTACGTCATGGCGCTGGCTTTCGATACTACGCGGGTGCGCTCGTACGGGAAAGCGGCTAACGCCGTGCACTCACCATTATACACTTCTAAGAAGCATTGACGGCGAGGTGCATTTCTATGGCGTAGATAAATTCGTGTAACCGTTGATATCCTTGCCAAATGGATTTGATCCCGGGCTCGCCATCTCCGGTGCGCGCCAAGAAGCCCCCCAGTTGTGCTAGGGTCCGAACCGTATCGCGGAGGGGCGGAGGCTGGTCGGGCGGTGGGCTCTGGTACTGCATCATATAAATCGTCCGCCACTCGCGCGGCTCAAAGACCACTTTGCAGGACGCCTCCGGATAGGCCCGCCCCATCATTGTGATGGTCTGGATGCGCCAGGCAATGATGAGATAAATCGCCAGCGCATTGAGGAGACGGTGGGTGGTCTCCACGCGCAACCGCTCGATTTGGCAGCCTTGTTTGAGCACGCGGAAAAAAAGTTCAACCGCCCACCTCGCCCGATACCACTGCACCACCATACAGGCCTCAGAGAAGCCGACCACCGGTACACTCGTGAGTAAGAGCCATTCAATGGGCTCTTCCCCCTTCGGAGGCTTGAGTTCTATGGCGTAGACCGCCCAGACCTGTACAGGCGGCAGTCGCCCACCCGGGCGGCGCGCCCCGTTGAAGGTGACCGACATCGCCTTCACACTGAGCGTCACCCGCCGTGCGGGGCGGGTGGCTTGGCGCGACAGCTCAAAAGTGATCCTTCCCAGAGGACGCGCCCTCTGCATGGCCTCCCATAAATACCGCGGCTCGGTTCCGTGGGCGAGCCGCCGATTGCACTTAGCGCGAATGAGAAACTCGGCACGTTCCTCTGCAAGGCGGTTCATAGCGTCGAGAAACCACTCCTGGATATCCCCTTCGCAATCGGCCACACTGACCACCACCGTCTGTGGACAAGCTTGCTTCACCTCACAGGCCAGGGCATACCCCTCCAGCCAACGGTAGCTCTCTTTCTCCTCAATGGGCTTACGCTTGCGTTTGTGTCCCACCGGCTGCTCCGGTCGCTGCCAGCACTTAGCTCCCAACACCCCCATATTCACTCGCTCCGGGGTAAAGGCTACAGTCGTATGCAGCAGATACTCGTCCCGGACTCTCTCTTTCACGGTCCCCATCCCCGCCCTCGGCTGGAGCGTCCCGTAGTTGAGAAAACTCGTGTCCTGCACCAACAAGGCTACCTCCTGCGTCCGTATCCGCTCCAGCGTCGCCTGCCGATGCCCCGACAGGATCTCTTTAACCCCGACGTTGGGATTCTCCAAAAACCGATATGCGGCCACCGTCTCTGCCCAGCCGCGGCAGGCGCTCGGAATACTGCTGACCGGCTGCTCGCTCAACTGCGTGAGCAGCGTGGCTAGCCGCTTCGCATGCCGCGCATCGTGCATCTGACTCTCGGCCATCTCTTCTGCTCCCCAAGTGCTCATTACACCTCTCCTCGCGGTAACAATCGGAACGGTATAGGATCGCTCCTCCAAGCGCCAGAACCGACTACCGAGATGTGTATAATGATGAGCGCCGTGCATGAGGGGCGCAACTGGAGCGAAGCCCGAAGGGCGTAGCGGAAATTGCGCCCCTCTCCATGCACTTGTTAGGCGGCAACACGTGGTGACACAAGCTAATCGGCTTTAGCGACCGCTTCTACTTCCACAAGCGTGGCTTTCGACGCGAGAGAAGCGACACCAATACCAGTTACTGCTGGACGTGAACTGCCAAGGAACCTGGCCAAGATTGGCGCCAAAGATTCCATATGCTCTTCCAACTCTCCACGGACATAAATCCGCAGATGCAGCAGGCTGTCAACGCTTGAGCCGGCAGCCGCAAGTACGGTCCGTAAATTTTCTAGTGCGGCTTCAAACTGG
>CAZCWX010000163.1:0-6769 GCA_964502465.1 uncultured Enterobacteriaceae bacterium | reverse complement strand
AGATTATCACCAAACCTGCTGAACCAGAGCGGGTGCTGAAAATTGTGGCTGAGGCCCTTCAGAGGGAGAGAGGGTCTGTCCCGCAGCCCCTCTCTCCCGAAGAGTTTTACCGTGAACACCTGCAGGTGGTGACCGATGAGGAATTGATTGCTGCCATCAGGAAGGTCGTCAGCGGCGCGCACGGTTGCTACTCGCTCGCATTCCTCATCTATACTGCGTACCATTCCTACTTTGAGCTTGACGCAAGCAAAACCAGCAGCCCGCGCTCGCAGTGCAGCTTTACAGGCATCGGCCACCGAAGACTCATGGTGGCTGGCGTTCACGGCCACCGCACGGTTGACGTGTGGAGCCAAGAATTCCGCAACTGTAATCCTGGCTGCCTGTACCAGCGCATCACATACCGCGACATCCAAGGCACAGCACAGCGGTCCTGAGCAGACCAGTTTGGGATACTCCACACCACGTCTCTTGACACGGCTCGGTCAAGATGGGAGAGAATCTCAACCGTTGGCAAAAGGATTCACTCTATCGATGGCTGCTTTTACCTTCCCTAGTCCATTCTATGCGATTGCCGATACGCTGGGCCGGCCGGAACTCTCGTTTATTGACTTGGCGGCACAGATCTGCGCTGGTGGTGCCAGGCTCCTCCAACTGCGAGTGAAAGATCTACCAACGCGCGAGTTTCTCTCGGTCGCGGAGGCAGTACGGACACTCTGTCAGCAGCACGGTTGCTTGCTGCTCATCAATGACCGCGCTGACGTCGCCTTGGCAGTAGATGCCGATGGCGTGCATATTGGGCAAGAAGACTTGCCACTCAGAGCAGCACGCCGGGTCCTTGGCTCACACAAGATTATTGGCGTCTCAACCCATGATCCAGAACAGGCGCTCGCCGCAGCGCGTGAAGGTGCGGACTACATTGGCTTTGGTCCGTTGTTTGGCACAAACACCAAGGCAACAGGCTACACCGCTCGCGGGCTGGATCAGTTGCAGGAAATTCGTCGTTTGGTCAAGCTGCCGATCGTCGCCATTGGTGGGATCACGGCCGAGCGTGCCCCCACTGCCCTGGCCGCTGGAGCGAACGCCGTGGCGATGATTAGCGATATTGTCCTCGCACCTAATGTGAGTGCAAAAGTTGCCGAGGTCGTGCAGGTTCTTGCCTCTTGCCACAACACTTCTCGCTTAGATGAATAGGTTCGCTGCTGCTACTTCTCCCCTTCCCCCGTCCTCATAAGGGTAGGTTTTTTCTTAACACCTTGTCTTTCTTGATTGTCTGGATTCCCGCTTGCGCGGGAATGACGAAAACGGTGAGTTGCTCTCCTGCCCGTCATGCTCGCGAAGGCAATCATCTACCCTTCTTCTGCTATGCCGCTCGGTGGTTCCAGGTGCTCGATGAGATCGTCAAAGCGGGTATATTCCTTGCGGAAAGCCAGACGGATAATACCAGTCGGACCATTGCGCTGCTTGCCAATAATAATCTCTGCCACTCCTTCATCTTGCGAGTCTTGTTTGTACACTTCGTCGCGGTAGATAAACATGATGACATCAGCATCCTGCTCAATAGAACCGCTCTCGCGAATATCCGACATGACCGGTTTTTTATCGGCTCGCAGTTCCACCTGGCGATTCAGCTGCGAGAGCGCCACCACTGGCACGTTGAGTTCTTTGGCTAATGACTTGAGACTGCGCGAGATCTCAGACAGCTCCTGGGTACGATTCTCCTGAGCCGTCAGGCCACGCATGAGCTGCAAATAGTCGATGACCACGAGCCCAATGTTCGCTTCTCGCTTCAAACGACGGGCTTTTGCGCGCACCTCTAACACATTTTGTGCAGGGGTATCATCAATGTAGATCGGCGCCTCAGCCAGACGACCGGCCGCCATCGCCAAGCGGGGAAAGTCGCGCTCCCCAAGGTAGCCAGTACGTACTTTGGCATTATCCACCCGTGCCTCGGAACATAGCATACGCATCACCAGTTGTTCTTTCGACATTTCCAACGAGAAGATGGCCACCGCGGTATTGGCGTGCAACGCCACATACTGGGCGATATTGAGGACGAAGGCGGTTTTGCCCATGCTGGGTCTTGCCGCGACGATGACTAAGTCAGAGGGCTGCAGGCCGGCGGTCTTCGTATCGAGATCACGAAAGCCGGTGGGTACGCCGGTGACCAACTCCTTGCGTTCAAAGAGCTTCTCGATCGTCTTGATGGTGTCCATGATCATATCGCCCATCTTGAAAAAAGACTGGCGAATCCGTTTCTCGGACACGTCGAAAATCAGGCGCTCTGCCTCGTCAAGAAACCGTTCGATATCCTCCTGGCCGTTATAACAGCGAGAGGCAATCTCATTAGAGACGGTAATGAGGCTGCGCAAGACTGCCTTCTCGCGCACAATGCGCGCGTAGTGGGCAATATTCGCGGCACTCGGCACTCTATCGATGAGCTCGGCGAGATACGTGGCACCGCCAACTGCTTGGAGCTCGCTCCGTGCTTTCAGCGTATCGGTTAAAGTAATAATGTCGATCGGCTCGCTCTTTTCACTTAACGCGAGCATCGCGCGAAAGATCTTCCGGTGTGACTCCCGATAGAAGTCGTCAACACCCATGACCTCGATCACCCGGTCGAGGGCGTGAGTATCACGCAGCACCCCGCCTAACACCGATTCCTCCGCGTCCAGGCTCTGGGGGGGAACTTTACGGAGGGAATCTTCAAGAATAGCCATGATAGTTTTTCCAGAATAGCGGAAGCCTTTTCTTCAGGCAAGAATAATTTTCTCTTTTTCTTCGCCCCACAATATCACTCTCTTCCGCTCTGTCAATCAATCGTCGTACGGACATATGCGAAGAGGGTAGAGAGTTGTTTGAGTCCATCGGCAATACGCGGCCCATACCAGCACAACGCCATGCCATCCACACAATACACGTGTCCGGCCTGGCCGGCCGGTGTGTGAGCCAATGGCTGGAGATGGCTAAAATGCTTTGTGGTAAATGGATAGGGTTCGCTGGGGAGTAGCACCACCTGGGGGGATAAGGCCGCAACCTCTTCAAGGGTCACGGTGAAATACCGCTCAGATCGCTCACGCTCAACGTTCTCCCCACCACAACACCACAGCATATCATCCACATATGTGTCACGATTAAACGACATCCAGGGCTTACGCCAGATGGGACAGAATACCCGCAACCGTGGCTGGCCGGTGAGTGCCTCTTCGCTCTGTTTATACAACTCACGGAGGTCTTGCGTCACTGGCGCACTGCGGTCCTGGCAGCCAAGTAGCGTTCCAAGTCTATCGATCATCGCAATGCCATCGGCTACCGTGCGTGGGGCCGTCACATACACAGGCAATCCCTGGGCGTCGAGCCAGAGAAAATCTTCGCGTCGATTCTCTTCGTCATTCAGAATTACCAGCTCTGGTGTAAGTTGGAGGATCGCTTCGAGTTGGGGATTTTTGGTTCCACCAAGCTTCGTTATGCGCGCAACCCCATCTGGAGGATGCGTGCAGTAATCAGTCACTCCGACCACACGTGCACCAGCCCCCAGGGCGAAAAGAGTCTCAGTAATACTCGGAACCAGGGAAACGATGCGCTGCGGAAAACTCGAGAGAGAGACAATCCGCTGCAGGTCATCAACCAAATCCATAGGCGGCACTCAAAGAGAAACAAGAGGAAAAGACAAAAAATACTCTTTTTTCAAGCCGCCATTGCCACTCGCTCTTACCTGCTGCCCCGCGACCGTAAGACGTCGTCCAATTGTTTCTTTTCGTCTTGTGTCAGCTCTTCGGCCGCAGAAGGCGACGATGGTACTCGTGGGCGGGCTTCTTTCCCTGCGAGTGGCGATGGTGGCTCAGGAGCTTGAACAGCAGAAGACGTCGGAGCATTGCCGCCGCCGAAAAGACCAATACGGCGCAACTCCTGCCTCATCAGCAAGATCGCTCCGATGAAAGTAATTAGCACACCGCACGCGAGGACAAGCAGCATCTTAGGGATCAGCCACCTCCGTTGCTTGCGTCGCGCTGGCGTCTTTTTTCTCTTTAGCGTAGCCACGATTTCAGGCCCTCAGAGCGTACGGAGCCAAAACGGCGCGTACGGCCTCCCAACCACTGCGCTGGTGCCAACCTTCGACCCCGTTATACCACTTGAGACCAACAGACTGCAGGCGACGACTGCTCGCCGCCAGGGCAAACCAGAAGCCTGCCGTGCGGCCATAGAACAGGCGTGCAGTACAGTGGAGCCGGGACAGCTTTTTACCAAGCCAGGAATGCGTAAGATCGTCCGTATAGTGAGAGAATTCCCAATTGTTGTCACACACAGCTGAGAGGATCGCCCCGGCAGCAAACTTACCATATTCCAGAGCAAACGAGATGCCTTCCCCCATGAGGGGTTCAGCTCCGGCAGCGTCCCCCACCAAGACAACATGTGGTGCAGCCAATGGGCGCTGCGGGTGGTACCCAGCGATGGGGAAAGCGCGGAACTTGAGACGTGAGGCTTGAGGTTTGAGGCTGGAGATCTCATGAGCGAGGAGGCGTTGCAAATCCGCGTGTGTCAGTCGCGTATCACCTAAAGAATAGATACCAACATTCACGTGTGGGACTCCGTCAATCAGGCAGGGAAATTCCCACACATACCCTTTAAGCCCTTGCTTGACCGGCAAGAAGTTAAAATCGTAGCGTTGCCCGTGAAATCCTTCCCAGGTGGTTTCTGCCAGCGGCATATCACACATGATCGCTCTGCCGACAGGAACAGTATCTTCGCTCACTAACTGGCGCCGCACGCGACTGCCCGAGCCATCGGCACCGATGACCACACGGGCAAAGTAGGTTTCTTTCGTGGTCACCACGCGTACCCCTCCCGCTTCGCGTACCAGCTCCAGCACTTTCTCTCCCTCGCGCACCTCTGCCCCACGAGCGCGAGTAGCCTGAACGAGGGAATAATCAAATTCGTCGCGCCGCACGATCGAACACATCCCTCCGTCTTCGCAAAATACCTGGCGGCCTGGCGGCACACGAACACGCGCACGGTTCACTCGGACATGTGGGACTGTCAGTGGAATGTCTAATTCATTCAGGCAGTGCAGGGTATGAGGAATCAGCCCACCAGCGCAGATCTTCTCACGCGGGTGCTGCGCTTTATCCAAAAGCAGAATCTCCCCAGCCAGCGCAGGCTCAGTCTTGAGGAGATGGAGAGCGGTCGAGCTTCCCGCTGGACCAGAGCCCACAATGATAATGTCACGAGACAGCACGGTAGCCCAAAGCTAACACAGGGACTCTAGGAGCAAAAGATCTCCCCTGAGTCCAAATGAATACCCTCTGGATTCCCGCCCTTCGACTCCGCTCAGGACAGGCGTGCGTGAGCATGGTACAAACTCCGTCATGCCGGTGCACGCAGGCAACCTGGAAATCTCTTGAGAGCATATACTTTTATTATCGGCTCTCAGCGAATCTCAGCCTCGACATGAAAACTGCGAATAACTGGATCGTTAGGAAACCGTACAATGAAGGTTGCGCTCCCACCGGGCTGGATTGTCTGCGGCATCGGCATTGCCCGTGCGGTCGTCACAACCTGGCCTGCCGCATCCAAAGCATTGACCTGGACCTGCAGTTGTCTTGTTGGGCCGGTTCCCTGATTCCGCAGTGTTCCTTCAACAAAAATGTTCTGCCGATCTTCACTCTCCCTGTCCGTAATATCGGTAATAACAATCTGTGGCCGGTCCACCGACGGAAGAGTCTCTTCAATAAGTGGCCGACTCGATGGCAGCGGCGATGACAGGGGCGGCGTCAGGGCAGGAACAGCAGCAGGTCGGGATACAGGGGGGGATGAAGACGTACAAGAACCAAGGAAAAAAAGCAGGAACACCAGCCAAACGACCGAACAGGACACAGCTTGTTCACTTTTTGCACTGGGGTCAGCGAGTGGTTGGCGATCACTATTCAATCATGGGTTCTTCCCGAGTGACAAACCAAACCAAATTGGGGTGATCAGTAAATTTGAGTTCGTCTGGTCTGACCTTCGCAAGGTACTCAGGATCTGCAAGAAAGGCATCCACCGCCTCCAAATTATCAAACCAGAGTTCGGCAATTCCATCAAAGGGCGCGGCATGACGCGCGTATGCCTGGGGAATCGTATGACACTGCACGTATTTGCGGATGTATTGGCGTAAAGAGGGCAAGCTTTTGATCAGCTCCCCATGAGTGGTCCGCCAATACTGATGAAATTCCTCGACTCCCATACCTGGTTTCCGTTTGGCGCAGACCATAAGTTTTACCATACAAAGGGTTCTCAGCAATCAGTAATGAGTTGTCAGTACGTGAGCTTTTGGAAGCCGCATTCTGCAATCCACTATCCGCAATCATCTACACCCCAACTCGTGGATGCACCTGTTCACGAATCCATTCGATAATCGTCTGGGTGCTCATACCAGGAGTAAAGACCTCTTTGACCCCAGCCTGCTTAAGGAGCTGGATATCATCTTGGGGGACAATGCCACCACCGAACACGGCAACATCCTCGGCCCCACGCTCTTTGAGCGCTTGCATAACCGCCGGAAACAACGTCATATGCGCGCCGGAGAGAATGCTCAGCCCGATGGCATCGACATCTTCTTGCACCGCGGCTTCAGCAATCATCTCCGGGGTTTGGTGCAGACCCGTATAGATCACTTCAAATCCGGCATCACGCAGCGCACGAGCGATAATTTTCGCTCCCCGATCATGGCCGTCCAATCCAGCCTTGGCCACCAAGATGCGTAGTACTTTCTCTTCTGACACAGGAAACCTCC
>CAZCWX010000162.1:0-28650 GCA_964502465.1 uncultured Enterobacteriaceae bacterium | reverse complement strand
GAAAAGAAGCGGAATGAGATCTTTCAGATGGCCGTGCTGGATCCGAAGCTTGCTATTCTTGATGAAACCGACTCTGGGTTGGACATCGATGCCCTCAAGATCGTCTCCAATGCCGTGAATGCGCTGCGCAGCTCGGACCGTGCCATGATCGTCATCACCCATTACCAGCGCTTGCTCAAGTATATCGTACCGGATTTTGTGCATGTGCTCTTCAACGGGCGCATTGTCAAATCTGGCGGGAAAGCGCTAGCACTAGAACTCGAAGAGAAAGGATACGACTGGGTCAAGGCCGAGGCCCAGGCTGCCTGACGTACGAATACTGAGAGGAGAATCTCTCTGCGATGGTTCAACTGACGAAAGAGCAAGACAGATATCTCGCCGACTTTGAATGGTTTGAGCGGAACGGCCCGGCACAAAAGCCGACTTGGGTGCACGATCTCCGCGTGGCAGCCATTGCTCGGTTTGCTGCTTTGGGTTTTCCCACGACGCGGTTGGAGGAATGGAAGTATACCAATGTGGCCCCATTGACAAAGATTCCGTTTACGCCAGCAGCGTCTATCCGCAATGGCTTAACAAGAGACAGGCTCGGTCCTATTGCGCTTACCGATGTTGCAGGTACCCAACTGGTGTTTGTGAATGGACAATACGCGCCTGAGTTGTCTTCCTGGCGTTCGCTTCCACAAGGGGTACAGGTGGGGAGCCTGGCCGCAGCCTTCGGTGGTACTGCACAATGGATCGAGCCCCATTTCGCTCGCTATGCCAGCTACCAGGAGCACGCCTTTGTTGCCTTGAATACGGCCTTCATGGAAGACGGAGCAATCGTCTTTCTCCCGGAGGGCACGCTGCTCGAACGGCCGCTGCACTTGCTGTTCATTACCATCGCAGGCGGGGAGCCCACGGTAGCGTACCCCCGGAATTTGCTCGTTGCCGGCCCCAACAGTCAGGCAACCATCATCGAAAGTTATGTCGGCCTGGGAAACGGTGTCTATTGCACCAATGCGGTAACCGAACTGGTGGTGGGCGCGCATGCGGCGGTCGATCATACGCGGTTGCAACTCGAAAGCTCGGAGGCTTTTCACCTTGGCACGCTACAAATACAGCAGGAGCGCAGCAGTGCGGTGGTTTCTCACTCTGTTGCCTTGGGTGGTGCGCTGGTCCGAAACGATGTCAATGCAATTTTGGCTGGAGAAGGGAGCGAATGCACGCTGAATGGGCTCTACATTGTCACCGGTCAGCGGCATGTGGATAATCACACCCGCATCGAACATGTCAAAGCCCATTGTACGAGCCGTGAGCTCTACAAAGGGGTTCTCAATGAGAAGGCACGGGGAGTGTTTAGCGGCAAGATTGTTGTGCACCCGGCAGCCCAGAAGACTGACGCCAGGCAAACAAACAAGAATCTCTTGCTCTCTAGAGATGCCTTAATCGACAGCAAGCCACAACTCGAGATTTTTAATAACGATGTGCAATGTTCGCACGGATCTACAATTGGTGAGATTGATGAAGATGCCCTCTTTTACTTGCGCACCCGCGGTATTGATGCCGAAGCGGCGCGCTGGTTGCTGACTTACGCGTTTGTGAGCGAGATCCTGAATAAGCTGAGGGTTGAGTCTCTGCGCGACCAACTGGAGAAACCGTTGGTTGCGCTCATCCATGCAGGCAGTGGACAGGAAGGAGTATAGTGATGAGCACAATCCAAGGAGGTGCGGCACCCCAATGGGACATCCCGCAGTTACCATTTGACGTCTGGCGGATTCGGGAAGACTTCCCCATCCTGAAACAGCAGATCCATGGTCAGCCTCTGGTCTATCTTGACAACGCGGCCACCAGTCAGAAACCGCAAATCGTGATCGACACCATTGCGCAGTATTATGCGACTGAAAACGCTAATATTCATCGAGGCATCCATGCGCTGAGCGAACAGGCAACGCAAGCCTACGAAGAAGCCCGCGAGACAATACAAGGATTTCTCAACGCCGCAGATACCCAAGAGATTATCTTCGTCCGCGGGACCACCGAGGCTATTAACCTGGTCGCACAAAGCTATGGGAGGACTTTTCTTTCTGCCGGTGATGAGATTGTCATTTCTGCTATGGAACACCACTCGAACATTGTGCCATGGCAAATGCTGTGCGAACAGATTGGCGCACGCCTCCGTATCATTCCCTTTGATCACAAGGGTGAGTTGCTCCTTGATGAATATGAGAAGCTGCTGAACGAGCGAACCAAACTGGTGTCTATCGTGCATGTATCGAATGCGCTCGGTACCATCAACCCAATTCGGCAGATTATTGCTCTGGCGCACCGTCGTGGCATCCCTGTCCTTGTCGATGGTGCCCAGGCGGTGTTGCATATGACGGTTGACGTGCAGGATCTTGATTGCGATTTCTATGCCTTCTCCGGCCATAAGCTCTGCGGTCCGACCGGGATTGGTGTCCTGTATGGCAAGGCTGACCTGTTGAAACGGATGCCGCCGTACCAGGGCGGAGGTGACATGATCAGCGTTGTCACTTTCGAGAAGACCCACTACAACACCCTGCCATACAAATTCGAGGCGGGGACCCCGCACATCTCCGGTGGAATCGGGCTTGGGGCGGCGATCGACTATATCCAGGCAATTGGACTCGACCGGATTGGTGCGTATGAGAGTGAACTGCTTGCGTACGCGACTGCAGCCCTAGAAAAGATGCCTAGGCTGCAAATTATCGGTACGGCGCGGGAAAAATCCAGCGTCATTTCCTTTGTATTGGACTGTGCACATCCGCATGACATCGGCACGATCCTCGATCGCCAGGGAGTGGCGATTCGCGCAGGGCATCATTGCGCAATGCCGGTGATGCAACGGTTTGGGGTTCCGGCTACTGCGCGCGCCTCTTTCGCGTTCTACAACACACGAGCAGAGGTGGATGCGCTGGTTGGGGCAATTCACAAAGCTATTGAGGTATTTGCCTAATGGCGGATTTGCGTGAACTCTATCAAGAAGTCATTCTGGACCACAACAAACGGCCACGCAATTTCCGCAAGGTGGAAAACGCCAACCGGACCGCTGTGGGGCATAACCCGCTTTGTGGCGACCAACTGGCAGTTTCCCTACGCGTAGAAGATGATGTGATCCGTGATATCGGCTTCTATGGTTCTGGCTGTGCGATCTCGAAAGCGTCAGCCTCGATGATGACCGACAGTGTCAAAGGGAAAACGACGGCTGAAGCCGAAGCGCTGTTCGACAAAATCCATGCTGTGCTGACGGCAGAGCACAAAACACAAGGCGATCTTGATGGACTCGGAAAACTCGCGGTCCTCTCTGGAGTCTGGGAATTCCCCGCACGGGTAAAATGTGCAAGCCTGGCGTGGCATACGCTGCACGCCGCATTGAAGGGAGAAGGGGAGTTGGTTTCGACCGAGTAAACGATCTTGAGGAGAACGAAAGATGAAAATGAACGAACGTATAGCCTTGCAACGCGATTGCGAAGCGATCCAGATCCCCAACGGGACGCTGGTGACATTGCTGGCTGGCGCTGAAGTGCGCATCATGCAGGCGCTGGGTGACACGTACACAGTGATGACGAACAATGGCTATCTGGTGCGGATTGCGGGAACAGATGCCGACGCGCTCGGAAAAGAACCAACCTCAACAATCCTAACTGGAGACGCAATTGTTCCAACGGAACCTGCAGAGATCGAGCAGTTGGTGTGGGATCAATTGAAGACCTGTTTTGATCCGGAGATTCCGGTGAACATCGTCGATCTCGGTCTTGTATACCATTGCCAAGCTATGCCGATGCCTGACGGAGAGAACCGGGTCGAGGTCAAATTCACTCTGACCGCGCCTGGATGTGGCATGGGGGGGGTGCTGAAAGCCGACATGGAGAGAAAAATTCTCAGTCTCCCAGGTGTCACCGATGTCGATGTTGAGGTCGTGTTTGAGCCGCTGTGGAACCAGGATATGATGTCTGAAGCGGCCAAGTTGGAACTGGGGTTACTCTGAGTAAATTCTGCTTCGTTTCCTGTCTATCGGTGCGCTATTATTGTATCTCGGCGAGTGCCTTTTCAGCGGCCTCTTGCACTTCTGGCTCGGCAGCGCTCCGGGTCAGTTGGGAAAGAATTGTTTTGACCCGTGCGTCTTTCTGGGCAAACTTTTTCAAACGCCTGATCGCGTTTAAGCGCGAAGTGAGATCTTGACCGTAGAGAGCCGTCTGCATGAGCTGCGGCGGAAGCTGGTCGGCAGGGGAGGGGGGCGTGAGCGATAATGCCTGCTCCTTTACGACTGAGGCCGAAGAGATCCAAATTTCGCTGAGCCTCGTTTCTTCCCCTCTAGAAGTGTAAAAGAGCATAAAATTTCTTTCCCCAAGAATCTTCCGCAAAGCGTCAGGGAAGGGGAGGTCGGTAAATTCTACTGAGACTCTTCCCTCTTCCTCTTGGCCGAGCCAGAGCACCCGCGCTCCCGTCAGACTACTCACCTCCTCTAGCACTTGCCGAATCGGTGCTGCGGCAATGCGAGCAGTCAGTTTTCCATCCCGCAGGGTCATATGCCCTGGAATATTGACTGCAGCAAAACTTGGTGTACTTACTCCACCTGGCAGCATGCTGCTGGCAGCAAGACCGAGAAGCAAACCGAGTCGCAGGAAACAAGGGAGAAAGAACTTCATTTTCCCCAGAGACCTTTTACTGCCAGAAAGAAAGACACATGGTAGCAAGCGTACTTTCGAGACGTTTCATGTCTCGCCTGAGCGTCGATAGTGGAGAAAGAATCGCGTAATGCGAAAGAAAACCGGTCAGGATGCCGAGGAGAGCGCACGCTCCTTCTTCATATACTTTCTCACTGGCTGGTGCTTTGCCATTATGGGATTGTAACTGCTCTGCCAGAAAGATCAGATGGCGACGGTAGGTTTCTCGGACAGCGGGAGTTTCCTCCCCTTTCATCTTAATGAGGCCACGAATCTGGTGCAGAAATAACAGAAAATCTTCGTGACGCAAGAAGTACTCAAGATGATGATGGATGAGCAAGCGGATGCGCTCAGCCAGGGTTCCTGCCGCTGGTGTTCCTTCAATCAATGCTCGCAGTTCGCCGAGACGGCGGGTTAACAGGGTATGCAAGAGATCATCACGGTCATGAAAGTATTGGTAAAATGACCCCTTGGCGACATCAGCGCGTTCAGTGATCTCTTCAATAACCGCAAGATACACCCCTTTTGCGGCAATGACCTCTTGTGCGGCATTAATGAGTGCTTCACGAGTCGCGATTTTGCGCCGTTCCCGGCGAGAGAGCAAGGGCGGAGGGTCTGAATCAGTAAAGTCGGTGGGCGTATCCCCTTTCTTGTGCTCTGGTTTCGCGACGCTTTGCCCTCTCAGGGTGTTCATCGGTTTACTCTCCTCCCTCCTTGCGCTAGAAGATCCACTCTAGAATGCACCTGTATATCTGGTATGGCCTGGAAAAGTCAATGTTGACGAATGAGTCAAATATGACTATCTTACGACGCGCTGCTTGCGTCAAGGGCATTGTGAGGTTTTTCAACACCTCTCGTTGTCATAGTAGGTAGCTGTAGCATAAAGGGTCAACGATGAAAGATGAAGGTGCTGAAGCATCTGAGCCTGTTGCAACTTTCAGTGAGGTTCCAAAGCGCGAGCTGAGCGCCCGTATTCCCCTTGCGACATATCGCCTGCAATTCAATGGTGCCTTTACGTTTGCTGATGCGACGCGGCTGGTTTCTTATCTCCACACGTTAGGCATTAGCGATTGCTACGCCTCACCCTATTTCAAGGCGAGTGCAGGAAGCCCGCATGGGTATGATGTTATTGATCATAACACCTTGAATCCGGAAGTGGGGAGTGAGGAAGAATACGAGACCTTCGTCAAAGAACTTCAACGTTACCATATGGGACACATGCTGGACGTGGTCCCAAATCACGTAGGAATCGTCGGGAGTAAAAATCCCCGTTGGACCGATGTCCTGGAAAATGGCCCAAGTTCTTTACAGGCTCCCTTCTTCGATATTGACTGGAAGCCGGTGAAGGCGGAATTAGCCAATAAGGTACTTCTGCCTATCTTGGGAGATCAATACGGGCGAGTGTTAGAGAACCAAGAACTCACGCTCTGTTATGAAGATGGTGCTTTTTCCTTATGGTATTATGACCATCGACTGCCTATCGCGCCTCGCCCTTCTACCTCGGTCTTGTCGCACCGGCTTGGAGACCTGGAACGATCTCTTGGTTCGGCACATCCCCACTTTCTTGAGTTTCGCAGCATCCTTACGGCCTTAACCCATTTGCCTTTGCGGACGGAAACGGACCGGGAGAGGGTGATCGAACGGAATCGGGAGAAGGAAATTATTAAAAAACGCCTTGCCGCATTGACGACTGCGTGTGGGGAAGTACAAACGTTTGTGACGGAGAATCTTAGATTCTTTAACGGGATCAAAGGCGATCCGCGAAGTTTTGATCTCTTGGATGCGTTGTTGGATGATCAAGCGTATCGACTAGCCTACTGGCGTGTGGCAGCCGATGAGATCAACTATCGTCGCTTCTTTGACATCAACGAACTTGCCGCAATCAGAACCGAAGAGCCGGCTGTTTTTGCGGAGACCCACAGGTTGGTGCTACGTCTTCTCGCAGAAAGAAAGGTCACGGGGCTGCGCATCGACCATGTAGACGGATTGTATGATCCGGCCGCCTATTTGAGTCGTCTCCAGGATGCAGCCCGCTTTGCCTTACACTGCCGTACCCCTGCTGAGGAGATCTCAACGAGTGCACTGATTGATCGGTGTGCAGGCCAGCGTCCAGTGAAAGCGCTTCCTCCCTTCTCGGATCTCCCCTGCTATGTGGTCGCAGAGAAAATTATCGGGCAGGGGGAACAACTCCCAGAACAATGGCCTATCCACGGGACGACTGGATACGATTTCCTGGCGGTGCTCAATGGGATCTTTGTCGATCAAGACAATGAAAAGCGCCTCACGGACATTTATACCCGGTTCACTCGCACGCGTGCCGATTTTCCTGCTCTGGTGTATGAAACAAAGAAACTGATTATGCAGGTCTCGCTCTCGAGCGAAATGAATGTGCTTGCGCATCAACTCAACCGCTTATCTGAGAGAAATCGCCACTCGCGGGACTTTACTTTGAATAGTCTCGCCTTCGCGTTGCGGGAGATTATCGCTTGTTTCCCGGTCTATCGGACGTATATTCGAGAAACCGAGGTGACTGACAGAGATCAAACAGTGATTGAAACGGCAGTTGCACGTGCGAAAGACAAGAATCCGGCGATCGAGGTTTCAGTCTTTAACTACGTGCGTGACATCTTGTTACTGCGCTTTCCCGACTCCGCAACCGAGGAGGATCGTCAAGCTCAACAAGCCTTCGTGATGAAATTCCAGCAGTATACCGGACCGGTCATGGCCAAAGGCTTAGAAGATACGACTTTCTACATCTATAACCGTCTTGTTTCGCTCAACGAGGTCGGCGGCACCCCGGAGCAGTTTGGTATCTCACTGACCACGTTTCACGAGCACAATCGCGAGCGTCTCGAACGTTGGCCACATGCACTCCTCACGACAACCTCGCACGACACCAAACGCAGCGAAGATGTCCGGGCCCGCATAGATGTACTCTCAGAAATTCCCCATGAGTGGCAGACCGCACTCAAGCGGTGGAGCAAATTGAATAAAAAAAAGAGACCGCTTGTCGATGGACGACCAGTCCCCGATCGGAATGAAGAATATCTGCTGTATCAAACCCTCCTGGGAGTGTGGCCATTGATGCCCATGACGGCAGAGGAGTACCATGTGTTCAAGCAGCGAGTCCAGGACTACATGCGGAAGGCGACGAAGGAAGCCAAGGTCAACACAAGTTGGCTCAACCCCAACCATGCCTATGATGACGCACTACAGGATTTTGTCGGGGCTGTGCTCGATGGGGCTTTGCTACTCGACGATTTCCAGACGTTCCGGCAGAAGGTTGCCCAGTATGGTATGTACAATGCCCTCTCACAAACCCTGCTGAAGCTCACCGTTCCTGGAGTCCCCGACATTTATCAGGGGAATGAGGTATGGGATTTTAGCTTGGTGGATCCGGACAATCGTCGGCCAGTGAATTACCAGCATCGCCGCCAGCTCCTCAGCGTGTTGCAGGAGCAACTCCGCGTTGCTGGCCAAGATCGTGTTGGTCTGGTCCGCGACCTCCTCAATACCCGAGAGGATGGGCGGATCAAACTCTATGTGATTGCTCAGACCTTATCCTATCGTCGAGCGCATGCAGCTCTTTTTCGGGGAGGGGATTACCACCCCCTTGAAGGAAGAGGAGCAAAGCAGCAGCATTGCTGTGCGTTTGTCCGACAGCACAAGCGCCACACCTGTATCGTTGTTGTCCCTCGATTTTTGACCCGGCTGATTTCCGATCCGCACCTGCTCCCCTTAGGGGCTGAGATATGGGGAGACACCTGGCTCACCTTGCCTTCCTCACCGGCAAGCCAACGCTATCATAATCTTTTTACGGGGGGCTCTTTGGTTCCTGTGTACAGAGAGGGAGCGCCCATGCTTGCGCTCGGAGAGGTGTTTGCTAAATTCCCTGTAGCGTGCTTGACCTCAATAGAGCCACAGTCGTAGAAGCTATGGGGCTCTCACCCGCTGTCTGTTCTGTCTGTATAGATAGTTGACAATGACGCGATCGTCTTTTGCCGTCCCTCAACATTTCTTTTCTGCTCCGGCCGTCGAGACGCAGTGCAGAATGGCCCAGAGGCTCCTCCTCGCGCTTGACTATGATGGAACACTGGTCCCCATTGCCCCTCGCCCGGAGGAGGCGCGTCCCTCTTCAGCCGTAGTGGCGCTGTTGTCTCAACTTGCAGGGGTTGCCTCCGTACAGGTTGCGGTAATGAGCGGCAGGCCACTCGCTGAATTAGCTGCGCTTCTGCCTATTGCCGGTATTACTCACGTGGGTACACATGGGCTTGAGATGCGCACTGCGACCGGTGAAATTCGCAGGCTTATGCCTGTCGGGGCATTTTCGACCGTTATGGCGTGTCTGCGGCGAAATGTTGCCCCGCTCGTGAGGGGAAGGCCGGGTTTTTTGCTGGAAGATAAACAGCCGGCTCTCGCGCTTCACTACCGGTTGGCGCGACCTGAGGAGTGGGAGGAAACGATAGCCGAGTTTCTCTTGATCGTTCAGGCATATCAACGCAGGGGAATTACGTTAGAGGTGATCCACGGCAAGAAAGCGGTCGAGGTGCGCCCCTTGGGTGTAAACAAGGGGAAGGCGATGCAGGCTCTCCTCGAGTACCGCCCGGGAAGAACCTTACCTGTCTATTTTGGCGATGACGCGACCGATGAAGATGCGTTTCGCGTGTTGCATAATCGTGGACTCACGATTATGGTCGCCGACCCACCGCGGCGGACCTCTGCCCAGTATTATCTCAGAAATCCTGAGGAAGTGTTAACGTCTCTTGCTCGTCTGCTCAGGCTACGCAAAGGCTTTGGGCAAAATCTTGACTAGGGCGATCAGGTATTTCCTGGGATACGGAGCGAAGTGCCAGCCTGGATACGCGAATCGCGCAGGTTATTGGCTCGCTTTAATGCCTTAACCGTCGTACGGTGTTTGCGAGCGATCGCGTCTAAGGTATCCCCGCGGCGAACCGTATACTTGCGCACCTGCCTTGGTGGTGCCTTTTGTTTCGAGGCACTTTGTTGTGAACCAGGAGGTGGAATCTGGAGTGTTGCTCCGGCTTGAATGCGTGCACTCCGTAGGCCGTTGGCCTGCATGATTGCGCGGACCGTCGTACGGTTCTGGCGCGCAATTTTTCCCAAGGTATCGCCTTTTTGGATTTTATGGACACCGGCCCGTTGTAGGGGCGTTGTGCGCTCAGGCGAGGGATTCCGCGGCTGACTGCTTGACTGTGTGCGAACTGGTTGGGGTTGCGACGCCAGTTGCAACTGGCGAAATGGAGACTCAGGGGAGAGCGCTACCCGTAAGCGTACTCCGACTGGGAGTTGTTGGAGGCGCCAGAGGTCGTTGTGGCGGCGGAACGTTTCGAGGTCCACGCCAAACACGAAGGCAAGGTTGAGATAGGAGTCGCCAATTTTGGAGATATAGTACATCTCCTCTCCGTCGTACGACAACAGATCTGGAGGGACTGATTGAGGATACGCAACCGAAGAACCCGTTTGAAGAGGGCGGGTCGCAAGAAAGGGGTTATACAGGCGTAACACAGCGTGAGGGATGGCCGTGGTGCGCGTGAGAGATTGCCATGAATCTCCTTTTTGCACTCGTCGAAGTTTGAGGGCAGTAGCTTGCTGGCGGATTTCCGGTTCATAAAGCCGTAACACTGATTTATAGTGCCCTACGTTAATGACGTATTGCAGCGTTTCAAGACGCAGGGGGCGATCCTTAGAGATGGTACCGGGTCCAGCATTATAAGCGGCAATGGCATAATCTTCACGACCAAATCGCCTTTGCATTTGGGCTAAATACTTAATGCCGGCCTCAATATTGGTACGTACCTTCAACATCCGAAACGTGGCTGGCATCACCTGAAAATAGCCCCTCGCTCCAGCCGAGGACACGAGGCGTGCATTGCCCCCTGACTCTTGGATGACGACCGCACGTGCCAGGTGTGGATCCACCCCATAGCGAGCCGTATGGGCGAACATTTGCTTCTCGATCTCCATGGTTTTGCGATACATGCCTAAGAAGGAAGGAGAGATATCCGGTGTTGCCCACACCGGACTAACCCACAACAGTACGATCAGCACCACACTTCCCCCTTTTCTCATAACCACTCCTCCGTCTTCCTCGGATTCGCAATAATTGCGGCTAAAAGAACTTGCAAATGCCACACCAAGTGAAACGACAGGGAATATTGCAAGGCTTTTCTTACAGCTGTGATGGGGCATTTTTCCCCGAGCATTCTTGTTTTGTAGAGGAAAAATTTGTTTTTTTCTGGCACTACTTTTGCTCGCCATAATTCGGTTCTGTATGTGTGTAAAACTGATTGATAAATAATGTTGCAACAATTCTCAGGAAGAGGCTAGTGTGGTGGCAGGACATCTCAACGAATCTTTTCCTTTCCTGTTGGAATTTTCTCCTTATGTCGCGATTTTTTTGTTGCTGATAGGAGGCATCTGGGTTATTCCATTCGCCGAAGAGATCGCGCTGGCTGCTGCTGGATATCTGTATTACTCCGGTGAAGTCCAACTCGTGACAATCCTCAGCGTTGCTGGAAGCGGAGTCTTTCTCGGAGATTTTTTTGCTTTCCGGCTTGGGCGGCACTTCGGGCGTGCCCAGTTGCAAAGGGCGTTGCATTTCTTAGGCAATCACCGATGGCTCGGTTTTGTTGGGGCGTTTTTAGATCGTTACGGCATGTGGGCGCTTTTCTGGGCACGCTTTCTTCCTGGAATGCGACTCCCCGCTCATGTTCTGGTGGGGATGCATGGGATGCCGACCGTCACGTATGTGTGGGTGAGCTTACTGTCTGTTGTAGTCTACGTCCCGGTGATTTTCGCTCTTGCTTATTCGTTCGGGGAGGAGATCGAAGCGGGACTTCATTCTCTCAAGAGTCTTGGTAATGTTACCTGGGGGCTCTTCCTGTTCGCTATCGGGGTGTGGCTGGCGGTGCGCTTTTTGGCCGCGAAACTCGCCCTTGCTAGCCGTAAGCGGTCGACTTCTTAGATCAAACCACAAGAGCTTGGCACAGCCCCTGACTGAAATCCCTCCGCACGGAGCCTGTGGTGAGCGCAGTCGAACCATGCTTCCCCCCTTTGCTAGAGGGGGGGACTCACGTGTAGTTATGAGGTGAGGTGTACGAATCCGCTTGAGCCCCCTTCACTGCGCGTCGCCTGTCCTAAGCTTGGCGAAGCCTGCCCTAAGCCCAGTCAAAGGGGGCTCAGGGCGAACGGTCGACTCCGTGAGTTGTCAGTGTCTATGTTATCCTTTGCGTTCAGCGTGAGTGGGGGCTTGAGCATTGCCAAACGCGGCAAGGAAGGCAATCGTGCTAAAGATCATGGTGATGATGCCGACGCCCTTAGCAATGCGCGGATGAAACGTTATGCCGAAGAGCGTGACATCTTGGGTGCCGGTTGTACCGAAGACAAGTAGGCCAAGCCCGATCGCGAAGATAACGATTGCGATGACATACGGAATTTTCATGGATTCCTCCTTTTTTGCGCTCCAGTGTTTTCTATGCAGTGTACTTGCGGCTTGATAACGCACCGAACATGATCACCGTTCCGCCTCCTAACCCGAGTAAACTGAACACCATGACGAGTTCGCGGGGTAAGACATGACCACTAATAAGGGCTACCTGCTCCCCATTGCTATTCAACGTGACTAGCAGGGCATAGGTGCCGAAAAGGATCATCCCCACGGGGATGATCAACCCAACTGTATGCTTTCTCCTCTTGTCCCTCCTTTCCAGGTTATGGAATTCGTGTTCCTCTCGCACACCTAGTCCTACGGCAAACCCACCGAGAAGTACGGCAACAATACACACAAGGCGCAGGTGTGTGAGACCGGTGCCGGTCATTTCGACAAAGAGATCGTGGCCAATGAGCGGCTCGCTTAAGAGCAGACTTCCTCCTGCGGCGAGCGCCAACGCACCCAGCAGTCGCGTCGGATTCATTTGGCCTCCTTCTTGGGAAGCAGGGAGGAGCAAAGTTCGGACCGGCACTTCCCCCGCGAAAACATTAACGATAGAAATACCCAAGAACACAGCGGAGGGGTGATTTAGGACTGGGAGAACAAATCTGTGGCATTCTGCCCCAATGACGATGGGTCTCGGCAATAAACTGACTTGGTATCTGCTGATCGGCGTGTTAGCTGTGACAGGGTTAGATACCTACTTAAGCTTTACTCGCACCCGCGCTAATTTGCTCGAGGACTTGCGCGCCGAAGTGGCAGCAATTAGCCGCACGCTACGGGTCACCTTGGAAATGTCTGGAGATGACATTCCAGAGCGCTACTTTGACCAGCTGGCTTGGAACATCAGTGACTTTGAAAATATCCTTGGCTTAGTGTTCTACGATCGTGCAGGCCAGGTGGCTGCAACCTCTGCGTCCCTGCAAGAGCATCAGCTGCCAGCAGTGGATGTCCGCACTGTCATCACGACACAAACCCCAATCGAAGGACTTTTCGAAGAAGGCTCGCTGCAACATTATTATCGCCTAGAGCCAATCTCGAGCTCGACAGGTGAAGGAATTGCTGCCTTTCTCATTATTGAGAACCTCCCCTTCTTGACTCAAGAAATTCGGAGTCGAGCGCTGCAGACGCTCTTAACAACATTGGTGCTCATGACCGTCTTAGCCGTAATCGTCTCCCTAATGATTCGCCGGAGCGTTACGCTGCCGCTCCGGACCTTCGCTCGCCGTATCGAGGCGATTGGGCAAGGACATCTGGACCAGCGCCTCCATATGGCCCGAAAAGATGAGATCGGACAACTGGCGCAAGAGTTCGATCGTATGTGTGCCCAATTGGAGACGGCTCAATATAAATTGGTGGCGGAGAGCGAAGAGAAGTTACGCTTAGAGCGGGCCTTGCGCCATTCGGAGAAACTTGCCGCCTTGGGTCAGCTCGCTTCTCGTCTGGCCCATGAGATCGGCACGCCACTCAACGTTATCCACGGTCGGGCAGAGCAACTGTTACAGCGAGGGACTCTGTCGGAAAGAGAACGCGCGTTCCTCGATATCATCGTTGCGCAGATTGAGCGCATTAGCGGCTTCATCCGTCAGCTTCTCACCCTTGCTCATCGCCCTGAACCGCAACGGTGCGTAGTCCAACCTAATGATATCGTTCGGCGAGTGTGGGAGGTGATTGGCGAGCGTGGTCACACTCCTGAGGTGCAGGTGACGATGACGCTTGCGCAGGATCTTCCACCTATTTGGGGGAATCCCGATCAATTGCAGCAAGTCATCCTGAACCTCAGTGTCAATGCGCTCCAAGCAGTTGACTCAATGGGAAAGGTCTCGCTGAGTACCCGCCTCCAACCGAACGGAAGCCCTCAGTCGGGGGGGATGGTCGAGATCGTCGTTGCCGACACTGGACCGGGCATCCCGCCTGACAATATTCCGCATCTCTTTGAGCCTTTTTTTACCACGAAAAATGCGGTTGGCGGCAGTGGCCTGGGATTAGCAATCAGCCACGAGATTGTGCTGAGCCATCAGGGAGAAATACGAGTCGAGAGTGAGCCTGGACAGGGGGCACGATTCATTGTGGCTTTACCTCAACTCCGATCCCAAACAACGCAAGAGACGGCCGAGACGAGTCGTGCACCCGTCTCAGTGCCGTAAAACAAGAGAAAAATTGCTATGTCTGTTACAGAACGCCTAGGCCGGGCACGTATCGTCGTGCTTGATGACGATCGTGAGATGGGTGCCTTTCTCGTTGATTTGCTCAAAGATGAAGACTATGTAGCCGAGTCGTACCAGAATGGACCGGCTGCACTTGCGGCGCTTGAGAAGAGTAGCCCTGATCTCTTGCTCACTGATCTAGTCATGGATGGAATGAAGGGGATGGATGTGTTACGCACCGCCAAGCAGCGAGACCCTGGTCTTGCGGTGGTGATGATTACCGCATTCGGGACGATTGAGAGTGCAGTGGAAGCGATGCGTTTAGGCGCTTTTTACTATTTGACTAAACCTTTCAAGAATGCCGACCTGCTCCTGCTCGTCGAACGGGCGCTTGAGGAAAAACACCTCCGTACGGAGATTCAGCGGTTACAACGGGAAGTTGAGACGCATTACCACTTTGACCGCGTGATTGGCAAAAGCGCGGCAATGCAGCGGGTATTCGATTTGATTGATCGCGTCAAAGATAGTCAAGTTAACATTTTGCTCACTGGTGAGAGTGGGACTGGCAAAGATCTCTTGGCGCGTACCCTGCACTACCAAAGCAACCGGAAACAAGCACCGTTTGTCCCAGTCAACTGCGCGGCGATTCCCGAGCAGCTTCTCGAGAGTGAGCTGTTTGGCTACCTGCAAGGCGCGTTTACGGATGCGCGCAAAGACAAAAAAGGCTTGTTCGTTGAGGCACACGGTGGAACGCTCTTCCTCGATGAAGTGGGCGAACTGCCCTTGCTGCTGCAAACGAAACTCTTGCGTGTCATTGAAGATAAGGAAGTGCGTCCACTTGGTTCTACCAAAGGAGAAAAAGTTGACGTGCGTATTATCGCAGCCACCAATCGCGACCTTCGCCGTGCCGTTGTCACAGGGGACTTTCGCCAGGACCTCTTCTACCGGCTCAACGTGGTTGACATCCACTTGCCCCCTCTGCGTGAACGACCAGAGGATCTTCCCTTACTGATTCAGCACTTTATCGAGCGTTCCTCCCAATCGGCTCAGGTCCGACGCCTCTCGGATGAAGCGCTGCGCATTCTCCTCAACTACCCGTGGCCAGGTAATGTCAGAGAAGTGGAAAATACTGTTGAACGTGCGTTGGTGCTGTGTCGTGGCGAAGAAATTACCCCACCCGATCTGTCGCCGCATCTAACAACAAACAAATCGCCAGTTGCCGATTTACACGACGCTCTCTTACGCCGTCGTTCGCTTGCCGACATTGAGCGTGCGTACATTTTACTGGCTCTTGAAGTGACTGAAGGCAGAAAGAAAGAAGCAGCGGAACTCTTGGATATTGATCGCAAGACGCTATATCGCAAACTAGAAGAGTACGGCAAGAGGGAATAATGACCACGGGAATGCACAAAGGGTGATCTGCGCTATGCCTAATCTAACCATTTAGCAGTAGCGGCATCTTGCGTGACCTCAGACGCGACGGTCAGCGGCGCCAGCTAAAACGTCCCGTCCTATAGCTCAGATGGCAACATCGTGGTCGATCTCCGCCTGAAGCCGGAGGATGAGCAGGGCCTCAGCCACGGTCTTCCTCCACGAGGCCCTGTACTAGGCCGGCCTCGCGCAGCACACGACGGCAAAAATCGGCCTGACCAGACAGGACGTAGAAGCCCACGCCTTCGTACTCTACTGGCAGGATGCCGAGTAGATAGCGTTGAAACGGTACGCTGTCGACCGAGTAGGCGATGGCGTGGTCCGACAAGACGTGCTCCACGCGTTTCCCTTCACTCAGCCGACCGGCAATGTAGACCAACGCCACTGCCTTGCCATCGAATGTTTCCGGGTCTACGAGGGGCATCGTGGTTCCTCCAAACACAGCTAACGCGCAGGAGCAATCACCGGGAACTGCGTACCTAAACCGCCGCGTGCGGACCCGCCTGCTCGGTGGTATGGAGGCCGGGGAGGGCGGCCTCCCTAGTATCACTAGCACCATTGGTTATTGGGCTGGTCAAGGGAGAGGGAGAATTCACCATCCCTCCCGAGTTTTTTGAGCCCCCGCCGGACAAGTTGCTCGCGGCTTTTGCGGGGGAGAAGACGTGAGGATTCTGCTGGACACGTGCACCTTTTTCTGGCTTGTCACCGACGAGCCGACCCTGTCCAATCGTGCATGGGCGGTGTTTGCCGAGGTGGAAAATGATGTCTACCTGAGCGCGGTGTGTATCTGGGAGATCGCCATCAAACATGCCCTGGGACAACTGCCTTTACTAGCATCGCCTGAGTAGTACGTTTCGGGCGGTTTCCTCATCTTCACAAAGACCCGTTTGAGGGTAAACCGTTTGAACAGACCGTCTCTCCCCTGCCGTTTTCCCGGAACGAGAGCTCACGCCTTGACCCCAGCCTTCGCTGCCAGTGACGTATAGCTCACGCCCTCGCCATTGTCAGTGCTCACTGGCAGGCCCGATTCATGCCAACCGGGCGTCACGACACGACCCGTCTGATCCCGCGCTCCACCAAATCCGCCTTGCATGTTCGACACGATTGTGTAACCAGCCTGAGTCAAGATCTCTGCTGCCCGCTGCGAGCGCATCCCAGCCTGGCAGCCAACAATGATCTGGGCATCTTTGGCAATATTCGCTTCGACAACCGCAAGAAAATCTGGATTTGGTGCCGGTTGCCGTGCCTGGTCAAAAAAGATCACGGGAACATTGATAGCCTTTTGTGGATGGCCCGCCGTAAATTCTGGAACCGTACGGACATCAAGGTAAAGAACCGTAGAGTCTTTCTCCAATATCTCCTGTGCCTGCGGAGGAGTAATCTGTTTTACTGCCATTGTGTACTCCTTTCTTTCCCAGAGAGAAGTACCGCTGCCCAGGTATGGAGTCAATCACTACCCTTCCTTTTCCTCCCTCTGATTTGCTATGGGAGAAACCAGCTCATCTCGGACTATGGATTGCAAAACACAGAGGGTGAAAAAGGAGAACTGCTATGGAAAAAGCCGTGTACTGGAAACGCGAGGGAAACGTCGCAGTGATGATTCTCAATCGTCCAGCCCAATATAACGTCATTAACATCGAGATCTCCACAGATTTTCGGCAAGCACTGACAGAATGCTGGGAAGACGAGGCGATACGCGCGATTGTCCTCACTGGCAGTGGCAATGCGTTCTGTGCAGGAGGAGATCTCAAGTTCCTAACTGCCGAAAGAGAAGCGGGACGGGCTATTGCGAGCTTTGAGACATTACTGCCGATTTTTCACGGTGCCCTCATTGCCATGCGGGAAATGCCAAAACCCGTCGTTGCCGCACTGAACGGCGCGGTGGCCGGCGGCGGCCTTGGTTTGGCTCTGGCTTGCGACTTCCGTATTGCCTCCCCAAAGGTTTCCCTGCATACCGCTTTCCTCGCCATCGGCGCCAGTCCAGACTCGAGTTCGTCGTTTTTCCTCCCGCGGTTCATTGGCATTGGTCGAGCGACTGAGCTCTTTTTACGCAACAAACCGGTGTCAGCCGATGAAGCTCTGAGTCTGGGTCTGGTGAATGCTGTCGTGCCACCAGAGAAAGTCATGGATGAAGCGATGGCCTTGGCAACTGAGTTAGCCCAAGGACCGACTGGCGCTTTCGGTCGCACCAAACAATTACTCAATCAGAGTCTCGGCAGTTCGCTGCAAGACCATCTTCACAATGAAGCGCGGTTGATTACCATTTCCGGTTCGTCGCCGGATTTTGCCGAAGGGACTAGTGCGTTTATCGCGAAACGCAAGCCGATTTTTACTGGAAAATAAAAGAGGGCCGAGCAGATTTGCGTTCATGCTTCGACAAGCTCAGCACGAACGGTTTTCGTGCGAAGTTTCGCGTTCTACCCGGTCACCCTGAGCATGTCGAAGGGTGACCACAGGTCGTCTGTAGCCTAAATGTGGAGGAACTATGAAAGCGATTACTTTTGCTGCTCCTGGTGGGTCGGAAGTGCTCCGACTGACCGAAGTACCAGATCCAGTCCCTACGCCAGCACAGGTTCTCGTGCGGGTCTGTGCTACTGCGCTTAATCGTGCGGATACATTACAACGTATGGGTCAATACCCTCCTCCTCCCGGTGAGTCTGACATTCTTGGGCTGGAGCTTGCGGGCGAGGTCGAGGCCGTTGGCGCGGCAGTTCAAGATGTCGCACCTGGAGACCGTATCTTTGGCCTGGTTGGTGGAGGTGGATACGCCGAAAAGGCGGTGATCGACGCGCGCACGGCAATGCCGATCCCTGCAGGATGGAGCTTTGCCCAGGCTGCCGCAGTCCCAGAGGTATTTTTTACCGCACAGGAGACCTTATTTACTCTTGGTCAATTGAAAGAGAAAGAAACGGTCTTGATCCATGCTGCGGCGAGTGGGGTTGGCACTGCTGGTATCCAGATGGCTTGCGAGACCGGCGCGCGCATCCTCGTCACCGCTGGTTCGCCTGAGAAGATTCAGCGTTGTATCGAACTCGGAGCCGCAGCAGGATGCAATTACAAGGAGCAGGACTTTGCTGACTGGGTTAAGGAAGCTACCAATGGCCAGGGTGTCGATCTGATCGAAGACTTTATCGGTGCAGCCTACTGGGAGCGCAATCTGCGTTGCCTCAAGACTGGAGGACGGTTGGTACTCGTTGGTCTGATGGGTGGGGTAAAGGTTGAAGCAAACCTGGGATTACTCATGACTAGGCGCTTACAGGTGTTCGGATCTGTGTTGCGTAGCCGACCGCTTGCCGACAAGATCGCTATCACTCAGCGTTTCCGTACGCACTGGTTGCCACTCCTCGCCGCTGGCCGTATTAAGCCGATCGTCGATCGCGTCTTTCCCCTTGCCCAGGCAAGCGATGCCCATCGCTATATGGAAGAGAATCGCAACTTTGGGAAAATTATTCTCGAAGTCTAATTCGAACTGTCTAGGGCCTGGAGGGCTAAAGTCTAGACTCAAATGAGCGTTCGTAGCGCCAGCCGCTATCGAGCATCCACAACCGATGACGTGTGCCTGGCCGGTCGAGATCAGTGTCTGGATAGCCGGCATCTTCTTGGTAGAGCGAACAACTCCCACCCGGGACCCGTGTATAGCGAGGAACGAAAATCTCAGGACTGCGGCTCGAGAAACCAGAAAGCGCGGCACTCACGTTTTGATAGAGGGAAAGCTGTTGCAGCGTCACAAAAGTTGGTGGCGGCAGCTCGATCTCCTTGGCGTGTTGCGCAGCGAGCGCCTGATCCGGACGCATCCAGCGATGATCGTGGATCTCTTCGCCGTCGATCTGGACGGCACCATCGCGTGCCGCCGCAAAAAAGAACCAGGTCGCGTAACGTTCAGGCCTTCCTTCCGGTGTCGTCCAATGGGCAATGGGGATGAGATCGTGTGGTGTAATGATTAATCCCGCTTCTTCATGTGCTTCACGCACCGCGGCTCGACAGGCGGCCGCGAGATCATCGTCCTTCGCCCCCGCATAATCTTCTGGATCAATGCGTCCCCCAGGAAACACCCACGCGCCTCCATGGAATGAGAGTCGTGAGTTGCGGCGTAAGAGTAGCGTCTCCAGATGACCGTCTCCTTCACGAACAAGCACAACAGTTGCAGAAGGAAACGGATGAACAGAGGATTTGTCTGACATCCAGCAAATATACGCGCCTGCATATTATTCGGATAGGGGCTTTCTCATCACTTCTGTGAAGAAAAGGGTTGCCACTGTTCCCCTCTGCTGGACCTTTCCCCCTTTTTCCTATACCTGACCGGCATGATCTTTGTCCATGGCTGGGAAAGTGCTGTGCTCTTCTTTGCTGCAGGGATTATAGCCGGAGTGATGATCCTCAGCATGAACACGTTGAAAGCAACAAAGCATGAAGGCCGAGCCCCGTCTTTCTTTACGCCACGTTGGCTCCCTTTCCTCGTCGGTGCTAGCGTCGCCGGGGCGACACTCTTCCTCTGGCACGCCTTGTCTGCGCAGGGACGTTTGCAGACCGAACGGACAATTATTGCCGCTGCCGCCAGCGTGAAAAATGAGATTGTCGCTCGCATGGACGCGCGCATTCTTGCGTTGGTGCGTTTAGCTAGAGGTTTAGAACGCTCGGCGGATCCTCTTCAAGAAGAGTGGCAACTTGAGGCAAGGCTCAACTATAGCCAATTCCCAGGATACCAATCTATCGCCTGGGTTGATCCTTCATACGCTGTGCGTTGGATCGTACGGGAAGAAGGAAATGAGCCGGTCTTCAAGAGTATTGAAAAACTGCACTGGAATGCGATGGAAGCGGCTCAGTTGCAAAACACCATCACCTTCACGCGCGCCATGAACCTGACGGTAGGCCAAAAAGGGTTCGCGGTTTCCATACCACTGTTCCAGGATGAAGAGTTCAAAGGGACCCTCAATGCCGTCCTTCGCTTTCAGATTTTATTTGACTCGATCCTCAGAAACACCGCACTCCAGTATGGCATTGCCATACTGGACGATGAGGAAGAAATCTACCGCCGTGATCCCAGTGAGGGGCAATATAAAAAGGATTGGAGCCAGGAGACGACTATCGACCCCTATGGCATTACTTGGCGCGTGCAGCTCTGGCCACAACCGTCATTGCTGGCCGAGGGACAATCCTCCCTTCCCACTATCGCCTTGGGCACCGGTATGATCCTCGCACTCCTCCTCGCAGTTATGACTGCGCTGGCACAGACCGCACGCCTCCGTGCGCAGGAAGCAGAAATGGCTCACCACAGGCTGAGCCAGGAAATGGTTGAACGCCAGCGCATAGAGGAAGCTCTGCGGGAAGGCGAACGACTGGCTATTCTGGGAACCTCGGCTGCCAAGCTTGCCCATGAAATCAGTAACCCCCTCAATGGGATCTCAACAACTGTACAAATATTGGAACGGCAATTTCTCAAGCAAACAACCAGGGTGGATGAGACCCTCGTCGCTGCTATGCAGGATATTAAGAACGAAATCAACCGCCTCAGATCTCTCCTGCAGGGATTTCGCTCCCTGTCCCGTCCTCAGCAGCTCACTCTGCAACCAACCGACCTTGTCGCTGTCGTAAAAGAAAGCCTGGCGACAGAAGCGCTGCACTATAGCGAACAAGGAATCGGTGTCGAGCAAGAGAGTCCGGCAGAATTACCTCTGGTGATGGCCGATAGTGAAAAGCTCAAGCAGGTTCTGTTGAACCTTTACAAGAACGCGGTAGAGGCTATGCCCGAAGGAGGAACACTCAAGGTCCGAGGATATACAGCTGAAGAACAGGTGTGCCTAGAGGTCAGCGATACAGGAATCGGCATTCCAGAAGGGATGGATATTTTTAAACTCTTTACTACCAGCAAATTCGAGGGCACGGGACTGGGGTTAGCGATTGTCCAACAAATTATGACCGCCCATCAAGGCACTATCTCGTACACCAGTACGCCGGGCCAGGGAACGACGTTTACGCTTGTCTTTTCCGTCATTCCCCCAGGTCCTGCGCCCTGAACTCTCTTATTGTCCCTGTCATCTGAAAGGCAGCGAGCACTGCAGGAGGTCAATTCAGCCTGTGCGCGTGCGGAGAGCCCTAGTCTCGCAGTAAGCGAATCTAGCATTCCCCCTTTTGCTACTCGGTAGCTTCCCTGACTTTTTCACCAGCCTATTCCATCGCCTCACCAGCCCTCTCGCTGGGTTTTTCCATTGCTTCACCAGCCTGTTCAGCCGCCTTGTCTATTTCTTCTCCTGCTTGCTCTGCCGGTCCTTCTGATTGACACGCAGAGAGTATAGTCACCAGCAGCCCCGTGCATACCATCACCGCACCTATTTTACGCATCGACATTGCAGATCTCCTTTCCGTTTTTCCATTGGAGTAAAAACGCGCGCAATAATATTTCTGCCAAACTTCCCGAAGTGCCATCCGAACATCCCAACCACTACTACACAGCAACGATCAAATGCAAGAGTCAGGGGACAAAATGTTATTCGAGCGGGATACCTAAGAGTTCCATTTTTCGGTACAACGAGGAACGACTTAAGCCAAGAATCTCAGCGGCACGGGTTCTATCACCTTTTGTTTCCTCAAGTACATTTTCAATATGCAGTTTCTCATATGCCCTGACTGCATCCTTTAAGCGACGCCCCAAGGGTTTGGGGGGCTCTTTTTCGGGAACGACCCCATACGGGAGGTCTTCTGGCGTGATCCATTCTCCATTTCCCAAAATCATCGCTCGCTCTAAAACGTTGTTGAGTTCGCGCACGTTTCCCTTCCAGGGAAGCGACATGAGAATCTTCATCGCCGCACTATCGACCCCCTTATACGTTTTCTTCATCTCCACGTTCTGACGACCAATGAGATGCTCTACCAGGAGTGGAATATCCTCTCGCCGCTCACGCAGAGGGCGTACGTACAGGTCGATCACGTTCAGACGGTAATAGAGGTCCTCACGAAAACGTCCTTGCTCAACATCGGTTTTGAGGTCCCGATTCGTGGCGGCAATAATGCGCACATCGACTTGCACCGGCTGTGTTCCTCCTACAGGGAGCACTTCCTTCTCTTCGATAACCCGCAGGAGTTTGACCTGCAGGCTAAAAGGCAGGTCACCGATTTCATCCAAGAAAATCGTCCCTCCGCGCGTCCGCTGAAAGATCCCTTCTTGCGTGCTCACAGCACCAGTAAAGGCACCTTTGATATAACCGAAGAGTTGACTTTCCAATAAGGTTTCCGTGATAGCGCCACAGTTCACCGGCAAAAAGATTTTATCCGCACGAGGACTACGCAGGTGAATGGCACGAGCGACGACCTCCTTTCCCACACCACTTTCACCAGTAATGAGGACAGTCGAAGCAGAGGGCCCGACTTTCTCGACCAGGGTCAGCAGTTCTTGAATTGCCGCGCTGCGCCCGATAAGCTCGGTCGGATCATAGTACCGACTCACCTCTTGCCTGAGCATTTGGATTTCCCAGGCCCGGTCTTTATATTCCAGCAGATTGTGGAGCTTGCGGAGCATATCGTCAAAGACGATGGGTTTCAGGATATAGTCCTGCGCCCCAAGGTGTAGTGCCTGTACCGCCGTATCTACCGAAGCGAAAGCCGTCATAATGAGCGCGAAGGTTTGTGGGGATACCTCCCGTATGTGCTTCAGCACAGTCAACCCATCGGCACCGGGCATTTTTATATCAGTGAGGACCACATCAAAGTCGACTTTATCGATCTCCTGGAGTGCCTGCTGCCCGTCCATCGCTTCGTAGACCTGGTACCCCTCTTCACGCAAGACTCGGCAGATATTCTTCCGCGGCAACGCTTCATCTTCCGCTACAAGGATTGTTCCGATCATAACATTCCTTCCCTTCAGGACAGTCTCCGTCTTCCCCTCTGACTGTATGCTATCTGTTCAATCAGGCAACCGGGTCATCGTTAGTATCAGAGGGTGCAGCATAAGGCTTTTAGAGAACCACAGGGGTCAGAGAAGACGTTTCATCTTCTTCAACAACATAGACAAGAATCTCATCACCTACTTTGAGATCCTGAATTTCCAGGGGGGAAGCGGAAACCTGGAACAGGCCGACCTCGGTATCAAGATCGAGAAGTCCTTTCTGATAATCAATTTTCCTGATAGTCGCGTTAAGAGACAGTATGCCCGGCTCTTCCTCTAGCGGTGTTTCAGATTCAGCAGGTTCCGTATCGCATCTCTCCAGAGCATCTAGTAGTGCAGTTTCCTGGCTGAGGGCGTGCGCGACACTGCCACCAGTCAATAAAACCGTAGCCAGCAGCGCGAGTAATGTTTTCATACACCGGCCCTCCTCGTCTGGAATTGACGACGTTGCTTTCATAGAGCAATAGCTGCGCCAGAGAGAAGAAGGTTAATTTTTAAAGAAATTGTTATTATTTATTATAAAAATGTCCCAAAAAAGCGACACTTTTCCTGTTTGCCTCTCGCAAGAAGAGGACATCTATTCGTATAGTTTTAGGAAAGGGCAGCGACACAAGGCTGCCCCTATCCCCAGAAAGGTTTCTTGATGAGGGACTTTGGGCTGCTTAATCAAACCACAGAAGATTAGTACACCCGTTTTGTCACCCTGAGTGCAACGAAGGGTCTCTCAGAGAGATGCTTCGCTCTGCTCAGCATGACAGTACCGAGCGAACCGGCCAGTGAAGTGGACCAAAGTCGTGCGGTTCGATTCAGGCTCACACTGCCCTGCTGAGTGCGAGCACACTTCCTTCCCCATCACCGGCAATGTAGATCATGCCGTCGCGACCTACGGCGAGGCCTGCAAACGGGCTTAGTGGCCCAGGAATGAGGTCCGGCACGCCCAACAACGGCTTGGGAGTCACCCCCGGCTGCGCACCGACTGGCAGGTTCGTCACCAAGGTGTGGCGTTGCTTTGTGCTCAGTGAAAAGGAGACCAACTCCTTGTTCCCAACATCGAGAATAAGCAATTGGTCTCCAGCTACAGCAAGTCCCTGGGGGGTGCCCAATCCTTCAATTACCGCCGTCGTCCCACCGTTCACCTGAACGATTCGTCCTTTCCCTGCCTCACTCACATAGCAGGCACCGTTGGTCGCCACTGCTACGCCAGCCGGCCGTCCGAGCCCGTGAGCCAGGACAGACACTTCCCCAGCCGCGTTGATCTTGAGGACCCGTCCTTCTCCTGCTTCAGCTACAACCACAGATCCATCAGGAACACAGGCCACACCTAAGAGTTCATGCAAACCAGAGGCGCACATCTTTGCCGCTCGCGTGCCCGGATGATAGGATGCCACACTTCCAGCCGAGGTCGTCACGTATAATTCTCCAGTTGGACCGGCAGCTACGCCACGCACAAAGCCAGGAAACCCTTCATCGAGCAGCATGCCAGGCCGGCTTCGTTTCCCATCGGGCGTGACCGCGGCCAGGCTGAGTCCATCGGCGGCGTAGAGGATGCCATCACTACTAACCGCTAGCCCTAACGGCCCGAGGAACCCGGCTGGCACCAAGACACGTTCGTGCCCATCATGCAGAATCTCGGCGACTCCACCATCGACAAAATGGGAAATGAAGAGGCGGTTGTCCGCATCGATAGCGAAATTGTCGATCCCTGGCCGTACTTTTGCCACCGCAGTTTTGGCACTGCTCTGAATATCGACCTTGAGGATCTCACCATTCCCTGCTTGAGTTGTGGTCAGGAACCCTTTGCGATCGAACTTCACTGCCGTGGGAACGGCAAGACTAGCAAGGAACCGCTGCGGGGTGCCGCCGGTAAGAGGGATGCGCCAAATTTCGCCAGCGGCAATCTCAGGGAAATAGAGATGCCCATCCGGCCCGACTGACAGCGCGTTAGGCAGAGGCAAGTCAGCCGCGAGGAGTCGCGGAGCCCGTCCGTCAGGATAGACTTCAAACAAGCGACCGCCAGGTCGACATTCATCCATGAACAGGCGGTCTTGATAGGCCGTGATGCCGTTCGCCGCAGGCACATTGTCGGCGATCGCACGCACCTGACCATTGGGAGTACGGGCGCTCACACGGCCGTTCATCACTTCGGTCACATACATCACCCCTTGTGAATCAAAGGCAATGTCGTCTGGGGCGACAATCGTTCCCCCTACCGGAGAGACCGTCTGGCACACGCCATTGCTCGTGTCGATTGCACTCACCTGGCTCCCGAACGCCTGCACAACATAGAGTTTGCCATCCGGACCAAACTGCATGCCGTTGGCACCAAACAGGCCGCTGGGTGGCGTGAGATGGGTCAATTGCCAACCAGTTGCTGCCTGTGGCCCGATACTCGATTCCCCACTGTAACGATTCATAGGATTGTTCCTCCTTCTTCTGCAAAAATTCTCCTGTTGATTACTTCCCTTGAAACACTGGTCTTCTCTTTTCCCGCCAGGCTCGGTGGGCTTCTCGGCTGTCCTCAGTTTGTCCAAGCAACATAAAACGGTAGATATCCGCGTGTGCGGCTTCTTTTAATGAAGCGATATCTAAGCCTTTATTGAGCGACTCTTTTGCCATCCGCACCGCCAGCGGCGGAAGCGCGGCTAATCGTTTCGCATAGTCCGACGCCAGAGGCAGCAGTTCAGGCAAAGGAACGACCTTGTTCACTAACCCCACCCGATACGCTTCTGCCGCAGTAATCCGTTCGCCGAGTAACACCATTTCCATGGCTTTTCCACGACCAACATAACGGGCGAGACGCACAGCACCGCCATATGCTGGAATAATACCCAGTGGGACCTGCGGAAGTCCGAACTCAGCATTCTCCGACGCGAGCAGAATGTCGCAACAGAGCGTGATCAAGCAGCCGATACCGATGGCATACCCGTTGATTGCCGCCACCACAGGTTTGGGATAGTCGGCCACAGCGTTAAACACAGGAAAGCCGCGCGGGCTTGTTGTCGCTAGATGCTCACCGACTGAGGTCACGGTATGTGTTCTCGGATTGCCAAGGTCGGCTCCAGCAGAAAACGCCTGGTCTCCCTTGCCGGTGAAGATGGTAACCAGCACCTCGGGATCATCCTCCATTGTGCTGAACACCTCAATGATCTCCTCAGAGAGCCTGGTACTCCAGGCATTCCGCTTTTCCGGGCGGTTAATGGTCACCGTGGCAATACGATCGTGTTTTTCATAGATAAGCGCGTCATAAGACATATAGAAATCCCTCCTTTCTCAGCTTCCAGCTATGGGCATTTAGCTCCCTACCTTGGCCATCTTACGGGCGAAGGTGCTGGCTTTTTGCCAATCGTACTCGCGATAGAGTTGGAGTTTCTCTGCTTCCATTGACCCCTCGGCATGCAAGGCCAGGACCGCTTGGTATCCGCCAAAATCAGAAGCAGTGATGTCTTGGATCAAATTCAACACCTGCAGCCGCTCCTTGCCTGAGGTCCCTTTTTTCCCTTTCAGGTACTTCTCAATCAGCGGGCCGGTCTCCTCGCTTTGCACGTCTTCAACCGCCGGACCAGTCACAAGAATACCGCCAGCGAGGTCCTGCACCTGAGACAGCGCCTCGTGGAAATGGGAGGCAAAATGATGCTTGGCAATGTTCACAATCGCAGGATTGGGCAGCACCATGCCGAGTTCAGTCGGGACCGCTTTCATGCACGCTTGCTGCGTCAGCGCACGAGTTGTTTCTGCGTAGCTTGCCAACCAAAAGAGCTTTTCTCGTACATGGGCAGCCTTTTCGATGCCATTATACTCAGCAACCAATCGGCCAGCCCCCACAAGCAGGTCAAGGAATGGCAATTTATAGGAAATTGCCGTGAGCCGATGATATTCGACAAACGACAAGGCTAATGCCCCAGCAAACTGCCATTCCCCTTTCAGAAAGATGCGCTCATTGGGCACGAACACATCCTCAAAGATGCTGAGGGTCTCCGTCATCTTTGCTGTCGAGCTGACGGGATGATCAAAGGCATTCCGCTCTGTATACGATCCATAGCCGCTCATAATGAGCTTGAGCCCCTTGGTCGCCAGCGGAATCGCAAACGAGACCGCATAGGCTTTATCGTCCTCACCCATTGCTCGGGTCGGTAAGACAATCATTTCGTTGGTGTGCGTGGTGTTCGAGGTATGCACCTTGGCACCTCGCACCACAATGCCATCGGGCCGCTGCTCGACAATACGCAGGTACAGGTCCGGATCTTCTTGTTCAGAGGGGCGTAAAGCACGGTCACCTTTGACATCAGTCTGAGCCAGGGCGAAGTTCAGATCGTTCTTCCAGCAATAGTCGTAGAAAGCTTTGACCCGCGCATGATACTGGGTGCCTAATGCAGCATCGATTTTTTTCGTCGTTCGTAGCAGTCCGAAAAGTCCGTCGCTGCCCACCACCTTAGAAAGAACGACAAGGGTTCCTCCCTCTCGACATGCCGTCTCAATTAACTCACTGCGCTTGAGCAACTCTTCGGATGAACGTGGCGGCAGGAAATAGCGACTCATTTCTTCTCCGCTCTCTGGATGACAGACAACTGCCAAGTCACGAAAAGCGGGATCATGCATCAGCCGATAGTCAGTCGCCTCGTGGTCGATGGCAACCTGCAAAAGGGGATGCTGGGTGACATCCGTAATTCGCTGGCCACGGAAATAGACTGTCCGTTGATCTCGTAAACTGTCTCGATATTGCTCACTGGTACGCAGGGACATAACGGTCTCCTTTCTGCTGCAGACAAAGTGCGATAATCATAAAAATAGAGAGGTGACTACCGTATGCATCCGAAGCTCAAAGACGCAGTCCTCCTGTTCAACCGGCGTGAGTATTTCGCATGCCATGAAGTATTGGAGGAGGTCTGGCACGAAGTGGCGGAAGAGGATAATGCCTTCTATGAAGGACTGATCCGTCTTGCCACTGGTTTGCACCTGCGCTTCAATCGTCGGGCGCCGCAGGGCGCCATTAACCTACTCACCCAGGGACTCATGCGCCTTGAGGACTATCGCCCCACGCATCATGGGATTGATGTTACTCGTTTGTACAATGACATTGAC
>CAZCWX010000161.1:0-22578 GCA_964502465.1 uncultured Enterobacteriaceae bacterium | reverse complement strand
GACTGATAGAATGAAACGTCAGACGTAATGCGTAATAAGGAACAAGACTTTTACCTTTTCTTTTTTATGTTTCACGTTTTACACTTCATAGATGAGGGCTTGAAAATGGCAGGTGTCGTTTCTTTTGGAACGTATATTCCTCATTACCGCCTCCCGCGCGATCTGATGGCAAAAGAGTGGGGGATTCCTTCTCTGGGAGGCGAACGAGCAATTGCCAGCTTTGATGAAGATAGTTTGACAATGGCGATAAACGCAAGCATCGACGCGCTCGGCAACCGTGAGCCGCAGGCGCTTGCCGGGGTATTCTTTGCCTCAACAACATCGCCGTATCGTGAAAAACAGGCCGCAGTGACTGTGGCTACCGTGCTTGATGCCAGTCCGGAAGTGCGCACTATGGATTTTACGGATACGCTGCGTGCTGGCACCTCAGCCCTTTTCACTGCTTTGGATCTCGTCAAAAATGGCAAGCAAATTCTGGTGTGTGCTAGTGATGTGCGCATGGGTGAGCCAGATTCGCAGCAGGAGCAACAGTACGGCGATGCGGGTGCTGCGATAGTGGTGGGGACTGAGAATGTCATTGCCGAGGTTGTAGGCACCTACACCGTTAGCCGAGAGTTTCTCGGTACTTGGCGAACTGAAGAGCAGGACTATTTGAGATCTTTCCCTGGCGGCTTTGAAACCAAGTTTGGGTACAATCAGTTCATCGCTGCAGCAGTGAAGGGCGTGCTGCAGCAATGTAACCTCACCGCGAAAGACATTGCGAATGCCGCGATTGCTGCCCCAAGCCAACGCACCTTGCAGGCGGCGCTGCGTGGACTCGGATTCGATATCAAAACGCAGGTACAGGACACATTTTGGAGTACCGTGGGCGATGCGGGTACCGCACAGCCGTTGCTGCTCTTAGCGGCTGTTCTTGAGCGAGCCAAACCAGGAGATCTCATTCTTGCTGCTGGCTACGGTGATGGCGGCGATGCTGCGGTGTTCAAAGTCACCGATGCTATTGCTGGATTCCAAGCCATACGGAGTGTGTACTCTCAGATCGAGGTCAAGCGGACACTCCCATCATATGGGAAGTATGCACGATTTCGGAAGCTGATGCGTAAAGAATATACGACCACGGATCTTTCCACACCTGTCGTCCTTTTGCGTGACCAAAAAGAAATCATGCCATTGCACGGTGGTAAATGCCCGCAATGCGGCACGATCCAATTTCCGCTCCATCGGATTTGTATCGAATGTGGATACCGGGGTGGACTCGCGGAGGTCAAGCTCCCGCGTGCGGGTAAGCTGTTCACTTTCACCCATGATTACCTGACGGAAACCCCAGATCCGCCAGCAACTCATGCCGTGATTGACCTCGATGGTGGTGGGCGGGTGTATGTGCAGCTCACTGATTGCGAGCCCGAGCGCGTGGAGATCGGCATGCCACTCGAACTGACGTTTCGGAAGTATCACGAAGGATATGGGCTGAAAAATTATTTTTGGAAGGCAAGACCGATGAACAGGTAATAAGCAACCAGCTGTCAGCGACCAACCTGACGAGGAATTTTTTATTTCCGGCTGAAAGCTGATTGCTTATTGCTGACAGCTATGATTTCTAACCCTCAATAAGGAGGTGTCGGATGAATATTCGTGATAAAGTTGCGGTGATCGGCGCCGGTTGCTGCAAGTTCGGTGAGAACTATGACATGAGCGCCGAAGATATGATTGTGACTGCAGCGTCTGACGCGTACGCTGACGCGAAGATCGAGCCTAGTCAGATTCAAGCGGCCTGGGTTGGGACGCTCAGTTCGGCGATGGCTGGCAACGCTCTTGCCGATCCCCTCAAGCTGTTTAACATCCCGATCACTCGCGTAGAAAACTATTGTGCCTCAGGGATGGACGCCTTCCGCAACGCGTGTATGGCGGTTGCTGCTGGCATGTACGACGTTGTACTGGCACTTGGCTTTGAGAAGCTCCGGGACTCTGGCCAGCGTGGGCTTGGAACCTTTGGGAACCACCCGGTGATCGGCTATGGTACGACTGCCCCTTCACTCTTTGCTATGGCAGCAAATCGCTATTTTGCTACATATGGAATCGACAAACGCGCGCTTGCCAAGGTAGCGATTAAGAACCATCATAATGGCACCATGAGTCCGAAGGCTCACTTCCAAATGGAGGTGACTGAGGAACAAGTGGTCAATGCCCCACTCATCTGCAGCCCGCTTGGTTTATTTGACTGTTGCCCAACGACCGATGGCGCTGCGGCAGTAATCGTTTGCCGGGCTGATCTGGCGAAATCTTTGCGGCCCGATCCACTCCTGGTCAAAGGCGTAGGGTTAGCCGTCACGTCTGGCGAGCCGTATCTGAAGCCTGGCTTTGCCTACACTGGTTTTCCTGCTACTGCACAGGCGGCTCAGTCTGCATACGAACAAGCTGGTATGTCAGTGAAGGATATCGACTTGGTCGAGTGTCATGACTGCTTTACCATTACTGAGATCCTCAATTACGAAGATCTGGGTCTATGCAAGAAAGGTGAAGGATGGAAATACGTTGAGGAAGGGCGTGCCTCGATCGGTGGCGAGATTCCAGTGAACCCTTCGGGCGGTCTCAAGTCGTTTGGGCATCCGATTGGGGCAACCGGCATTCGCATGATTTACGAGGTGTCTCAACATCTGTGGAATAAAGCCGGTGCCCGTCAGGTCAAGGATGCCGAGGTTGGTCTTGCTCATAACCTCGGTGGCCCTGGGTCAATCGGGTGTGTGACGATTCTGGGGAATAGCTAGATATTCAGCGGTTGGCAATCTGCTCTCAGCTACAAAGGCTGTAGGCCTGAGGCGAAAGGGTCACTCCCTCAAGCCGCTAGCCTGTAGCTTGAGGAAGCCTGACCGCTAATTGAGGGAGTATCCATGGATTTTGGTTTTAGCGAGGAACAGGAACTTTTGCGGCAATCGGCTGCAGACTTTCTGAGCAAAGAATGTCCAATGACCTACGTCCGCCAGATAATGGAAGATGAGCGCGGCTATGCGGAAGAGCTGTGGAAAACAATGGCTGGGCTTGGCTGGATGGGTCTTATCTATCCGGAAGAGTTTGGCGGCTCTGGGTTGACTCTGGTCGATCTTGTGGTGGTGTTGGAGGAGATGGGAAAAGTTGCGCTTCCTGGCCCGTTCTTTTCCACAGTAGCCCTCGGAGGGCTAACAATCCTTGAAGCTGGGAGTTCCGAGCAGAAACACCGAGTGCTGCCAGGGATCGTGGCTGGCAAGACCAAGGCGACCCTGGCGCTATTGGAAGAGAATGCTCGTTGGGATGAAAAGGGTGTCAACCTTCCTGCAGAAAAAAGCGGGAATGGCTATCGGCTGAGTGGGGTCAAGCTGTTTGTGCCTGATGCGCATGTCGCGGAGCTGTTGGTGTGTGCCGCACGTACCACTGAAGGGATCAGCCTTTTTCTTATCGAACGCCAGCACCCAGGCGTGAGCGTTCGACTGCTCAAAACCATGGACCAAACGCGGAAGCTCTGTGAAGTGACGCTGGACAAGGTCCAGGTCGGTGCCGAGGCTGTTGTTGGTACACCAGGCCAAGGATGGGAGGTGCTGTCGCGGATCATTGACTGCAGTAAAGTTGCCTTATGTGCAGAGATGTGCGGCGGCGCACAGAAAGTGCTCGATATGAGCGTCGAGTACGCGAAGATCCGTGAACAGTTCGGTCGGCCAATCGGCTCGTTCCAGGCGATCCAGCACAAGTGTGCCAACATGCTTGTTCAGGTGGAGAGTGCCAAGTCAGCCACGTATTATGCGGCGTGGGCAGTTGCTCATGATACTCCGGATGCCCCTTTGGCTGCAGCGATGGCCAAAGCCTACTGTAGTGATGCATATCGCCAGGTGAGTGCAGAAGGTATTCAAGTGCATGGGGGAATTGGCTTTACCTGGGAGCACGATCTGCATATTTACTTTAAACGAGCCAAGGGATCAGAGGTTACGTTCGGCGATGCAACCTGGAACCGAGAACTTGTCGCACGCTACACGTTAGATGTGGCTTCCTCTTCGACAGCACCTGCTTCCTAAATACGCACAACATGCAAGAGCAAAGAGGGGCGTGGAGCCGAGAGCTACTTTGGAGGCAAGTATGGCAGACAAAAGTGACATTGGAAAAGTTGGCAAGCCTGTAACGATCCGTGTCGAAACGGGGAAGATCCGTGAATTTGCCAAATCAATCAAGGATGCAAATCCGCTGTATTATGACGAAAACGTTGCCAAGGCAGAAATCGGTGGCATCATGCCACCACCTACTTTTCTGATGACCTTGGCTCATTGGGATAACGGCGAGGGAAGACCCCATGTCCAGATGGATCTGCGCCGTGTCTTGCACGGCGAGCAGGAATTTGAATATCTCAAGCCCATCTATGCTGGGGATATCCTCACGGCGGTGACAAAGGTCACCGATATCTACGAGAAAACCGGCGGGCGCGGCGGGACCATGACCTTTGTGGTGATGGACACTGAATTTACCAACCAGAAAGGCGAGAAGGTTGCCATTTCCCGCGGCGTGACAATCGAGACCGGGCAGGTCGTTGCCAGATAAGGAGAGGGCAGTATGACGCGCAAAAAACTGTACTTCGAAGATGTGCAGGAAGGGGATGAACTCCCACCCTTCACGGTGGAAAATCTCACTCGCACCGACTTTGTGAAATACGCTGGTTCCTCTGGAGACTTTAATCCTATTCATCATGACCAGACCTTTGCTGAAGCGTCCGGTAATCCCACAGTGTTTGCTATGGGAATGATGAACGCCGGGATCCTCAGCCGGTTGGTGGCGGACTACGCTGGGTTGGAGAACCTGCGGAAATACCGGGTGCGCTTCGCCACCCGAGTGTGGCCTGGTGATTCGGTCACCTGTAAAGGAAAGGTAACAAAGAAAGCTGTGGAGAACGGCGAAAAGATCATCGAAGGTGAGATCGCCGCGCTCAACCAGAAAGGCGAGGTCGCCATCCAAGGAAGCTTCCGTGCGGCACTGCCGTCACGCGGTTGAGAGACTTTTTTTCTTCAGTAGAGAGAGTAGAGCGGAGCGGTCCCGTGGGCCGCTCTGGCGAAAACAGAACCCCTGCCTAATCCGTCAATTTTTCCACCACAAAGAGGACCACCAGCACAACTAATAACGTGACGAGGATCTCCCCAGCCTGTGGAGCCTCAACAAAAGCAGCAAGTTCTTTTTGGGTCATGTGAAATTCCTGCGTTGATCGTGCCGGTTCAGGCAGCGATCTTGAGCGGCCTGTGGGAGACAGTTGTGCGCCGCCGTACCTTCTGTGGTCCGGTTGCAAGTTGATGTTGCCATCGTTTGAGTCCGAGGCGGATGTATTCTGGATCGAGACCCAAGACGGCACAGATGTTCACAAAAGAGAACGGCCAGCGAGTATCATCATCGAAAAACCAACGTTCTGCTTCTCTGGCGAGCCGCTGAGACCGTTTTCCTGTTGTTGCTGAAAAGAATTTCTGAAAGCAGTTGAAGGCGTCTTCAAGCACTGCATGCATCAAGGCAACCTCGCCGCGTGCGCTGTGAGGTTTAGCAGGGCCGAAGAACTGCTCTGGTAGTACCGCCACAGGAGGAAGCGTCTGATGGGCTGCACTCAGGTCGGAGAGCAAGAGTGGAAGTGCTGAGCGTCGCTGCGTTTTTGGAGCATGTCTTGTCCGTGGTGATATCAGCATAGAGCCCTCTGCCTGCTAGAAACAAGCAGCGAGGGAAAAAGTTCCGCTCGACGACGAAACCACACAAAGCAGAACAGGCACGCTTCTCAGATTATTGAGGAAGGAGAAGGCGGAAAAGTATCATGCTGACTAGGCTCAAGAGAAAGAACAACACCGTGCCACTCAAAAGCGCGAAAGGAGGAAGGGAGAGTAAGCCAATTGGGCGACGCTGTCGCAGCAAAAGCAGCCAGAGGCTCAAGATCCACAAAATGACAAGAATAATGGCAACGACCTGCACAGACAAACCTTATTGGTCGTCTTGCTCTCTAAGAAGAAGCCGCTTACCGATGGCGGAAGGTGATACGCCCACGGGTAAGATCGTAAGGTGAGAGTTCAACAGTCACTGAATCCCCAGGAAGAATTTTTATATAGAACTTACGCATCTTTCCTGAAGCATGGGCCAGCACAACCACTTTGTTTTCTAACTGAACCCGGAACATTGCATTCGGCAGCGTTTCCAGTACTGTCCCAGTTACTTCAATGCCTTCTTTCGCCATTACTTTTCTGGTAGCTGATCTCAACTCAGCCGTCAAGAGTTTGCCCACGCGCGCATTGCATTCTTTTTGTTTCTATAATATCTTGCAGCAACGTTAAATTAGGATGGTTCCGTGAAACTTCTTGTAGAAGACATCAAGTCATTGCCGACCGAAATGCACTTTGCTGAAGCGGTCCAAGGCTTGAATCGGATATTAGAGAAAGATGGCGAAGCCGAGTTTCGCCTGATCGTCCCTCCCCAAGTGAACGCGACGCATTGGCGTTCTGGAAAAGACCTCTTTTTTGTCGGAACAATCACTGGAGAGCTTACCGGCCAGTGTGCACGCTGTTTGGAAGAGTATCCTTTCGCCCTTGTTCGTCAGTTCTCTGTCACCCTTACACCACAGCATGGAGTTGGACGTGAGAGAGAACTGAGCCATGAGGAACTCGAGTCGAGTTTGTATACAGGGGATGAGATTGATCTGTCCGCGCTGGTACAAGAGCAAGTCCTGCTGACTTTGCCAAGTCGCCCGCTGTGTAGTGAGGACTGTAAAGGGCTCTGTATTCAGTGCGGGGCAAACCTCAATCTGCAATCCTGCGAGTGTCGGCCGCTGTGGAAAGATGCCCGTCTTTCGCTTCTCTCGACGCTACGAGTCTCGCCTGCTGGTGTATCGAAATAGCGTCGCTTGATTCTCTTTTTCCGTAGCAACAGTTGAGCGTCGTTGAGGGAAACTATGGGTCTACCCAAAAGGAAAACATCGCATTCGAAACGTAATAAGCGCCGTGCTCATGACGCGCTCGTCGCGCCTCAGTGGGTCACCTGTAACCAGTGTGGGGAGCCTGCCTTGCTGCACCGTATCTGTGGCGCGTGCGGTTATTACCGGGGGAGGCAAGTCATTGCTGTGGAAGAGGAAAGCTGACGATCTGTTTTTATGCCTCTGAGAGTTGTGTCTCGACCCTACGCCCACATTCGGCTTTCCAACGCAGACCTTAATAACAAAGCGACATGTACATTGCGGTCGATGCCATGGGAGGGGACCACGCTCCCCGGGCGGTAGTGCGAGGTGCGTTGCGGGCAGCTCAGGAACATGGGATTGCCGTTCTCCTCGTTGGTGACCGAGAAATCCTTGTTCGTGAACTTGACGAGGCAGGGGGACAAGAGTCTGCGTTGATAGCAATTCGGCATGCGGCGGAAACGATTGACATGGGAGAGTCTCCCGTTGCCGCGCTCCGACACAAACGAGACTCGTCGCTACGCGTTGCCTTCCAGGAAGTGAAGGCAGGCGAAGCCGGCGCAGTGGTGAGTGCGGGGAACACCGGGGCGGTGATGGCGCTCGCCGTGACGATCCTGGGCACCTTGCAAGGTGTTGACCGTCCTGCCATCGTTACTGTGATTCCTACGCTGGGAGGACACACCTGTTTATTGGATGCTGGCGCGAATGTGGAATGCAAACCCCTCCACCTCATGCAATTCGCTATCATGGGAGAGGTATATACCCGGGTTGTGCGTGGCGTGATCTCTCCGCGCGTCGGTGTGCTGAGCAATGGCGAGGAAGATTCCAAAGGGACAGACACGACTCGTCTTGCTCATGAGATGCTCAAGAAGTTGTCTATTAACTATATTGGTTATGTCGAAGGGCGTGACCTGAATAGTGGGAGGGTTGATGTTGTCGTGACGGACGGCTTTACTGGGAACGTGGTATTAAAAACCATGGAAGGCTTTTCCCATTTTCTGCAGGGAAAATTGCGCACCCTGTTTGCTTCACATTGGCAGGGCCGAATCGCTTATTTGTTGATCCGTCGTTCTTTTGCGGACCTCCGTACAAGCCTTGATTACGCTGAGGTCGGTGGCGCGCCCCTCCTGGGGGTGAATGGCTTAGCCATTATTGCTCATGGTGCGTCAACCCCAAAAGCGATTAAAAATGCCATTCGCGTTGCCGATGAATCTTTGCGTGGCGGTATTAACCAGCAGATTGTCAACAGTTTGCACACTCTCCCAGAAATGTTTCTGATCCCAGCTGAGTTGAAAAAAGGACGGAAGTTTTGGTCCCAGCTGAAGGAACGTTTTCGTCAGACCCGTGAGAGCACTGAACCACCGGGAACGGAACCACTGGTGGAGGAAGAGAAGAAAGAAGAATGAGTCGCCCATTGGCCTTCTTGTTTCCTGGACAAGGATCCCAGAGTGTAGGGATGGGGAAAGCTTTGGCAGAGCAATTCCCCAGTGCCGCTTCGGTTTTTGCTGAGGCGGATGACGTACTCGAAGCGAACCTCTCGGCGCTCTGTTTCTCGGGTCCCGAGGATGAGCTGAAACTGACAGTCAATGCGCAACCCGCTATTCTGGCCACGAGTATTGCGGCGCTGCGTGTGCTCGAACACGAAAGCGAGGCGCGACCTGCCTACGTTGCCGGACACAGTCTTGGTGAATATGCTGCCCTTGTTGCGGCTGGGGCCCTGACTTTCGCTGATGCTTTGCGCATCGCCCGCGAGCGAGGGAGACTGATGCAAGAAGCTGTTCCGGTGGGGACGGGTGCGATGGCGGCGCTGTTCGGTTTGTCCGTTGAGGAAGTACAACGGGTTTGCGTAGAGGCTGCCCAGCAGGAAGTTGTGACTCCGGCGAACTTCAATGGCGGAGGACAAATTGTGATAGCTGGGCATGTCGGTGCCGTGCGGCGTGCCGTTGCCAATGCTAAAGCACATGGCGCGAAGCGGGCGGTGGAGCTTGCGGTAAGTGCTCCATTTCACTGTCCGCTGATGGCGCCCGCTGCTGAAAGGTTGGCACAAAGATTAGAGGCGGTTCCAGTTCATCCCCTTCGTGTCGGTGTGATTACAAACGTGACAGCAGACTTGCATCAGGATTATCGCCAGGTAAAGGATTGCCTGGTACAGCAAGTGACCGCGCCGGTCCGCTGGGAAGAGAGCATGCAGCGGTTACACGCTCTTGGCTGTGAGGTGGCCATCGAGGTGGGACCGGGTCGGGTGCTAGCTGGGCTGCTCAAACGTATCATACTAGACCTCCCTTGTGTCTCTTTCAATGAGCCGTCGAGTTTGCCCTCAGTGAGAGAGGTCCTTATATGAGCGGTATGCTCAGTGGTCAGGTTGCCTTGGTGACCGGTGCGTCTCGCGGCATTGGCCGAGCTATCGCTGAACGGCTCGCCCGAGACGGTGTGCTGGTGTTAGTGAATTATCTGCAAAACCAGGCTGCTGCAGAGGAAACCCTCGCTACTATTCGTGCGACTGGTGGCCAGGCTGAGCTGTGGCCGTTTGATATTGCCCAGGGTATTGGTATCACGCAGGCAATAGAAGGCATCATGACCCGTCATGGCAAGGTTGATATTCTCGTGAACAACGCGGGTGTGGCGCGCGATAACCTGCTCTTACGCCTCAAGGAGGAGGAGTGGGATCAAGTCATGAACACCAATTTGAAAGGCCTGTTTCTTTGCACCAAAGCCGTCGCGCGTTCTATGGTCCGACAACGCTATGGCCGAATCATTAATCTGACCTCAGTGGTTGCTCAGACTGGCAACTCGGGTCAAGCTGCCTATACGACGGCCAAGGCGGGGGTGGTCGGTTTTACCAAGACCCTTGCTAAGGAGTTAGCTTCTCGGTCCATTACGGTGAATGCGATCGCTCCCGGATTTATTGAGACCGATATGACAAGGTCCTTGCCAGAACAGGTCAAAACAGGATATTTGAACCTCATTCCTGCCGGCCGGTGGGGGACTGCGGCGGAGGTGGCAGAAGTTGTTGCCTTCTTGGTGTGTCCTTTGGCAGGGTATATCACCGGACAGGTCATCAATGTGAACGGCGGTATGTACGTGTAGAGAAAGGAATGGCTAGTCGGTATGGCATATGCCGGCTCTTTGCGATGGACCGTCCGGCTTAGCTAGAGAGGAGGATACGGTTATGGCAGCGTCGATCGAGGCGCGGGTCAAAGAAATCATCGGCGAACAACTCGGAGTGAGTCAAGAAGAGATTACGCCCGATGCGTCCTTCATCGAGGACCTTGGTGCCGATTCTTTGGACCTGGTCGAGTTGGTCATGGCCCTAGAAGAAGAGTACGATATGGAGATCTCAGATGAGGATGCGGAGAAAATCCGCACTGTTCGAGACGTGATCACCTATATCGAAAGTCATAAATAGTCCTGATCACAGGGGCCGGTGTCTCGTCTGTGATTGGAAAATCGCAGCGGCTTCTCACCTGAGGTCCTGCGATTTTTTGTTTGTAGAGGAAATCTTTTTTATGTGTGAGGAGCACCTTCATGGAGAGCGAGCTAGCTCGACAAGATCCAGAGATCTACGCGGCAATTCAGCAGGAAACCGAGCGCCAAGAGCATAACCTTGAACTCATTGCCTCGGAGAATATCGTGAGTGAGGCGGTGCTGGAGGCGCAAGGCTCAGTACTCACGAACAAGTATGCCGAGGGCTATCCAGGGAAACGTTACTACGGTGGCTGTGAATATGTGGATGTAGTGGAGCAACTCGCTATCGATCGAGCGCAGGCGCTTTTTGGTGCTGAGCACGTCAATGTCCAACCCCATTCCGGCGCGCAGGCGAATATGGCGGCCTACTTTTCCCAACTGCAGCCTGGAGATACGATTCTTAGTATGAATCTGTCTCATGGCGGACATCTGACGCATGGGAGTCCAGTCAATTTTTCTGGCAAGTTCTTCCAGGTCATTCCCTATGGCGTGCGGGAGTCAGATCAGCGTATCGACTACAATGAAGTCGCCGCTCTCGCTCGGCAACACCGGCCAAAGATGATTGTGGCCGGTCACAGTGCGTATCCGCGGGAGATCGACACTGCAGCTTTCCGTCGTATTGCTGATGAGGTTGGGTCGATGGTGATGGTCGATATCGCCCATTTTGCCGGCTTGGTCGCTGCGGGCATTCACCCCTCTCCCATTCCTTATGCTGACTTGGTAACAACGACCACTCACAAGACACTGCGGGGACCACGCGGGGGGATGATCATGTGTCGTCGAGAGTTGGCAAAGAGTGTTGACTCCTCCGTATTTCCAGGGAATCAGGGGGGGCCATTGATGCACGTGATCGCCGCGAAGGCGGTTGCACTGAAAGAAGCTCTCACCCCGGAGTTCAAGACGTACCAGCGACAGATTGTAGCGAACGCGAAGGCGTTGGCTAACGGACTGATGTGGCGAGGGTTCCGCCTCGTCTCCGGCGGTACTGATAACCACTTGATGCTGTTGGACTTACGGGAAACCGAGTTGACCGGAAAAGTTGCCCAGGAAACGCTCGACCGCGCGCGTATCACGGTCAACAAGAACGCTGTTCCGTTCGATCCCCGCTCTCCGTTTGTGACCAGCGGGATTCGTATTGGCACGCCAGCGGTCACGAGCCGAGGGATGAAAGAAGAAGAGATGGAGAGGATCGCCGACCTGATTGCGCGGGCTCTCCAAAAGGTAGGGGATGAGCAGGGTTTGGCGAAGATAGGAGATGAGGTAAGCGCCCTGTGCCACCAGTTCCCGATCTACCAGCGGCGGCTAGGTACAGTATCGTAAAGAGGGAAGTTCGCTATTGAAATTCACAGTGTCAAAGAGGAGAGGACGAGGTCTCGTCGCTGATTTTGATCTCCTCACTCCTTGTCTGTTTCTATGAAATGTCCTTTCTGCTCTAGCCTGGAAAACCGAGTCATCGATTCGCGTCTCAGTCGGGAAGGGGATGTCACCCGGCGGCGACGCGAATGTAGCCGCTGTGAGCGCCGTTTCACTACGTATGAGCGGGTTGAGGAGATTCTGCCTCTAGTCGTCAAAAAAGATGGCCGCCGAGAAGCGTATGATCGACTCAAGGTCATTGCCGGGCTCAGGAAAGCCTGTGAGAAGCGACCCGTCAGTAGCGAGACCATCGAGGAAAGAGCGGACCGCATCGAACGGTTCCTCCAGAGTCGTGGGGACAAGGAGGTCCCCAGTGCCGTCATTGGTGAGGAGGTGATGCGTCAACTCTACGATCTTGATGAGGTTGCCTATGTGCGCTTTGCCTCGGTCTACCGGTCGTTTCAAGATCTTGAGGCATTTATGCGAGAGCTCAAAGAGCTGATCGAAGATCGCGGTGCTACTGACGGAAGGAAAACTCGCCACCGGCATAGCCGTCGCCTTGGGTCGGGAAGCCCGGCATCTGGACCTGGGATGAGGGGAACGTGAACCCTGGCCAAGACGAGACATTCATGCAAAGAGTGATCGAGTTAGCCGCCCGTGGCTTGGGCCGTACGAGTCCGAACCCCGCAGTGGGTGCGGTGCTCGTACGCCACAATCAGGTGATTGGTGAGGGGTTTCACCTGCGGGCAGGACTCCCGCACGCTGAAATCGAGGCCCTGCGGCGGGTCAATGGTACCGCACGAGGGGCAACCCTGTACGTCAATCTCGAACCGTGTACGCACCACGGTCGCACCCCTCCGTGTGCTGACGCAGTCATCGCTGCTGGGATTGCCCGAGTCGTTGTGGGCATGGTCGATCCCAATTCCCTCGTGCGGGGGCGCGGTGTACGCCGCCTGCGGCGTGCTGGAATCGAAGTGAAAACCGGGGTCCTCAAGGAACAATGCGAGCGTCTCAATGAAGACTTTGTGCTGTGGGTGCAGACGGGCAGGCCTTTCGTGACGTTGAAGCTCGCTGCATCATTGGATGGTCGTATTGCCACCGCAACCGGAGATGCAAAGTGGATTAGTGGAGTAATCTCTCGTCGCTGGGTGCATACCCTGAGAAACCGGGTTGATGCCATACTGGTTGGTGCAGAGACCGTGCATGCTGATGACCCACAACTCACTTGCCGTATACGAGGTGGCCGTGACCCTTTACGGGTGATTCTCGACGGCCGGCTCACGATTAGTCCTGAGGCCCGTGTATGTACGCAGCGCTCAACTGCACCAACGTTAGTGCTCACGACTGAAGAAAGTGGGGGGACCGCAAAACGGCAGATGCTTGAGCGGCAGGGAGTTGAAGTGCTGTGCTTCCCCGGAGAAGCGGGGCGCATCCGGCTCTGCACGGCACTACAAGCCTTAGGGAAACGCGGAGTCAAACACGTGCTGATTGAAGGTGGGGGGCAGGTTGCTGCCACTGCGCTCACGGAAAATGTCGTGGATAAAGTCACCTTCTTTTATGGGCCGTTGTTGCTCGGGAGTGAAAGCCGGCCAATGATCGGTCCAACAGGAATAAAGCGAATTGCTGCGGGAATTAGACTGCGTATGGTAGAAGTTCACCGACTAGGGGATGATGTGCTGGTCACCGGATACGTCGGGAAAAAAAGGAGGACACATGCCGATAGCAGCGTCGCCAGTTGAAGAGGCGCTGACGGACCTTCGTCAAGGAAAAATGATTATTCTCGTTGACGATGACGAAGGGAAGGGGGAAGCAGACCTGTGTCTTGCTGCCGAGTTCACGACACCGGAGGCGGTGAACTTTATGGCTACTCACGGGCGGGGACTGATCTGTCTGGCGCTGACTGAAGACAAAATGCGTGAACTGGGTATCCCGCTTCTTGGACCTGGTTCGGCTGCACCTCATCAGCGGGTGTTTGGGGCCTCTATCGAGGCGCGACTTGGCGTCACGACTGGGATCTCAGCCTATGATCGGGCGATTACCATTACGACTGCGGTGAAAGAAAATGCTGGCCCAGCCGACATCGTCATGCCTGGTCATATCCATCCAGTTGTTGCGCATCGCGGTGGCGTTCTGGCTCGGGCCGGCTTATCCGAAGGGGCAGTGGACCTTACACATCTGGCTGGACTCAAGCTAGCAGCCACGCTCTGTACGGTCTTGTGTGATGATGGTGCTGTGGCGCAAGGAGAAGACGTCGAGGAATTCGCGCGGCAGCATGGATTGAAATTGGTGAGTCTGTCAAACTTGATGACCTACCGCTTGCGTACGGAGTCTCTCATTCATCGCGTGTCTGAAAGTGACATCACCAGCCCTTTTGGCGGTAAGTTCCATGCGATTGTGTATCGCACCGATGTGGATAATCATGAACATATCGCCTTGGTGAAGGGCAAGATCAGTGCACGTGATATGGTGACAGTACGGGTGCACTCCCAGTGCCTGACTGGCGATGTCTTTGGCTCGGAACGGTGTGACTGTGGTGATCAGCTCAGGCAGGCGATGCAGATCATCGCCGCAGATGGCAAAGGTGTCATTATGTATCTACACCAAGAGGGGCGCGGCATTGGTCTGGCGAACAAGATTCGTGCCTATGCGCTCCAGGATCAGGGGCTCGATACCGTTGAAGCCAACCTGCATCTCGGCTTCAAAGAAGACCTCCGTGACTATGGTATTGGTGCGCAGATTTTGCGTGATTTGCGCGTCTCCCAGGTGCGCTTGCTGACAAACAATCCACAGAAAATTACTGGCTTGGAGGGCTATGGGATCAAAGTGGTTGAGCGACGCCCCATTGAAACCCGTCCCCACCAGGGCAATATTCACTACTTGCGGGTCAAGAAAGAAAAACTCGGACACCTATTTACCGAGTTAAAGCCGCTGTTGTGAGGGAGAGGCGAGCAATGATACGGATCACTCAAGGAAAAATGGATGGGACCGGGATGTGTTTTGGCATAGTCGTCTCCCAGTTCAATCGTCTCATCACCGAACGCTTACAATCTGGAGCGATTGATGCTTTGTGCCGTCATGGAGTGCGTGAGGAAGATATTGACGTTGTGCTGGTGCCCGGTGCCTTTGACATCCCGTTGTTTGCCAAGAAGATGGCTGAGAGTGGCCGTTATCATGCACTTATTTGCCTTGGGGCAGTGATTAAAGGCGAAACTCCTCATTTTGATTATATCTCTGCGGCGATGACGCAAGGAATTAAAGAAGTGATGCTGACATATGGCATACCGGTTACTTTTGGTGTGTTAACGACTGAGTCAGTAGAGCAGGCACTGGACCGCGCTGGGGCAAAGCTGGGGAACAAAGGATTCGAGGCTGCCCTCTCTGCTGTCGAAATGGTGAATGCTCTCCGCGATCTCAGCTCAAGAGCGTAGTCCTCATGGGAACGAGACGTCAAGGAAGAGAATTTGCTCTTCAGGTGCTTTATCAAATTGATATTGCTGGTCTCAGTCCACGTGAAGCTTTGGCGCTTTTCTGGCAAAATTTTGCACCAAGTGCAGATACTCGGAGTTTTACCTCCGAACTGGTGGAAGGCGTGTGGCGGGAACGTGACCGCATCGATAAACTCATTGCTGATGCTGCCGAACACTGGCGCTTGGGCCGCCTCCCGCGGGTAGATCTCAACCTCTTACGCCTGGCGACCGGTGAGCTCCTCACGTATCCCCATATTGCTCCAGGGATCACTATCAATGAGGCAATCGAGATTGCCCGGCGTTACTGTAGTGATGAGGCACCGATGTTTGTGAACGGCGTCCTGGACCGCATTGCCATAGTGATTGGCAAGAAAGCGCAGTTGAATGAACCAACCGCATAACCCTGCTGAACTGGAATACCCAAGCGGGTACGAACGAGCCCGTTACCGCCCGCAAGAGATTGAGCCGAAGTGGCAGCGCTTCTGGCTTGAGCGCAAAACCTTTCGGGCCGAGGTCGACCCAACCAAACCGAAGTACTACATCCTGGATATGTTCCCCTATCCAAGTGCTGCAGGGTTACACGTGGGGCACCCAGAGGGATATACCGCCACGGACATCCTCGCTCGCTATAAGCGCATGCGCGGGTTTAATGTCCTGCACCCCATGGGATGGGATGCGTTTGGTCTCCCAGCCGAACAATATGCGATTGAAACAGGCACCCACCCGCGAGAGACCACTGCGCGCAACATTGACACCTTCCGCCGGCAGATTCAGTCCTTAGGCTTCTCGTATGACTGGGACCGAGAACTCTCAACCTGTGATCCAGCCTACTATCGCTGGACACAGTGGATTTTTCTGAAGCTCTATGAGCGTGGGCTCGCGTACCTGGCTGATGTGCCGGTGAACTGGTGTCCGGCGCTGGGGACGGTGCTCGCTAATGAAGAAGTGATAGACGGAAAGAGCGAGCGTGGCGGCTATGAGGTGATTCGCAAGCCAATGCGGCAGTGGATGTTACGCATCACGGCGTATGCTGAGCGACTGCTTGCCGCACTTGATGACCTCGATTGGCCTGAAAGCGTGAAGGAGATGCAGCGGAACTGGATCGGCCGGAGCGAAGGGGCTCGCATTCGTTTTCGTTTGTGCCTGCAGGACGGGACGCCTCTCCCTGAGTCTGATGCCTTCTTTGATGTCTTTACCACTCGACCTGATACGCTGTTCGGAGCAACCTATTGTGTCTTGGCACCCGAACACCCTTTGGTAGACCGGGTGACTTCTCCGGCGCGTCGCTCGGCGGTCGAGACCTATCGGCAAGAAGCGCTCCGAAAATCTGACCTGCTGCGGACCGACTTGGTGAAAGAGAAAACCGGGGTAGATACCGGCGGGTACGCCCTCAACCCTGTGACCGGTCAGGCGATTCCTATCTGGGTCGCAGACTATGTCCTCATGACGTATGGCACCGGTGCAATCATGGCTGTGCCGGGCGGAGATCAACGAGACTGGGAATTTGCTCGTCGCTTTGGGCTGCCGATTATCGCAGTCGTCCAGGGCGGAGATATGGACAGAGAGGCCTATGTCGGTGATGGGCCGCACGTGAACTCGGGGTTCCTGAACGGCTTGAATGTATCAGAGGCCAAGAAAAAGATGGTTGCCTGGCTGGAAGAACACCAGCATGGAGAAGGGACCGTCACGTACAAACTGCGGGACTGGCTGTTTAGCCGTCAACGCTATTGGGGTGAGCCATTCCCAGTGATTCATGTCGATGGGCAACCGAAGCCCTTATCCCCAAACGATCTGCCCGTGTTGTTACCCGAGGTGGAAAGCTTCAAGCCTACTGGGACAGGTGAACCGCCGCTGGCTGCCGTACAGAGTTGGGTCGAGACGACTGATCCAGAGACGGGTAAACCAGCGAAACGCGAGACCAATACCATGCCGCAATGGGCTGGCAGTTGCTGGTATTATCTCCGATTTATTGACCCTCAGAATAATGAACGTCCCTGGGAGCCAGAAAAAGAACGCTACTGGATGCCAGTGGATCTGTACGTCGGTGGGGTCGAGCATGCCGTACTCCATTTGTTGTATGCCCGTTTCTGGCATCACGTCCTGTATGACTGTGGTCTGGTTTCCACCCCGGAACCGTTTCAGCGACTGGTCAACCAGGGAATGATTCTCGGTTTCAGTTACCGTTACTATGAGGATGCAGCCGGCACGCGCTACTCTTACCATGAGGTGCAAAAAATCAGTCAGGAGAGCGGAGAAGAGCCTGAGCACGTCTTAGCCGCAGACCCTGCAGTGAAGGTCACCGTACATTATGTCTCGGTAGAGAACGTCCAATGGCGCGAGGAGGTGCCCTATCACCCTGAGGAGCCGGAGTTAGAGCTCGAGCTGCAAACGGATAAAATGTCGAAGTCTCGTGGCAACGTGGTCAACCCGGATGCGGTTGTTGCTGAATATGGAGCCGATGCCCTACGCTGTTATGAGATGTTCATGGGGCCGCTGGAACAGGTCAAGCCGTGGAATACCCGCTCTGTCTCTGGGGTGTATCGTTTCCTCTCGCGGGTCTGGTCATTGTTTCTCGCTGACTCCGGGGATTTCCGCCCACACATTGTGGCATCCCCACCGAACCCGCAAGAGAGCCTCACCCGTCTGTATCACAAGACAGTCAAGAAAGTGACTGAGGACATTGAGGGCATGCGCTTCCACACGGCGTTGAGCGCGTTGATGATCTTGGTCAATGAGGCGCAGAAGGCTGAACGCTTGCCGCGTGTCCTGGCCGATGGCATCGTGTTGCTGATCTCTCCTTTTGCTCCCCACCTTGCTGAGGAGTTGTGGCAGCGGCTTGGTCACACTGATACGCTCGCCTACGAACCGTGGCCAATCTACGATCCTGTACTCGTGCGTGACGAAGTGGTGACGGTACCAGTACAAGTCAACGGGAAACTTCGTGCGACGATCGAAGTCGCGGCTGATGCTGATGAAGCAACCACTGTGGCAGTTGCTCGTGCGCATGAAAAGATTCAAACCTACCTGCAGGGGAAAACTGTGCGTCGGGAAGTGGTGATTCCCGGTCGGTTAGTGAACCTGGTGGTATCGTAGGACGGATAACAGTGAAAGCAAACGGCAAACGGCAACACTCACAAGGAGAATCTCAGCATTGCTCCTTCACTCGTTTTGCCCTTTCACTCGTTTTGCCTTGTACCTGGTATCTTGTCCCTCTTGCCTTTTTGTTCTCTAGTTGTGGCTACCAGTTCTCTGCCGGACGGGCGTTGCCGCAAGGGATACAAACCGTAAGCTTCGTCGACTTCCAAAATGACACGCTCGATGTCGGAGTAGAAAAAGAATTGCAATGGGCGCTCGAACGGGAGTTTCGTGATCACGGTGGGATCGCAGTCGTCGAAGGCGGAGAAGGCATTATTACGGCCACCCTCCATCGTCTTGACTTGCGCCCCCTCTCGTTCGATAGCCGAGATCGGGTGCTGGAGTACGAAGTTGCGCTCCTCTTTGATGTGAGCCTCACCCATCGTGATACGGGGCAATTACTCTGGCAAGCCAATAACATCCGCGTTGCTGAGGACTATAGCGCCACTCCACAAGTGGTTGTGACCACCTCTCCGAAATTTCTGCAGGGGACCCTCAACCCTGAGGACTTATCAGGGCTGACTGATATTCAATTTTCTGAGACGCAGCGCCGTATAGCGCTCGAACGCCTCTTTACCCTCGCAGCGCGTGAGGTATATTTTCGCCTGGGAGAAGACTTTTAATGGGTGCGAGAGAGAGCTAGGGGCAGGCCCACATCTTATGATGCTGCTGGGGTCGCTACGCTTTTGCTGCGGTGAACCAGGCGGGCAAGTTTGCCGATGCGGCGAGCCACGGTATTCGGGTGAAAGACTCTCTTTCTTCCCGCTTTCTGCAGGATACTCATCGCGAGACGCAATTGAGATTCAGCGGCTGTCGTATCCCCGCTGGCGACTGCGGCTCTGACTTTCTTTATTGTTGTTTTCACCCGGGATTTTGCCGCTTTATTGCGCGCGTGCCGTTTTAAGCTCTGAACGTGCCGTTTTTCTTCTGATGATGCCACCCGTTTTTTCTCCTTTTCGTTTCGCAGTTACGTAGCATGGGACTCTCGGTTAATCAATGTCGGTCTCGTGAACCTGGTGCGGGCGAAGACCGTGCTATGGTCCGCGCTGCAGGAGAGATCGGATTGTATACGTTGCTCAGCCGTATGACAGGTCTCCTGCGTGACATCGTCATTGGCTCACTCTTCGGTGCTGGTTTTGCTGCCGATGCCTTTTTTGTCGCTTTCCGGATTCCCAATTTGTTGCGGCGGTTGGTTGGTGAAGGGGCAGCGACCGTGACGTTCATTCCTGTGGTGACGGATTACCTCACTCACCGGTCTCGTGCTGACACAGAGGAAATGATTCGGGCTGCGATTGGAGCCGGGGGTACGGTGTTACTCACGCTGACCATCGCTGGTGTCATGTGGGCTGAACCGCTCGTCCACCTGTTCGCTCCTGGGTTTACGGGGGCGAAGCTGGATCTGACTGTGGTACTGAGTCAAATCATGTTCTTTTACCTGGTTTGTATCGGCTTGGTTGCCCTGGCGATGGGCATTCTTCATCCACTGCGCCATTTTGCCGCACCAGCGTTCTCGCCGGTGTTACTGAACGTCGCCATCATCGTTTGCGCGCTCGGACTGTCTCGACATCTCGCACAACCGATACTCAGTGTGGCCTATGGGGTGGTGATTGGCGGTCTATGTCAACTCTTCTGGCAGATTCCGGTCCTGGTACGTTTAGGAATCCCCTTACGGCCGCGCTGGCAGCCGAGACACCCTGCACTCTGGCGTATCGCCGTGCTGCTAGGGCCGATGATATTTGGTTCTGCGGTGTACCACTTCAGCCTTCTGGTCAACACCATTCTGGCGTCTTTGTTAGCCGAAGGCAGTGTCTCCTCTTTGTGGTACGCAAGTCGCTTATTTGAATTTCCCTTAGGGGTGTTCGTGACCGCCTTTGGCACAGCGGCCTTACCGAGTTTTGCCGCGCAAGTGCAGCGTCAGGACCTCAGCGGCATGTGTGAAAGTTTGGGTGTTGCCCTCCGGTTAGTAAACTTCATCGCGTTGCCCGCGACGGTGGGGTTGGCAGTGCTGGCTGTGCCAATCTCTGCGGTCTTGTTTTTCCGTGGGGCCTTCGCTGCCGATCAGGTGAGAGCGACCGCTACCGTGCTGCAATGGTTCTCGCTGGGGTTATGGGCGGTAGCGGCAACGCGCCTGCTGGCGTCTTGCCTGTATGCCATGGAGGATACACGCACTCCAGTCTATGCTGGCATCGTCGCTTTTATGGCGAATGTTTGCTTCAGCCTGATGCTCATGGGCAAGGTAGCGGTGAGTGCAGACTCTCGGGGACTCGCTGCGTGCTTTGCTGCTCTCAGTGGATTGCTCTCTATCGGTGAACTTGGTGCTGGCGGTCTTGCGTTAGCTGCATCGCTATCAGCCATGATCCACCTGGGGTTCTTAGGGACAGTGCTGTATCGAAGACTGGGGATCTTTCCCTGGTCGTCATGGAATTCTTCCTTTGGCTGGAGCCTGCTTGGGGCTGCGGTTATGGTGGTTCCGGTGCAGTGGACCGCTTCCCAGATTCACTGGCTTGACCCGCAGACTCCTTTTGCGCTGCGCGTGGGGGTACTGGCGTTGGCAGTGGCTGTCGGCGCGGTCAGCTACGGGCTCGTCGTCTGGTGGAAAAGAAAAGCTGAGTTTTACACGCTTACCGAGATGTTACCTGAGCGCTTGCTTCGCTTCTTGCCACAGTTCCTCCAGCCGCTCAGGTGAAGTGTGGTAAATGTCTTCCCCTTGCTGAGCGAGTTGTGTTTCAATATAGCGGAAGCGGTCGCTGAACCGTTTGTTCGCCTTGCGCAGTGCAGTTTCCGCGTCGAGATTGAGGTGACGGGCTAAGCTGGTGAGGGCAAAGAGGACATCCCCCAGCTCGTGCTCCTGTTGCGTCGTGTCTTGGGTCGGCAGGGTGGCAGATACCTCTTGCACTTCCTCCTGCACTTTTTCAAACACCGCCTCTGCTGAGGTCCAATCGAAACCGACTCGCGCCGCTTTTTCTCCCAAACGTTGAGCCTGGATGAGTGCTGGCGCGCCGTGGGGAACCCCAGCCAGGACCGACCGATCAGCCTTGCCGCTTTTTTCTTGCGCCTTGATTTTCGCCCAATTTTGTATGACTTCGCCGGCATCTTTCACCTTCACATCGCCGAATACATGAGGATGGCGGCGCACTAGTTTGTCGCCAATCGCCTGTGCCACATCATCAATGGTAAAAACTCCGGCTTCGGCCATAAGTTGAGAATGAAAGACAATCTGCAGGAGGAGGTCGCCAAGTTCTTCTTGAAAGGCGTGGAGGTCCTGAGCCTCTAACGCTTCGAGCACCTCGTAAGTTTCTTCGATGAGATACGGCTTGAGCGTATCTGGTGTTTGCTCGCGGTCCCACGGACAGCCGGTAGGACCGCGCAAAGTGGCCATGATCTCAATCAAGCGGGCAAATGCAGGATATGGGTTTTGTACCATGTGAGTGGGGATAGAGGAAAAGGGCGAGATGGGCAAGGGTAGGGAACAAGTGTCCGGTGAGAACCAAGATGTACTTGTGGGGGACCAGGCGTGCTGCTTGTCTTGAGGCAGGGGACGGAGTAAAGAGGGCAAGAGGTCAGGCCATGACGTTCGATGAAGTACTTATGCAGGTTCAAGAGTTACTCCAGCGGGAGAAGCGGGTCTCCTACCGCGGCTTACAGCGGCGCTTTGCCCTGGATGAAGCATATCTGGAAGACCTCAAGGAAGAAGTCATCTATGCAAAACGGCTCGCTGTCGATGAGGACGGTAGATTTCTCGTTTGGACAGGCAGAGAGACAGAGGAAGAAGTGGGGAAACGGAGAAGTGGGGAAGCGGGGAAAAGCAATGCAAAAGTTGCCAGTGGTCAGTGGCCAGTTGCCAGTCCCCAACCCCCAGTCCCGAGCATCCAGTCCCCAGCAGAAAGGCGCCAATTGACGGTGGAGTTCATCGACTTGATCGGCTCGACGGCGCTGTCCGAGCAACTCGATCCCGAAGACCTGCGGGAAGTCGTGCGTGCCTATCAACAAACGAGTGCTGAGGTGATCAACCGTTATGGTGGGCATATTGCGCAGTATTTGGGCGATAGACTGTTGGTCTACTTTGGCTATCCCGTGGCACATGAAGATGATGCCGCACGGGCCGTGCGGGCGGGATTGGAGATTGTCGGGGCATTGCAGAACTATCCGTCCGTTCGGCACGAGGTGCCCTCTCCCCTCGTGGGAGAGGGACAGGGTGAGGGGGTCGAGGAAACAACGCACATGACTCCTTAC
>CAZCWX010000160.1:0-2698 GCA_964502465.1 uncultured Enterobacteriaceae bacterium | reverse complement strand
CGGCTGCAGTGACCAGGGTGGGAAACTCCACAATGGCAGGCATAGCCCAACCTCCTGTTGGAATCGCGGACGCTGCTCTGCCTGGGGATATCCCGAAAACGGTCATTTGTCTTCAGCTCTCAGCATTTTGCAAAAGTTCAGTTCATGCATGCCGGGTGGGCTCACCTGGGCGGCAACATGCTTTACTTATGGATATTCGGTGACAATGTGGAAGACCGTTTCGGGTCCATCAAGTTCACCATCTTCTACCTACTCTGTGGGCTTGCGGCAACGTTTGCACAGTTGGCGTTTAGCCTCGGATCAACCGTGCCGAATTTGGGAGCATCGGGGGCGATTGCGGGGGTGCTCGGCGCCTACATTTTGCTGTTCCCCCAGGGAAAGGTCAGAGTATTGCAGGGTCAACGAGTGATTCAAGTGCCTGCGCTGATGGCCATTGGGCTCTGGATCGTTCTGCAGTTTTTTAGCGGCATCGGTTCCATTGCCAATACAGCGGACACGGGCGGCGTGGCGTACATGGCGCACATCGGCGGATTTCTGGCGGGGTTTGTGCTGACCTTTGTGTTTAGAGGAAATACAGCGCCGCGGCTGACAAGTTAAATCGCTACAATGGTAGATCATCATTGACGAATCGAGAAGGCTTGTGGGGATTGCGCCGATACCGTCTGCCTGGTGTATAGATTTATCGTTATTGCAATTATAGATTTCCTGTAGATTTGTAAGTGACGCGCCCAACACTGCATGCAGGCGACGGAGCTACGTCCTGCTAATTCGGGGAGTCGGAATGACCCGCCCCGCGTTTCTCGGAACATCGCGACATTCAGACTGATTGCTGCCTCAGGTCCGGCCAGTGCCAACAGGCGAGCCTCCAGCCGTGTCCTTCCACGGCAAGAGCAGCCACGTAGCCGGGGGCAGGGGTCAGCTCCTGGAGAGACCAACGGGAGACTTCGTCTGGAGCTCGCTCAGTGCTGAGTAATGCTGCCGGTTCCCCGGGAATCAGCGACACGTCGAACTGATCCAAGGGCAGTGAAAGTCCTTCGCCCCTGGCCTTGAGGTAGGCCTCCTTGCGCGTCCAACAGAGAAAAAACGCATATGTCCGCAGGTCTATTGGGAGCGCACGGAGCGTAGTAACCTCCCGGCGCGAGAAAAATCGCTCGGCGATCTGCTCTACTTCCAGATCGGAGCGGATATATTCGAGGTCGATGCCAACCTCCCGACCACGAGTGACGGCATAAAGGGCCATTCCGTGAGAGTGGGACAGGTTAAAGCGGACCGTATCCCCGCCAGATTCCCAGGCCAGGGCAGGCTTTCCCTGAGAGCTGTAGCGGAAGGACAAACATTCTGGTGCTTTGTTCAAGTAGAAGCCGAGGAGAGCTCTGAGCACTCCACGAGCGACGATAAAGTGCTCGCGGTCTCTCTGGAAGTAGAACCGCTCGGCCCTCGCTTGTTCATCTGCTGCAAGAGTGTGTCGGAAACTCTCTATCTGTGATGTAGTCTGGTCCAAGGTGGCTCGCCAGACATGGACCTCGTCGCTCCCTAAAATTAACGTTTCAGGTGGCAAGCACCACGGAGGAACAGGAAAGGTGGTGGGTGTTACCTTCACGTGGCCGTCCTCACCAGTCTCCGTGCAGTTCTTGGGAGAGCACCCGAAGCAGGAGAGGCTGAGTTGTATTCAAGAAGAAGTGGTCGCCGGGAAACATCTGCAGCGAGAAGGAACCACGCGTTTGCTCACGCCAGGCTTCAAGGTCGCTCTGACTCACTGTGCGATCTCGCAAGCCGCCAAAGGTGGAGATGGGGCAGTTCAGGGGCAGCTCGGTAGCGTACACATAGGTTTCGTAGACCGCGAAATCTGCCCGCAAAACAGGAAGTGCGATCTGCATGAGTTCTTCGTGTTCCAACACCGCTCTGGGGGTGCCGTTCAGGCGATGCAATTCCGCCAAAAAATCTCCTTCTGGCAGAGTATGGACGGGCAGACCTCGATGAGGGAGCTGAGGCGCACGACCCGCAGAGACAAAGAGGCGAACAGGCTGCACACCATACTGTCTGCGAAGCTGCCGGGCGAGTTCAAAGCTCACCAATGCTCCCAGGCTGTGGCCGAAGAAGGCAAAAGGCTTGTCCAGGAGTGGCAAGAGGGCTTGGGCGAGGGCCTGGATAAGAGGCGAGAGCTGAGTGAAAAGAGGCTCCATCAGCCGAGTTCCCCGTCCGGGGAGTTGAATCGGACAGACCTCAACATCCGCTGGCAAGCCGTCCAACCAAGTGCGAAAAATCAAGGCACCGCCTCCCGCGTACGGGAAGCAGAACAGGCGGAGGCGGGCCTGTGGGATCGGCTTGCGGCACGTAATCCACGAGTCCAAGACAGACGGTGCGATCATTTATTTGCCTGCTTCGCCATTTTCTTCCTTAGGCTAAGCGGCCTCATGTCGGTTCACACTTCTTTGATGTAGGCCAAGCATTCCGTCTCAGCCCCGCGCTTGCCTGCATCCTTCCAGCCAAGAGGGTTCTCGCGGTGGGCGGGCCAGATCGAGTACTGCTCTTCGTGATTCACGACGACTTTGTAGATTGTATTGTCTTCCTTGTCGTCCCTATTCATTGAGCCTCCTTCATCGTCGGGCCGGTGGATTGACTCTGAGTGAAGCACTCCTCGGCCGACAGCGCCTGGCTGATGCATGCGCTCAGTTTTCCAGCTAAAACTTTAACGTGC
>CAZCWX010000159.1:0-2829 GCA_964502465.1 uncultured Enterobacteriaceae bacterium | reverse complement strand
TCCTCTTCTCGCCTCAGTTTGCGCATGATCTGCGTGAGCGTCAATTTGGAAAAAACCCCCTCAGCTTGCAAACGCAGCGCCAACAAATAAGAGAGCACTTTGATCAGTAACGCGGTATACAGACCATCACCTTGGAGTTGTATCGAGCGGATATGGAAAATCGGTTCGTCTTTCACCGGCATCTCCAGGTACTTTCCCCCAGATTACCATCCGGTTAATGGTCCTACTACGACCGCCTCCTGACTTCGGTGCTTCCCCCTGTACGGGGCTCTCCCCCGCTCCCGGGTGGGTCGTGACGCCCACGAGTACTACCACCGAACCGCCACCTCGCCTTTAGCGGGTTTTGTCTCCGTACTCAGCGCTTCGTCCCCAGCGACCACTGGGCGCTTCCCATTTCCGGTTTTGTCCCCTCTGCGGGCATCGGAGGATTCATCTGAGCGTTGGCCCTCAGACTACTCACTGCTCTCCTTCGCATCCCGGGCAAGGCTTCCCGTGTCCTCGACGATGGACTCTGCAACGTGGTTTAGGGGGTGGTTTGCTGCCATCCCATCCGCTTACTGCGGCTCCCAGCCTGGTGGGAGGTAGACCCAGGTGCGCTCCCAACGACCTTCTAGCATGCCCATGTAATACACACTGTCGGTTCCCGTCTTCATAAACGAAGTCGGAATAGGCTGCTGTCCTATTAAGTGTGGTAGAACAGGGTGTGATTTCCCCGAAGGATGAAACCCACTTCAGTTGCATTCACCATGCCACGTCTTAGTCAAGCATGCCTTCTTGGATACACACTTTCTCCTCAGCATGCCTTTCAGGGAGATGCTGCTCACCCGACAAAGCATCTTGTCGAGCTTACTCCCAACGGCTCTGCGGGTACCTGGTATACCCGTAGGGACTACCGATCGTCATAGATCTTTCGTCCATTCCATCGTAAAGTTTTCACGGCGCACACATGGACATCACTACCAGCAGGTTAGGCGTTGACTCTTCTCGTCGACAGGCGTACAAGACAAGCAAGGTGAGAATAGAGTTCTTTCGTCTGTTCTCGGACCCTGAGATAATAAGCCTTTATAAAGAGTCGCCCAGTCCCATGGAAAGGGAACGGCCATGACCTTTGCAGAAATACTGGAGCAAACTATCGCGATGATGCAGCGGCAAGGCCGCGTGTCCTATCGCGCCTTGAGACGTCAGTTTGACGGCCTCGATGAAGACTATTTGGAAGACCTCAAAAGCGAGCTCATCGAGGTGCTGCAAGTGGCCGTCGACCAAGATGGTCGCATGCTTGTGTGGCGAGGGGACGCAAGGGTATCAACGACTCTGCCCCCAGTGTCAAACGCGTCTGAGGCGGAGTATCGCCAGCTCACGGTGGTGTTCTGCGACTTGGTTGGCTCGACCGATCTTTCCGGGCGCTTTGATCCGGAAGACCTGCGCGAGGTGGTACAAGCTTTCCAAGAGACAGCGGCCGCGGTCATTCAACGCTATGAAGGCTATATTGCCCAGTATCTGGGCGACGGTCTACTCATCTATTTTGGCTATCCGATTGCCTATGAAGACGCGGCTCAGCGTGCGGCCTACACGGGGCTGGGCATTATCGCTTCCATGGAGACTCTCAATAGACGTCTGCAATCTGAGTACGGCGTCCAGCTGGCGGTGCGCATTGGTATCCACACCGGCCCAGTCGTCGTGGGCGAAATGGGTGGTGGAGATCGACATGAGAACCTGGCGCTGGGCGAGACGCCCAATATTGCCGCACGGCTTGAAGGATTTGCCGCTCCCAACACCGTCGTGGTCAGTCCTACCACCGCCAGCTTGATCGCTCGGGATTTCGACTGCGAAGACCTGGGGGTGTATGACCTCAAAGGCATGACCGAGTCGATGTCGCTGGCTCGTATCGTGCGTGAGGTGGACATGGCCGAGCGCGAGGAGAAGGCGTCTGTCGGGGCCGCGATCCTGGTCGGACGAGACGCCGAGTGCACCTTGCTTTTGGACCGCTGGGAGCAGAGCAAGTCTGGTCAAGGTCAGGCGGTCCTCATCAGTGGTGAACCCGGAATCGGCAAGTCACGGCTGGTCAGTGCGCTCCGCGATCACGTGATCCAAGAAAACATGACCCGGATTACCATTCGCTGCTCTCCCTACCACCGCAATATGGCCTTCTACCCTGTTGTCACGCACTTGGAGCAGCTGCTTCAGATTTACCGGGAGGATAGCCCCGAGACCAAAGTCGCCAAGCTTGAGCAGGTTCTCAAGACCTATCGCTTTCCCGACAATGAGACGCTCCGCTTGTTCGTGACCCTCCTGGGGTTGCCTCGGCCCGAAGAGATAGGGCCATCCCTTTTGACCCCTGAGCAACAACGACAGAGAAGCCAGGCCGATCTCGTTGCCTGGCTTCTGGAAGAAACAGAGCGCCAACCCCTGCTTTGCATCTGGGAAGATCTCCATTGGATCGACCCCTCATCGCTTGAAGTGCTCAGTTTACTTATTAATCAGATGCCGACCAAGCCTTTGATGACGCTGATGACGTGTCGGCCCGAATTTCAGGCCCCGTGGGACACACAGCCCCATCTGACGCCAGTCACCTTGACAAGTCTCAGCCAAAACGACGTCGAGGCAATTGCCACTGCGGTCGCGGGTGACAAACCCTTACCTGCAACAATTCTGCGGCAAATCGTGGACAAAACAGACGGCATACCGCTCTTTATTGAAGAGCTCACCAAGACCGTGCTCGAATCCGGTCAGCTCAAAGAGACCCATGGTCAGTACGAGCTCACACAGCCCATGGAGACCACGTCCATTCCCATTACATTGCGTGATTCCCTCATGGCCCGCCTCGATCGC
>CAZCWX010000158.1:0-10429 GCA_964502465.1 uncultured Enterobacteriaceae bacterium | reverse complement strand
AGGGCGGTTGTAGTCGCAACTTTAGTCGCGGGCGAGGCAGGGGGGCGACTACAGTCGTCACTACGAATGTTGTTTCTGAGCAGCAAAGCGAAGCATCTGCCTCCTCGCGCCCCCAGCCCAGAGATTCTTCACTCCGTGGAGTTTATCCTGAGCGAAGTCGAAGGGCTCCGCTCAGAATGACACTTCCGGGGCGGTTCATGCAAAAAAGCGCAGTTCGTGCCCACGTGCAGTAGAGGTCATGCGAAGCGTAAAAAAGAAGTCTCCCACCATTTGCCTCTACGGGTGTGCGTTGCAGGTTTGAGCGTCTCGGCTACAGCCCAAGTAGTGATACTTCCCAGTGCCCTTGCAGGTCCAGCGACCCATGTATTTCTCGGGCTGTACGCTGCGATCCAGCCCACAGTCCCATTCTCCGCCGGTCTCCTCGACACAGATGCTGATCTGAATGGGGTGATTACAGATATTCTGGACCATGACCATGAGGGACTCCGGTCCACAGAACAGGCCGCGCTCCTGGGTCGCTACTCGGGCGCAGTCCTTGTCGTCACCATAGGATGCAGTTACGAGGAGTACAGTTACACCCAGCCCCAGCCCGAGACTGCGCCACCATCTTCTCCCTGTCATCTTTGTTCTCCTCCTGGTGTCTTAGGGGATCAACTTGTCACGCTGTGACAGACACAGATCTTATCACAGCTCTTTTAGCAGCACCTTGGCTTCTTGCAAGTCCTGCGTGTCAGCTCCTTACCTCTGTGGAGCGACAAGAGAGGAGAGGTGTAGGTGCGGAACGACGAGGCATGCTATGTTACCACGATTTTCTGTACAGGAGGTCTGATATGGCGTCGAGCGTGCAAAAGCCAGCGATTTCTGCACCGACTGCCGGGCCGGTGACCGACAGTACTGCTGAGTATCGGCGCTCTACCCTACTCCTGCTCGTCCTTGTCTATACCTCTAGTCATGTGGACCGGCAGATTCTTGCTATTTTGTTAGAGCCCATTCGGCGCGAACTGATTCTGACTGATACCCAACTTGGATTTCTCTCTGGCGTGGCGTTTGCCATCTTCTACGCCACCCTTGGTATTCCCATAGCGATGTGGGCCGATCGTGGAAATCGCCGGCACATCATCGCCCTCGCTCTGGCAATCTGGAGCGGGATGACCGTTCTGTGCGGCATGGCGGCCAATTTCGTCCAATTGGCGTTGGCTCGCATCGGTGTGGGCATCGGCGAAGCAGGATCAAGCCCGCCGTCTCATTCTCTAATCGCAGACCTGTATCCGCCAGCCGAGCGTTCTACTGCCATGGGTATTTTCGCGTTGGGCGTGAATTTCGGGATCTTGATTGGCTTCCTGGTCGGTGGCTGGATCAATCAGTGGTATGGCTGGCGGATCGCCTTTTATGTGGTCGGGGTGCCAGGCCTGATCTTGGCGGTAATCGTGCGTTATTCGTTACGCGAACCACCGCGCGGGTATGCCGAGGGGCTGCACGCGGCGCGACAGGAGATCCCGACACTGGAGACGGTGGTTCGCTTTATTGTGTCTACGCCTTCGCTGCGCCACCTGCTTATGGGTGCCACGTTAACCACTTTTGTCGGCTATGGCGTGGTGCTCTGGCTGCCGGCGTTTCTCGTGCGCTCGCACGGGTTAAGTAGTGGGGAGATTGGGACCGTCCTCGCGGTGCTGTGGGGAATTGTCGGTGGGATCGGTACGTATGGCGGTGGAGCATTGGCCGACCGCTTGGCCAAGCGAGACGTGCGCTGGAATGTGTGGATCGTTGGGACCGCGATTTTGCTCGCCGTTCCTTTTACGCTTGCCGCTTATCTCGCGACGGAATCAACCACTGCACTTGCCTTGTATGTGCTTCCTGCCTTGGTTGGGGCGGTCTACATTGGCCCGAGTTTCGCCATGAACCAGGGGCTTGTCGAGGTGCGGATGCGCTCGGTGGCCTCGGCCTTTTTGCTCTTTGTCATCAATATTATTGGCTTAGGTTTGGGACCGCAGACGGTCGGTATTATCAGTGATCTTCTGAGCGCACGATATGGCAATGAATCGTTGCGCTACGCGCTGATAGGGGTGGCGCTCTTTAACGTGTGGGCAGCGGTGCATTACTTTCTGGCTGGCCGTACGTTACAGGCTGACCTCGCGAGGGTGCGTAGCCTGCAATGAGTGTGTTCCCTGCAGATGTGCCCCTCCGGACTGCTGCAGCAACTGTTGCTGTTGGTTTTTGCGAGACAGCGGGCTTGTCTCCCCCTGGCCGGAACCGCTACAACGGCGTGGCAGACCGGGAGGGGAGCGATGTCCAAGAAACGCGCTGCGATAGAAGCCCAAATCCTGCAGGCAGCGGCTGATATGTTCAGCCAGCGCGGCTATCAAGCTACCACACTGGATGACATCGCAGTGGCAGCCGGCATATCACGAGCGGCTTTTTACTACTATTTCCCGAGTAAAGACGAACTGCTGCGCCGCATGTACAGTCAGGTGGTCTCTTCCTCTCGGGTTGCCATCGAGCGGATCGCAGCCGAGGATCTCCCAGCTGCTGAAAAGCTGCGTCGCATCGTGCGCCACCAGGTCAATTACCTCGCCGCGCATATCCCGCTGGTGCGCGTCTTTTTCTCTGAAGGCTTCAACCTCCCGTCGGATACACGCCGCTTTGTTGCCGAAGCCAACCGCGCATTCGACCAGGTCATTGAGCAGGTGTTAGAGGAGGGGGTGCGACAGGGCGAACTGCTGCCCTTGCACCCTAAACGAGTGACCTTTGCCCTGATCGGCATGTGTAACTGGATGTACCTCTGGTACCGGCCAGCGGGCGAGTGGACCCCGGACACGATCGCAGAAGATTTCATTCGGCTCCTGGAATCTGGGTATCTCGTGCACAAGGATGAGGGTGACGCACATGAGCTTCTGCAGGAGTTGCGTGCGCTGCGGCGCGAAGTTGAGGATTTGAAAGCGTATCTTGTGACGCCCGTTCGTCCAGCTTCAGAGGGACCCCCTCAACCGGTCGTTGCGCGGAAACGGAGCAAGCCTCACGGTTGTTAAAAGGTCGCCAAAGACTGGCGGCAGATGCGTTTCTTTTTCTCTCAGTGATCTGATAATAGTGAGCCAAAGGAAGGTGCATCGTGGCTACTGTCTCTCTCTCCAAGGATCACATTGCTCGTCGAGTCGCAGCGCTGTGTCAGCGTCTGACTGAGGCGCAGGTGGATGCGTATATCGTGCCGTCTGCTGATGCGCACTTGAATGAATATGTCCCTGCCTATCAGCAACGCCGTGCCGCAATCACCGGGTTTACCGGATCCGCTGGGGAGGCACTCATTACTCCCGAAGGCAGCCACCTGTTTACGGATTCGCGGTATCACTTACAAGCGGAACGGGAACTCGACCCTGCGCTGTTCCGCATACACAAGCTGGGTCTGGCAGGTGAGCACACGTTGTCTGAATGGCTCAGTGAAATGGAGCGACAAAAAGGCAGTTTGCGGGTGGGATTTGATCCCTTCGTGGTAGCAATGGATGCCCATGCCGCCTACAAACGAGCGCTCCGCGCCTCTGGTTCAGCTCTTGTGCCGCTCGCTGAAAATCTGGTCGATGTCGTCTGGGATGGCCGTCCGGCCGCACCGGCACAGCCGATCTATGCGTTACCAGATGAGGTGACTGGACGCACGGTCGCTGAGAAGCTGACCGCCGTCCGCGAGCAGATGGACAAGGTCGGTGCCGATATCCTGCTCTTGAGCAAATTGGACGAAATTGCCTGGCTCACCAACCTGCGTGGCAGTGACGTGGATTATAATCCGGTGTTCGAGTCCTATTTCGTCATCGGAAAAGAGCAAGCGGTCTGCGTGACGCGGGTAACGCCAGCGCCAGAGATCCTGGAGTCCCTGGCTCCGTTGATCACATTTGAATCGTACGACAAATATGCCGCAGTCGTGCGGCGGTTTGTCCCCACCGCAGACGTGCTCGTCTGGCTCGATCCCTCTGGCACCACCATGGGCACACGGCTGCTGCTTCCCGAGCAGCAACGGGTACATGCCGAGCGCAACCCGGTTGTATTGATGAAAGCGTTGAAAAATCCGGTTGAGATCGCCAGCAGTCAAAAAGCTCACCAGCACGCTGGGGCTGCGAAGATTCGGAGCTTGGCGCGGCTTGAGCGTCTGTTGGCTGAAGGGCAACAGGTCAGCGAAAAAGCCTATGCCGAGATGCTGCATGAAGAATACGCACGGGAAGACGGCTTTCGTGACCTGAGCTTTACCACTATCTCTGCCGCTGGTGCGAACGGGGCGATTGTGCACTATAGCGCAGCCAATGCGGAAATTGCTCTGCGCAACGGCGAATTGTTTCTCATCGACTCTGGCGCACAGATCTTTGGCGGAACAACGGATGATACCCGCACAGTCATCATTGGTACTCCGGCAGAGGAACGTCAGCGCCAGTTATACACGGCAGTACTCCGCTGCCACATCCAGTTGGCCATGCAGAAATTTCCCGAGGGAACCAGCGGCGTCGCCTTGGATGGGATCGCACGCTCGCTCATGTGGAACGCCGGACTGGATTACGGTCATGGCACTGGCCATGGGGTTGGTGCCTTTCTCAACGTGCACGAGGGTCCGCAGCGTATCGCTACCCGTGGCAGCGACGAGCCTTTCCAACCAGGGATGATTGTCTCAAATGAACCTGGGTACTACGAAGCGGGTTGGGGCGGCATTCGTCTGGAAAATCTGTATGTCGTCACTGCGGACGAGTCGCTCCCGCCGCACCCGAGCGGCAAGCGCTGGCTGCGCTTAGAACCGTTAACTTTCATTCCTTTTGACAAGCGTCTGATCGATTGGGAACAACTATCGGAGGCTGAACGAACCTGGCTTGCCTGGTACCACCAACAGGTGTGGGAGACGATTAGCCCGATGCTGAGCGAAGCCGACCGTGCCTGGCTCAAAGATGCCTGTGCACCATTTGGAGGAAAGGACTGACATGGATTTTGGTATTTGTGTTGCGTCGAAGATTGACGAGATCGGTTATATTACCCATGCGGAGAACCTGGGGTATGGGTATGCCTGGGTCGCGGATAGCCAGATGATTTGGTCTGATTGTTACGCTGTGCTGGCCTTGGCAGCGCAGCAAACACGGAAGATCAAGCTGGGGACGGGCGTGTCTGTGGCTGGGACACGCCTGGCGCCGGTGACCGCGAACAGCATTGCGACTATTAGCCGGCTCGCACCAGGTCGGACATTTCTCGGTATCGGCACTGGCAATACCGCCATGCGGCTCATGGGCCACAAGCCGATAAAGTTACGGGAGTTTGCGGACTATCTCCGGGTGTTGCGCGGGTTGCTACGCGGCGAGGAAGTCGATTTCACCTGGCAAGGGCAGACCCTCCCTCTCCAGTTCCTCATGCAAGACTACAAATTCATTGAACTGGAGCACCCTATTCCCATTTACGTGTCAGCCTTTGCTCCCAAGGCGCAGGCACTTGCTGGCGAGTATGGCGACGGGCTGGTGTTATCCATTCCACCGTATCCAGGTTTTATGGAGCGCGCGTTCGCCAATGTTAGAGTCGGTGCCGAGCGGGCCGGGCGCAAGCTGGATAACTTTTATACCGCTTCGCTGACGACTGCAGTGATCCTTGCACCAGGGGAATCGTTGCAGTCGGAGCGGGTGCTCCGCGAATGCGGTGCGTTCGTCATCGCCTCGCTGCATTATTCGTATGACAAAGTGCGCCAAATGGGCGGAGATCCGCCAGGGCATCTACGCAATATCTGGGAGGAGTATAGCGCGATGATTGAAGCGATTCCTCCTACGCATCGTCACCTGCGTATTCATGCCGGGCACTGTGTCTACTTGTTACCGGAAGAAGCAAAATTTGTCACACCCGAACTGATCAAATCGACCTGCCTGGTTGGGACTCCAGAAGAAATCATTGAGCAGATCCGCATGCTCGAACGGGCTGGCTTGCAGCAGATCATGCTGTTGCCGTCCTTCGAGACACAGTACCGGGTGATCGAAGACTTTGCGCGTAAAGTGATGGAGCAGTTGTAGTACCTCTGAAAGAAGCACCCTCCGCCCACACTTCCGCTCTCTTCTGTGGGGAAAAAAGTTCCTTCCTGTGTCCTCCGATAGGTCTTCCGTGGGACACCTCAGCAGGAAGCGAGACGAGATGTCCCACTTTTGCCTAGTTGGCGAAAAGAAAACTTTGTTGTATAAATGTCAAACCGCTTGTAAGAAATAAATTTTTTCTCTTTCCTTTTTTCCTGTGGGAACCTGGCATGCGGATTGCGCATTAAAACGAGGATGCACTACCCCTCTAAAGAAAAGATACGTGGTTGTCGATGTTGTCAAAGGAGAGTGGTGCCGCACCTTGTTCGATATCTCCCTGGCTTCTTGATTGCAATAGAGTAGAGGAAAGGAAAGAGCTGTGAAACTGTCGCATGCGTATCTATGTCATTCGTGTCAGGAAATTTTTGAGCGGGCCCCACATGGTGTCTGTCCGGTTTGCTCGTCCCGTGCCATTTATGCATTGGCCTGGCATGTGATCTCTGCCACTGAGCGGGAATCGTGGCTGCGCAGAATTAACGGCGACCGATCGCCGAACCGCTCCCTTTTGGCAAAAGCTTCCCCCCTAGCTCTTCCTTACCCTTGTTCCTCAACGGTAAACGCGGTAGAAACAAAAGTAGCGTAATTGTGTCATATGAGAGTAACAATGCGCGTCACAATTCTTGGCGCAGGTGATGCGTTCTGCAATGGTGGTCGGCGACAGAGCGGCTACTTCATCGAAACTGGAAACTCACAGTTTCTTCTTGATTGTGGCGCGACAACCCTACTTGCCCTTAAAGCCCTTGGTATCGCGGCGGAACGCATCGAGTTCGTTGCGATTAGCCACCTACACGGTGATCACTTTGGCGGTCTTCCCTTCTTGTTCCTTGAATATCTATACGAAAAGCACCGCTCTCGACCTCTTGTGGTTGTTGGACCTCCAGGAACAGAAGAGCGCGTGCGTTCGTTACATCGAGTGATGTACCGTGAGTTGTCTGAGCGTGCACCGTGTTTCCCTTTACAGTTCCGTGAACTGACTCCTGGTAAAGCAGAAACGGTCTGTGGGGTTGAACTGTTTCCTTTTCGGGTGCCTCATCAGGAAAAGGATGTGTCGCTCGGCTATCGGGTGACTGCTCATGGCAAAGTGCTGCTGTATTCAGGTGATTGTGGGTGGAATGAAGATCTCGTGCGCTATTCTCAGAATACGGATCTGTTCATCTGCGAATGTTGCTACTTTCATACCCAGGCTTCTTTTCACATCAGCTATCCAAAGATCGCTCAAGAAAGTCATCGTTTGGGCTGCAAACGTCTCCTGCTCAGTCATATTGGGCGCGAAGTGCTTGAACAGATGGATAAAATTACCCTCGAGTGTGCCTATGATGGCTTAGTCGTAGAGGTGTAGGTGCGAAGCAGAGGGTGTAGATTCGTGAGGCGTAACACACGGTCGAGTCTCTGTCCCTGAGCGCCTCCTTGCTGTGTTGCTCTCATGGAGGTTACTCTCGCATTTGTTCAGGACGGACTGAAACAGTGCCGTTACATTACAACTCCCAAAGTCGAAACGGCAGTGTATTTGGCCTTAGTGCTCGAAAAGCCGATTCTTATTGAAGGTCCAGCCGGTGTAGGGAAAACGGAGGTCGCCAAGGTTCTCGCCGAGTTCCTGCACACCGAACTTGTTCGGCTCCAGTGTTACGAGGGGCTTGATGAAGCCCACGCCCTGTATGAATGGAACTACCAAAAACAACTTCTGCGAATCCACGCTGACACTGCTCACGAACAAGAGTGGCATGAAGTCTCTTCCCACATCTTCTCGCGTGAATATCTCCTAGAGCGGCCGTTGTTACGTGCGATCAGCTTACCGCGAAAGGTCGTTCTGCTAATCGATGAGATCGACAAAGCAGACGAAGAGTTTGAGGCATTTTTGCTTGAAGTGCTGAGCGATTTTCAAGTTAGCGTGCCCGAACTGGGAACGATCCACGCCACCCACAAGCCGGTTGTGGTCTTAACCTCAAACCGCACTCGTGAACTGTCCGAAGCACTCAAACGGCGCTGTCTGCACCTGTATATTGATTTTCCCAGTCTCGCAGAGGAAACCAACATTCTCGCGCTTAAGGTGCCGGAGGTGGACGAGAAGCTCAGACGGCAAGTGGCCCGCTTCGTTGGCGGCCTCCGCAAACTCGATGTCAAGAAAGCACCAAGTATTGCTGAGACGCTCGATTGGGCACGAGCGCTGGTTGCGCTTGGTATTAAAGAGCTGGATGCTCCTACCGTCAAGCGCACGTTAAACCTGATCCTCAAATACGAAGACGATATCCGCAAGGCTGAGAGTCGCACCGGTGATCTGATCCGTGCGAGCACATAGAACAGTCTATTGGGTCCTTAGGGTCTGTAGGGTCTCTTGGGTCCGAAATCTTTCTTGACTCTATAGACCCAAGAGACTCAACAGACTCAATAGACTGTAAAGACCCTATGGACTCGACAGACTATTTTTCGCTATACCTGAGCCCCCATGGTAGAAGAAAAGATTCGCGCTTACCTACAGAGTAAGCTTCCGCACGCGCAGGATGTGGTGCTGGGCAATTTCCGTCGCCATACCGAAGGCTGGTCGTGGGAGACGTTTTCCTTTGACGCCCATTGGTCTGCCGATGGCAACGAGCAACGCCAAGGATATGTGCTGCGCAAAGAGCCAGATAAGGCTGGCGTGATTGGACAGTATGATACCCTTGGTCAATTCAAGGTACTCAAAGCGCTCGAAGAGACGTCGGTTGCAGCCCCACGCGTCTTTTGCTGTGAACTCTCACGTGAGGTTTTAGGCGCGCCGTTCTTTGTCATGGAAAAAGTTGAAGGAGAAATCCCGCTGCCGTGGGCGGAGGGCGCACGCGGTCCGTTTGCTGATGCAGCAGAGCAACGCTCAATCGCGCATCAATTCGTTGAACAACTGGCTCATTTGCACGCGGTCGACTGGCACGCAAGGAAATTGGATTTTTTGGGTGTTCCTGATCCTGGTCAGGGGTCAGCGTTTCAAGAAATCACCAAGTGGGAGTCGGACCTCAACAAAGCTGAGCTCACACCGATGCCGCTCTTGCGTCGTGCCTTACTGTGGCTAAAAGAACACGCACCAGTCGCCCCACGAATCAGTATCGTGCATGGGGACTATCGACTGGGGAATTTCATCTGTCGCGACGGGCGCATCGTCGCCATGCTTGATTGGGAGTTAGTGCACCTTGGTGATCCGCTTGAAGATATCGCGTGGATTTGTCTGCGGCCCTGGCGAGGTCGCTCCCGCTACATGGCATCTTTGCTTGAACGGGAAGAACTCTACCGCTTGTATGAGTCGCTCTCGGGTATTCATGTCAGCGACGACCATATTCGTTTCTACGAAGTCTTGGGAAATCTGAAACTTGCGGTCATCCATTTGATCGCTGCGCGAGCTTTTGAAGACGGGACTAATACGGATGTGCGTCTGGCGACGATGGGGCACCATTACATCTTTATGCTGAAACATATTGCTGAACTGCTGGAGATCTGAAGGAAATTGCGGATGGGGGAATGCGGAGTGCGGAGTGTGAGGAATGAGACATGGTAAATTCTCTCCAACGACTCTTTACCGAGGTTATTGAAACCCTGGATCAGGCGGGACAGCAGGTCAGTGATCCATACGTGCGCAGTCAGGTGTTTGCGGTCATCGACATTCTGACCAATATGGCCTCGCGGGTTGAGTGGAAACGAGCGGACCTCCAGGCGACTACTGGTGACTTGCAGACATTATTTGGCGAAATCGCACGATTGTTAGGAGCGAATGGTTCCTGTCCTCTCGATTTGGCAGAGCTGCGAGAACAGTTAGTGACTGCGGCGACGGAGTCTTTGGACGATGACCTTGTGACTGAACGTGATCGCCTCAGTCGTTTGCTCAATACCGTGATGGAGAAGATCAGTGTTGCACGTGCGCAGCTATCCAAAACTGTTGCTGATAAAATTGATCAACAGTGCAATAGCTATCTCCGTCGACAACTTGAGCGTGACCTTGCCTTAGCCCGCCGCCCCCTGTTCCGTCGCATGTCCCAGGCGTGAAAATCAGCCTCCCCTTTTACTCAACTCTGGTCATCAGGACATGGCAATAATAGCTGGAAGTGGGGTCTAGCTGAATTTCAGAGTCAGTATCGACCATGTCATTCATCATGGCTGGCTAACCGCACAAGCGCACCGCGAGCTGCCCGGACGTGGCTGTTCACGTTCAGTAGAATCCGCACGCGGGCGGCGATGCGGTGGCGCGCTGGGTTAGACAGTGCCTCACTGCTCCTACTTGGCTCTGCGACTTGCGTCGAGCGCAATTCCGAAGAAGACTAACGCAACAGCCAGCATAACTACTGCAGCCAGTGTCTCCATGACTAGAGTTCTCCTATTTGATCGATGCGACGTTCGATCTG
>CAZCWX010000157.1:0-2949 GCA_964502465.1 uncultured Enterobacteriaceae bacterium | reverse complement strand
TACTATGAGGGAAAGGGTGTCCCCCAGGACTATGCCGAAGCCGCGAGGTGGTTCCGCCTTGCCGCCGCCCAAGGGCATGCCCCAGCGCAGCTCAACCTTGGCGCCCTGTACCACAACGGAGAAGGTGTCCCCCAGGACTATGCTCAAGCTCTCAAGTGGTACCGTCTTGCCGCTGCCCAAGGAAACGCCCCAGCGCAGCTCAACCTTGGCGTCCTGTACCACAAGGGAGAAGGTGTTCCACAGGACTATGCCGAAGCCCACAAATGGTTCAACCTTGCCGCGGCAACCATTGCCGAACCTGCCATTCGCGACTCGGCAGTAAAAGAGCGCGACTCCCTAGCAGCCCTCATGACTCCCGCTCAGATTGCGGAAGCCCAAAAGCGAGCACGCGAATGGAAAAAGCACTAGTCCATGGCGATTAGGAAGAGGTATTCTGTCCGCTTAAGGTTAACACCTCCGATGAACGGCACGGCGATCAAGGATTGACCAATGGGTAAGATCTTACCCCTCTCAAGGCACCTTCTCCGCGTTCGTTCGAACGGGCGAAGTTAGCCAAGAATTAAGCCAATAGCACACTTGACGACCATTTCGCATTTATGAAGATGTACGATCCTCAGCTTGTCTATATTCCTATTACGGTCTTAGGATTTGTTAATTCCCTAAATCCTTTAGTCCCTATTTACCACGGCACTTTCGGATTTATTTAGGGATAAGGTGATAGTATGGCAAATGCTTTCAGAAGCAGGAAATTTATGGAGTACGATATCCAAGAGACGGTCAGGAATATCGTTACAGCAGTCGACCGAGATTACATGAAAACCGTTGGTCTTTCTGAGTTTGAGAAAGGCTTAATTGAAGAGGTGCATTTTCTCATACCTTACAATAGCGAGGAAATGAAGAAAGCAGAGACCTACATCCGTCAGCACATCAATGAGCTTTACCAATTGGCGTGTTCCCCTTTATAGAAAACTGAGAGGGATACCTTTCACTTTGGCGAACGCTTTGCCCCTCAGGAGCGCGAACGCGGTGAGCGGCCCCCTGCAGGGGCCGGTGAGGCCGGCCTGTTATGGTCACCCTGCTCAGCGCAGCCATCTTGTGATGCCGGTGGATCTGCGGGGGCGAAGTGCTAGGTCTGTTCAAGAATCTGCTTCTTGATTCGCTCGGACTCGTACTTACTCGTTTTTGACGACACAATCGTGGGATTGGGCTAACGCTGCGGGGGTGTGGTGTGGCGCGTCAATTGTAGCGGTTGGCAAGACACTGGCTGCTACACGCCACTCTCTCCGCGTCTGCTCGACCGACTTGTTAGGTTTGTTACCGACGGGTCTCGCTAGTGGCCTCGTAGACGACGAAAGCCAAGCTAACGACGAGCACTGCTAGTGCTGCGACAACGATCCATGCCATTACAGATCCCTCAATTGTCTCATACGACGAAAAGCTGTCCGATTCACCCATACTATCCCCAGGCCAATAGCGACAACCGTCACAAAGGCCCCTACCACTATGAGTGGTTGGGTAGTGGTGTAGTTTTGAGCCAGCCATCCAATAACTGATACTTCAATAGCGAGCAGGGCAGCGAAAATCAGCTTGAGCCATCCAACTTCTTCCTTAATTTCGTCTGCCTCAGACATGGGTAGAGATTAGCAAACCTGGCAGACGAGTATAACTGCCATCCTTTCGGCAGTATGTCTCGCCAAGTGTTCCAAGCTGAAAACCACAAAAGCCTCGCTCACTATCCATCGATCCGGCCCCTTGTGTCAAGCGTTTTCTCGCTGACACAGGTCGCCCTTGTAACGGGCTATCCTGCTATCAGCCCGCAGCATACCCGGCCGCAACCACCTTGTCTTGCCTGACTGTCGTCATGCCCGCGCAGGTGGGTATTGATTTTTCTTGACGTTTCTCTCTTCAGGATTATTGTACATTCGCAATTTCCTTGTGATCTCTCTGGTCCCGCGGTAGGATATTGGCCAGAAAAGACAGGGTGTCTCATGATGAAAAAGTGCCTTGTTAAGCAACCTTCTCCCGACAACAAAACGATTTACGTTTTTGTGTGCATCTCACTGAGGGTGTTATGAAAACCCAACGATTCCTTATTGTTGCAATGCTTTTGCTCACGTGCATTCCTCCTTTAGGGGCGGATGATCTCTCTACCGCCATTAGGCAGCTCAAAGAACACGCCACCCAAAGAGATGCCGAAGCGCAGCACAACCTTGGCGTCCTGTACCACCATGGACAGGGTGTCCCCCAGGACTACCTAGTGACCACTAATTTATTCCTGGTCCTTTCACAGGGTTGTCAACTGAGCGCCCACGGCGCATGCTTCCTCTATCTTCAGCGACGGAGCACCGCCTAGGCGTCTACTACGCCATCTTCAGCATTGGGTAACCGGAACGGGCCGCCCGCTGCGCGTGGGCGACTTCGTCCCGGAGAGCCATCCGGTACGCCAATGGGCCGACACGTTTCCCTGGGCGGCGCTGGTAGCCGCTGTGGAGCAGAATTTCGCCCAACGTTTCCTACGCCCACCACTCGTGGACGAGCCCCCGTGGCGACGCGGGTGGTGTTGGCCTTGGAATTACTCAAGCACGAACTGCACTGTTCCGACGAACACATCTGTAGCCAACTGCGGACCGACTTGGCGGTGATGGATGCGTGTGGGATTGTGGAGGTCCAGGTCAACCGGGCCCAAGCCCACTTCGTGTTACCGGAACTCCTGACCCAGTTTCGCAGTCGTTTGGATGAGGCGTTACTCCAGGAGTTGTTGGCGCTCCAGGCCGCAGCAGCGATGGAGGAAGGCGTGGTGAGTCCCGCGCATGTGGTGGTGGATACCTTTCCCAGCGAACAAGGCAGCCAACGGGTCACTGAGGCGGCGACCTTGTATCAGGCGAAAAAAAAGGGCTCCAGGTCCTCACGCAGATCGCGGCGCAGTGTCCGACCCAGGGGACAAGCCTG
>CAZCWX010000156.1:0-14533 GCA_964502465.1 uncultured Enterobacteriaceae bacterium | reverse complement strand
TAGGAAAACTATATGGGAGACTCAGAATGACACCCTGAGAGGCTCCGTCGTAAAGAGTACGACTGCTCTCTGGTTCGGTTCAGCCGCTCAAGCCATTTATCCCTCAGCAAGCTGTACGTGTCTTCCCCAGAAATCAACTACTGCACGCAACAACGCAAAATATTCATCGAGGCCCACGGGCTTTAACAGATAGCAATTCGCACCCCGATCGTAGGCCTGTATGATGTCCTCTTGCGCCACTGAACTCGTCAAGATGAGCACTGGAAGACGTTTAAGCGTTGGGTCGGCTTTAATCTCAGTCAATACTTGGCGGCCATCTTTCTTTGGAAGATTCAGATCAAGCAGGATGAGATCCGGTCGCGACATTTCTGCATACTCTCCCTCTTGCCGTAGACAGGCGAGTGCCTGCACTCCATCATCAACTACGCTTATCTGGGTCTGTATGGGACTTTCCTTGAGCGCTTCCGCCACCAACCGCGCGTCTCCCCTATTATCTTCAACGAGCAAGATCCTCACCGCTTCATCCCTCCTGGAGAGTTGTCAGTGGTGTAGCGGCCAATAATGAACGCCCCAGGTGTGAAATGCAAGACACCAGAGCCCTTTTCCTCTATGTTCCCCGCCATGCGCGCTCCCGACCTGTTACGATTCCTTATTCTGCGCTCCCGGTTTCTCCTTACCACCCCGCTTCTGGCCAAGCGTAAAGATAAACACTGCCCCTTGATCTTGCGCGGCTTCCACCCAAACACGACCCCCATGCTGTCCGACAATCTTTTTGCACAGCGTGAGCCCCATGCCGGTTCCCGGGTATGCGGCCTGGGGGTGCAGTCGCTCAAACATATCAAAGACGCGCTCGACGTATGGCGGTTCAATGCCAATGCCATTGTCACGGACTATAAATCTCCACTCGTTCTCCCGATATTCCGCCGACACATGAACCTGCGGGGGCAGCGTATTGTGGAACTTCAACGCATTGGCAAGCAGATGCTGCAGCACGAGTTTGAGTCGAGGGGCATTCGCCCACACTATAGGTAGAGGATCATGGGTAATCCGCGCTCCACTCTCACTGATCTCCCAGTCCAATTCCTGCAACACCTGCGCGAACATCGCCTCACAATCCGTGTCAGCAAAGTCTTCTTCAGTCATCTCGATCTCTATATAGGCTCGCATGGCGTTGAGCAAATCATACATGCGGGTAGCGCCCTCGACCGCGTAGTCAATAAATTCGTCGGCAGCCGCATCAAGCTTGCCTCGGTAGCGTTTTGCCAGGAGTTGGGTGTAATTGACGACCATGCGTAAGGGCTCTTGCAGATCGTGGGCGGAGGCAGAGGCGAGCTGGCGCAGATCAATATTGGCGCGCGCCAAGGCGGCGGTCCGCTCTTCGACGCGCTTTTCCAACTCACTATTGAGCGTGCGCAGCAACTCTTCGGCTTGCTTCCGAGCAGCGATATCTTGAATCTGCACGACCATATATAATGGCTGTCCCTCAGCATCACGCACCTGGGAAGCCGTCATCACAATCCAGATTGCATGTCCGTCTTTATGCACATAGCGTTGTTCCAGTTGGTAGAAAGGCAGGTCGCCGGCCTGCATACGTCGGCCGTAGGCTAAATTCTCCGCCAGGTCGTCACCATGCATAATGGCTGAAACCGTAAGCCCAAGGAGTTCCTGCTCCGTGTATCCCACGAGTTCACATAAGGTGCGGTTTACTTGTAGCCATCGACCAGTGGAGCTTACCATCGCCATGCCGATGGCGGCGTCATCGAATGCCCGGTGAAAACGCTCCTCACTTTCGCGCCGCGCTATTTCTACCCGTTGACGCTGGGCGATCTCCGAATTCAGGTTAGCGTTGACCGCCTCAACCTCTTTCGCGCGCGCATACGACGTTTGCACCAAGGCAACCATAGCACTGAGCAACACCGCCAAGAGGAGGCCCGTTCCCAATCCAACCTGAGGAATAAGGGAGCGCTCCTGCGCGAGCAGTATAGGCTGCGGCCAGATCCACATCCCCCAGGCGATATTGCCTAACGCAATCTCAGTTTTCTGCGCCCACGTGCGTTCAGTCTGGTCGTCGGTCGGATCCCGCGAGTAGATTTCCTCCTCGCCGTCGAAGATGGCAATGCCATAGCGAGGGGCAATGTCCCTGAGAATGACGTTCAAGATATCCTGCACATGAAAAGTAGCCGCAATAAATCCTCTGAACTGCCCCTGCTCGAAAATGGAAACATATACGAGAAACCCCTTGCCTCCCTGAATAAGGTCGACCACATGCGATATCGTCACGCTATGTTGTCTTCGTGCAGCCTCAAACGCCTGCCGTCGCGGCTCACCGAGCTTGCTGATAGAAAGACCCAGGATCGCTTTATTGGCGGCGCGAGGCACGATCCAGCGAACCTGTAGAGAATCATCTATCCAGGAGATCGCCTGGTACCCCGGAAATGCGCGAACAAGCAACGCGGCTTCAGATTCCCAACGTTCTTGGTCCGGTTGGCCCTCGTCCTCCCAATTTTTTGCTATAATCATCAGTGGGAAAATTCGCGCATCCATCCGCGCCCTGATTTCATACTCAACATTCACCGCCGCCAGTCGAATTTCGTTTTTCGTGATACGGCGCTCTCGAGTGAGCAGAGCCTGCCAGAGTACCAATGTTAACGCGACGACGACAACGCCAACTAATCCGGGCAACAAGCGATACGTATGGGTGAACATTCTACACTACAGAAGAAATCCCCGAGTGGGGTCAACAACTAGCCATACTCAATAGAATCTTAAAGATAACAAAATCATAGCACCCGCGGCATATTGTTCATGAGAACATGTCGCTGGACACAAAGAAATATCCCTGAGCCTTAGGCATGGTTCGCCACGACTGCGAAAGCGGAGTAAGCAGCAGACTGGCCATCGTTGACTGTTACTATAAGAGCGCTCTGCTCTGTATCCGTGGACTTGTGAGCGGAACGAATGGGCCGAAACCCTCACTCAACAACAGCCTGTGTCTGGAAAACCTCACAAGCAATATACAAAATTCCCTACAATATGACGTCGAGATAATGTCGAGACCGACTTTCACGAGCGAGTTTCTCAATTGCTCCTGTATACTTCTTCTCTTTTGTTCATATGGCGGCAGAAAAAAAGCAGTCTGATTTTTTCCTTCCTGGCACATATGTTGCCAAAAATACTGTACAGCAATTTTATTTATGGAGCGTGAGAATGCGAAATATATACTCCTTATTGTCTGTGACAGTCCTTTCATTGATCCTTACCTCAGGTTGTACGGCTTTAACTGGAAAGACGGCTGGAAGCAATGTTGATGACGCTACCATTACTGCCAGCGTGAAGACAAACTTGGCGGCGGAGAAAGCAGACACCCTCACACGAATCGATGTCGATACCAATGAGGGGATTGTGTCTCTCAATGGCGTTGTCGAGAGCGCCGCGATGAAGCAGCGCGCCGTTGAAATCGCCCAGCGCACCTCCGGCGTCAAGAATGTCGTCAATAACCTTCAGATACAAACAACACCCGGCTAGATCAGGAAGGCTTCTTTCGCTTTTCTGAAAAAGAAGTCCTGCCCACATTCCGGTAGGGTGCGAGGGTCGCCTCAGTTTTCTCTACGACCAGAAGCGTCCAGCATTTCCTGTCATGCGCCTCCCTTCAGCGTGAAATAAAACGTCGCCCCTTCACCAGGCTCGGACTCCACCCAAATGCGCCCCCCATGTTGTTCGACGATCTTTTTGCAGATGGCGAGTCCGACGCCTGTGCCTGGATACTCACTCCGCGTGTGTAAGCGTTGAAAGACCTGAAAGAGCCGTCCAATCTGTTTCGGGGCGATCCCGATGCCGTTATCGCGCACGGCCACCCGCCAGTGCCGGCCCTCGCGTTGGGCGTTGAGATGAATCCGGGGCGGCGCTACGCCGCGAAACTTGAGTGCATTGCTGAGAAGGTTCTGGAATACCTGCTTGAGCCGCGCGGCGTCGCCTGTCACCGTGGGCAACGGATCGTGCGTCACCGTGGCGTGGATCTCGGCAATAGTTATCTGCAAGTCATTCTCCACTTGCGCCAGCAGCGCCTCGCAGTCCACAGTCCGGAACTCTGGCGTTTGTCCGACCTGCGTGTAGGCCAGCAAGCCGGTAAGCATCTGTTGCATGCGCTGGGCGGCGTCGGTAATAAAGGCCATATACTCGGCGACGGTGGCGTCGTGTGTACCGTGGAAGCGGCTCTCCAGCAGCTGCACGAAGCTGCTCAGCGTGCGCAGCGGTTCAGCGAGATCATGGGAGACGATGTAGGCGAATTGCTGCAGCTCGGCGTTGACGCGCTGGAATTCCGCGAGCAGCCGCTCGCGCTCCTCTTCCGCCTGTTTGCGGTCGGTGATGTCCTGTAACTGCGCCAACAGCAAGCGCGGTGCGCCGTCTGGCTCGCGCAACAGCGCGGCGCTCACCAACGCATAGCGCACCTCGCCCGAAGGGCGTACGAACCGCTTCTCAAGCTGATACGTGTCCGCCGCTCCGGACGCCAGCCGACGCCTATGTTCTTCCGCCAACGCGAGGTCGTCTGGGTGCGTCACGTCCCGGAAGGTGCACTGGCGCAGCGTCTCCTCACTGCGATCGAAGAAAGCGCAGGCCGCACGGTTGGCCTGCAGGAAGCGCCCTTCGGGCGACTGGATGATCGCGGGCACGGACGCCTCGGTAAAAAAGCGCCGCAAGAGCGCTTCGCTCTTCTGTAACGCCTGCTGCACAGCGGTCAACTGCATGTAACGCTTCTGGTCGCTGAGATCTGTCACTACCATGCACACCGCCGGTATGTCATAGATGCGCAAGCTGGTCAGCGACAGCAAGACCGAAACCAATATGCCTTCACGAGTCGTGAGACGCAGTTCACCTGCGCTGCGCACGGCGACGCCAAGCTCCAGCAAGACGGTAAACTGTTCCTGGTCGGCAGCGGCGATGAACTGCCGCACATTGGCGCTGACTACCTGCTCCAACGGCGTCTGGACCAGCGTGGCGAAGCTCTGATTGCTGAATACGATCGTACCGTCCACCGTGAAAGTGGCCGCGCCCTCTTGCATTGATTCAATCATCAGGCGATAGGGTTGATCGGCGCCCTGCAAGGTGAAAATCTGCTCGCCCCGCGGTCCGTCCACCACCACGGCGTCCACTCGGTTCTGCCGAATGGCGTCGAGCGTGTCCTCGGCTTCGGCCAGGCGCGTGTGCAGCGCGGCCAGCTCGGCGAGCAGTTCCCGAGTGCTGTGTGGTTGTGTCATACTGCCTCCTCGACTGGTAGCTCCAATCCGGCGTGCAATCGCGCGCCGTCGCTCAGGTCCCCCACGAACCGTCGCACTGGTTCGGGCTCCTGCTTGACAAGCAGCGGCACGGCGACGATTTGCTCCTGCCGCGCCAGATGCGGCTGTTGGGAGATATCGAAGATTTGAAGGTCATAGCGGCCTGCGAGATGCGCCTCGCAAGCAGCCTTGATGGTCAGGATGGCGCGCGCCGACCGCGCCGTCGCCCCAGCGACGTACAAACGTAAGATGTACGTAGAGCGCCTGCCGCACCTAGTTAGCGTTCTCTCAAAGGCGGCTGTGTCGCGGCGGAACGGTGGTTTTTTCATCAGGGCCTCACTTTTCCTTATGCGGCAGCAAGTCCAACCCGACCAATACGCGCTCAGTGTTGGATAGATCACCGATGATTTTCCGTAGTGGCTGCGGCAGGCTGCGCACCAGCGTGGGAATGGCTAAGATCTGATCGCCCTTGGCCAACGTCGGCTGTTGTAGCAAATCAATCACCTCAATGTGATACTTTCCCGCCAAATGAGTTTCACACAGTTGCTGGAGATTAGCCAAGGCGCGCAGCGACTTCGCTGTCTGTCCGGCAACATACAGGCGGAGATGCCAGGACTCTGGCGGTGTTGCCGACGCTGGCGTGCGACGTGGAGTTTTAGCACTCATGAGGGCGCCTCCTAGCGTTTGCCTTTTTTTGTAGGGTTGGTGTTCACCGAGGCCACGCCTACATCAGCGCTCCGCAGCCGGGCCATTTCCGACCGATCGCTGCTAAGCGTCGTCTCTTGTTGTTGCAGGATATCGAAGTTGCGTTGCAGTTCTGCTTCCTCACGAGCAAACTCTGCCTGTAGCATGGCCACCCGCGCCTCCATTTCTTGCCGTTTGCGTTCCAATTGCTGTTGCTGCCGGGCCAGCTCTTGCTGACGGAGAAGTGCCTCAGTCTGTTCGCGCACTTTCTGCGCCGCTCGCGCTGCGCCCATTACCATTCCCTCCGGCCCCACATAGACATCGGTGAGCTGGATGCCTTGATCCGTTAACAAAAATTCGCGTACCTGGTTGGAGTGCGCCATGCCGCGCGATTTCACAATGAATAGCCCACGGTTACGCTCGCCGTAGTGTTCAAAACTGCGCAACAGCAGCCAGGTGTCCATGAGCGACGATACGCCGACCTCACTGGATTCGATATCGCTTTCGCTCACCAAACTGGTGAACAGCGCGGTGATCTGTCGCCCTTTGAGGAAATCAAGCAATCGCACCAGCATCAGCTGGACATCGGTGGCCGCACCCGTCGCCGTCAGGTTCGTCACCGGGTCGATCACCACCGCCTGGGGCTGGAGCGTCTGGATAGTGTGGAGCACTGTGGTCAGATGCTGTTCCAGTCCGGTCAGGGTCGGGCGGGCGGCATGGATATGCAGCAGCCCTTTCTTGACCCAGCGGTCCAAGTCTATACCGATCGAGCGCATGTTGCGCAGAATCTGCGCCGGCGCTTCTTCGAAAGCAAAGTAGAGACAGCGCTCGCCTCGCTGGCAGGCGGCGTTGACAAAGTGCACGGCCACGCTGCTCTTACCCGCCCCTGCCGTGCCCAAGACCAGGATACTGCTGCCACGGAAATAGCCTTGCCCATCCAGCATCGTGTCCAATCGCGGGATGCCGCTGGAGACCCGCTCGGTCGAGACGGCATGGTCGAGCGTTAACGCAGTCACCGGTAAAACAGAGAACCCGTACTGATCGATCAAAAAGGGATACTCATTGGTCTCATGCTGCGAGCCGCGGTATTTCACAACTCGTAATCGCCGCGTGGAGACTTGCTCTTGCACACGATGGTCGAGCGAGATAACGCAATCAGCGACGTATTCCTCCAGGCCTTGACGGGTTAGTATGCCATCGCCGCGTTCGCCAGTGACGATGGTGGTTACGCCTTTGTCTTTGAGCCAGCGAAACAAGCGGCGCAGCTCCGCGCGCAAGATCGTCGTATTTATCAACCCCGAGAACAAGGCTTCGATGGTGTCGAGCACCACCCGCTTGGCGCCGATGGAGTCAATGGCGTGGCCCAAGCGGATGAACAAGCCGTCCAGGTCGTACTCTCCGGTTTCTTCAATTTCCGATCGGTCAACGTGTACGTAATCGAGCAGTAGCTGTTCCCGGGCGATCAGGTCAGGCAAGGCAAAACCCACCGAGGCGAAGTTGGCGCTCAATTCTTCCTCAGCTTCCTCAAACGACACAAATACGCCCGGCTCGCCGTACTCACGGATGCCGTGCACGAGAAATTCCATGGCAAACACGGTTTTGCCGCTGCCGGCGCTGCCACACACCAGCGTCGGTCGCCCTTTGGGAAGACCGCCTTGCGTAATCTCATCCAACCCACGAATGCCGGTAGCGGCTTTGGGCAGCGCAGGTATTACGGACTGGGACTTTGTCTTCGCCATCGCCATCCTGCTTATCCCCTTGCGTTTCTCAAAAAAGGAAATGTTTGGCGTCCTCTCAATCTGTAGCGAAAAACGCTCATAAGCGTGGAGTAAATAGCAACCTCTCCGCCTAGGCAACTATAAAGATATGCTCAATAAGGTTTCCGTTTTTTGTTTCTCGCTCTGGTACGTCATTTGCTTCTCTAGAAAAAAGCATACTCTCAACGAAAAAGAAAGGAGACGCATCATATGGCTCCTTGGTATAAAAAAGCCCTTTTTCCTGCGTCGCACTCGGCAGAGGCCCCAAACTTTCGCCGCCGTGCGCCGGTATTAACCATGACGAAAGGCAACGATGTATGAGCGCCCCTATACGGAGACAGGCCACTCAGAAAACAAGCAGTGTGCACAGCTCCACTGCTGAACAACTTCCCAAAGAACGACTTCAACAAGAACCGGAGCCCCCCTTCCCTGCACAACACCAGGACAAGCCGGGCGATGAATCTCAACTTCAGCCGCGTCCCAGGTATCAGGCCCCGCTGTATAAAGGAGCAGGCAAACTTCAAAACAAGGTCGCCCTTATTACCGGCGGCGATTCCGGCATTGGCCGGGCTGTGGCCGTGCTCTACGCCCGCGAAGGCGCGGATGTGGCGATCATCTTTCTGCCGGAAGAACTCAATGACGCGGAAAACACCCGTGATGCGGTGGAGGCGGAAGGCCGACGAGCACTCTTGCTTCCTGGAGACGTTCGACAATCGGACTTTTGTCGTGAAGCAGTCGCACGCGTGGTGAAGCACTTTGGCAAACTCGATATTCTGGTGAACAATGCAGCATTTCAACAACACCAGGCGCAGCTCGAAAATCTTCCCGAAGAACAGTGGGACTGTACGTTCAAAACCAATATCTACGGCTACTTCTACATGGCCAAAGCGGCGCTGCCCCACCTGCAGCGGGGTAGCGCCATCATTAATTGTGGTTCTGTCACCGGCTTAGAAGGAAGTCAACAATTGTTAGATTACTCGGCGACCAAAGGGGCGATTCACGCGTTTACCAAGTCCCTCGCGCAAAATCTCATCGAACGAGGCATTCGGGTCAACTGCGTCGCCCCTGGTCCAGTGTGGACGCCGCTCAATCCTTCCGACTTACCCGCGGATAAGGTTGCTCAGTTCGGCCAGCAAACGCCCATGAAGCGCCCGGCTCAGCCTGAGGAAGTCGCCCCAGCGTTTGTCTTCTTCGCCTCAGAGGCGGACTCAAGCTACATCACCGGCGAGGTGCTCGCTCTGCTCGGGGGCGAGACAACCGCAGGGTGACTTCTCGGCGTCTCGATGAGGAGGAGTAACCCCGCCACGTTCGGCGTCAGGTCCTCTCTCCCCTTTGCGGGAGAGAGATAGTGTTCGCACCCATTACCTTCTCCTGTATCCTCTCCCCTCAAGGGAGAGGAGCAAAACGGGCTCTTCCCTAATCCAGATCAATCCAGATCGTTGGTGTGCTAAATCAAACCATAGAAGATTCGTATACTGTCTCACCCACAGTGGGCCAATCTCGTGTGTTTCGATTGAGGCAATAGATTAGAAGCATCAACGTCCGTACGAAAATTCTTCTCGCCAGCTTAGCGCCCCAGGGCTAAAGTCGCACAACTATGTGACGAATGTCCCCACAGAAGACTTCCTAAAGCAGCCTTCCTTAACGGGATTTAGGTCGCCGCTCTCTGGCATGACCCTTGCTCTTTAGCGAGCAGCAAAATTTATTCTTTACGAAACCTACTCTTGTATAGCAAGAGTACGCTTCGGGAGAGTTGCTAGCCACGCGGCGTGTTGAGTGAAAGCCAGGACGTCACGAGAACCCACGGAGGCTGCTGTTCTGACATGAGGTTTACATGCGCATCGCCCAAGTCGCCCCGCTTTATGAGAGTGTTCCCCCACAACTGTACGGCGGGACCGAACGTGTTGTCTCCTATTTAACCGAGGAATTAGTTCGTCTCGGCCATAAGGTCACCTTGTTCGCCAGTGGAGATTCAGTGACACGAGCGCGTCTGGAGGCCGCCTGTCCTCGCGCCCTGCGCCTTGATCTGCACTGCGTTGACTCACTCGCTCCTCATGTGCAAATGCTCGGCCGCGTCTATCAACGGGCGCGAGAATTTGACATTATTCATTGTCATACCGATTATCTAGGGCTCCCCTTAACACCAACGGCTCCGACGCCCACCATCATCACCCTCCATGGTCGACTCGATGTGCAGGAAATTATCCCGCTCTACAATGACTATCCGGAAGTCCGACTCGTCTCGATTAGTGACGCCCAACGGATTTCCTTAGCTCATCCGAATTGGGCGGCAACAATCTACCATGGGTTGCCCCCGGATCTGTATTCCTTTCATCCACGTGCGGGGTCATATCTCTTGTTTCTTGGTCGTATTTCCCCTGAGAAACGGCCCGACAGCGCCATACGCATCGCTTGTCGTATAGGAGTGCCGCTCCGGATCGCCGCTAAGATCGACCGCGTTGACCGAGAATACTTCGAGACCACCGTTCGGCCACTCCTCAATCACCCCTTGATTGAGTTCCTCGGCGAGGTCAACGATCAACAAAAGCGCGCTTTGCTCCAGAATGCGCTCGCATTGCTCACCCCTATTGATTGGCCAGAGCCATTTGGTCTGGTGATGATTGAAGCCCTGGCCTCAGGCACTCCAGTGATCGCGCGCCCACGCGGCTCAGTACCGGAAGTGTTACGCGATGGAGTGACCGGCCTCTTGGGCGAAACTGACGACGAGATGGCGGCAGCCGTGCATCGGGTCGCTGCACTTGATCGCGCAGCGTGCCGTCAAGAGTTTGAGCAACGCTTTACTGTACAACTCATGGCGCAACAGTACCTCGATGTCTATGAAGCGGCGCTCCACGCCAAACCTTTTGCCTCTACACCAGGTGTGACGGCGAATAGCTACAACGGCGCTCTCATCGAGAGAGAATCGAAAAAAATGCTATGAGACCAGATTGTCTGACGGTTCCTCTTCTGTCGCGGGCAAGTCAGAATCATCGCTACTTATGAACAACAATCTCCACCTCGCCTTGTTTGTCCACCACTTCAACGGCGGCGCTCCCACGCCCACGGATGAGGTAAAGATCAACCTGCGCTTCGCCGACCCGCAGCCCACGGAGCGAGAGCTGGGTGAGCCATGGCGGTAAGGTGGTCCGTTCGAAGATGATCTGCTGTTCCCATGCATTAATGCGCAGTCCGAGCACGGCTTGGAGTAAGAGAAAGACACTGCCCGCAGCCCACGCCTGTGGTTTACAGGCCACAGGATACGGCACTGGACCTTGTTGTGGCTCACGCGGGAACCCACAGAAAAGCTCTGGCAGACGATGCCCGTCCATGTTTTGACTGGCCTCGAATAAGGCCGAGAGAATCTGTCCGGCCTGGAAGGTTGCTCCGTACCGAGCAAAACCGGCGGCAATCAGCGCATTATCATGCGGCCACACTGAGCCATTATGGTAACTCATCGGATTATAGCGACGCGCTCGTGCCGATAAGGTGCGGATGCCCCACCCACAAAACATATCCTCCTGCATTAAACGAGAAATGATCTGCCGCGCCTGAGCAGGTTCAGCGAGGCCGGCAAAGAGGCAATGACCGGCATTGGAACTGACAACTCGACAGGGACGATAGTGTGCGTCTAGCGCTAACGCATAGACGCCTTCCTCCGGTAACCAGAAATCGCGATGAAATTGCTGTCGGAGTCGGGAGGCTTGGTTCTCCCAGGTCGTTGCCTCGGTCATATACCCGAGCCGGCGAGCCAGTCGAGCAAGGCGGCAGCGGGCGGCATAGGCATACGCCTGCACTTCGGCCAAAGCGATAGGCGGCTCAGCCAACACGCCATCCGCATGCATAATAGCGTCGTGAGAGTCCTTCCACCCTTGGTTGACCAGCCCGCGCGCAGCGCGTCGCGCGTAGACTAAGTAGCCGCGCCCGTCTGTCGCCGTCTCCATCCAGCGGACAGCGGCGAGCGTCGCCGGCCAGAGTTCCCGCACCAAAGTACTATCGCCCGTCCGCTCAGCATACTCGGCCAGCAACAACAGAAACAGCGGTGTCACGTCAATGCTCCCATAGTAGCGGCCAAAGGGAATTTCTCCGGTAGCGGCCATTTCGCCGTGACGCATCTCGTGCAGCATTTTTCCCGGTTCCTCATCCCGTTCGCTCACAAACGCCCTTCCCTGTAAATTCGCAAGCGTGCGCAACGTTCCTACCGTCAAACTGGGAAAGAAATCTAAGGTCTCCAGGGCGGTGATAAGGCCGTCACGACCAAAGAGGGTGGCAAACCAGGGAATCCCAGCGTAGACATAGGAACCCTGCTCACTCTCCGTATGCAACAGAGCGAGATCCTGTACCGAGCGTTCGACCCAGGCGTTGAAGCCCTCGTGATTAGAAGATAGAAGCGGAAACTGAGCCCGCCAAGTCCGGCGTTCAGAGAGAATTGTCGTCAACGCTGAGGCAAACGTATGCAGAGGCGCGGGCGGAGCATCACTCGCCTGGCACGTGACGCACACTTCCAGCATCACCTGCTCGCCTGGCTCCAACCTCAATTCAAATCTGGCGCCCGTCGCGCTGAGATGGGAAGGCTCAGGGATAAATGTCAGAACCGTCTCACGCCGGATCCCATCTACTCCTTTGTAAGGAAGCCGCACCTCTCCGCGTTCAACTTTGGGGGCCGCAGCTTCTCCGCGCCGCGCGCGTTGACTGCCGCGCAATTCAAAAATGTCTGCAAAGTCCGTCCCAAAGAGGACTTCAAGCACGAGAGACAATTGTTCTTGGCCATAGTTGCACAATTGCATCCGCTCATGCAGCGTCGCGCCCAATAAGGTTTTGTCGCGTTGGACAGCAACCGTGTCGCGCAGCAACAGGATTTCCCCGTCGTGGAGTTCATCCGCGTTGGATAGATGAGTCACCACCGCGCTCCCTTGGTGCGTCATGGTGGAGTTCAACAGGAGCGGTAGCTTCCCATTAAGACGTAGTTCATATTGGTGGAGAAACCGTGTGCCGCGATGAAAGAGTCCGTAGGCGTCACGATGGACCAGCGGAATATCCCCCGCTAAGTCAAAAATAGCGAAACTCTCGGCATGATTAAGCAAAACTTGAGGTCGGCGCTGCGCGAGCACTGAGGCGAGGAGATAGTATTGCTCGTTAAGACGAAACTGTTCAGGATTCACGGTGAGCCTTTCGCTGTCTCTTGCAGAAGAAAACGCCAGATGAGGAAAAGAGCTGCCATCCCATCACTGCAGCGAGAGGCGATCGTGGCGCGATACTACCTTTTGGCATTTCGTTCTGTTGCTGTTTGTTGCTTAATTCCATCCAATTCTCCAGTCTAGCCACATCCAGAGCAGCGGCAAAGAGGCGGCTTGACGCCCCGCGGCAAATTTCGTTTCGGTTGAAAATTGGCCGTTCACTCCGATTTATCCACACTCCGTGCACCACACCCGCTTCGCCATCGAGCTGAGCTCGATGGCCCGTGAGCAGTTCAGTTCTACAGACAGCGATGGAACACCAGGACCTGCTCAAGCGAAGCGCATGATATTGGGATATCACCGGCCGTCTCAAGAAGGGGAGACGCCTTCGGACTCGTGTCCCTAGCGCTTCGCTACAGTGATTTCGCTGGACCGCCATTCCGAAACCGTCGGCTAAGGAATCTCACTGCGGCCGGGACTCCAGTGAGGTCCTTCGCTTCCGCTGCACTCCGCCCTCGTCCGTTCGCAGCATTGCCTAGAGCGTCGAACGGTTTAATCTTGCAACTGAGCGGAATCACAAGGTTTTTCTTTGTACGCGCCTTCCAGGGTAGGTGCGCAACTAGGCGATATCCTTTGGGCTTTCATTCAAACCGTTTGCTGTTCTAGGCAGCTTCGGCCTTCTGCTCAGTCTCTGGCGCTGCAGAGGCCGCCCTCTCGTACTGTACCTCCGCGACGAGATCACTCAGATGCTCTGCCCCCTCAGCCACCAATTCTTGCATGGAATCGAGGAGTGTAAGCCCTCCGCGGATGACAGTCTTGGCGGCAGAACGACACGTGGTGCTCGCTCCCGGCACAAGATCGGGTTTGACTTTTGCTATTCCTAGTCCGATTAATGCGCCGACTAAGAATGGTAATGCCATATATGCCTCCTAAACGCACGTCTCTTCGCTGGTCAGGAGCAATTGTAACGGCAGGCAAGAGATATGCAACTCACTGCGCCGTCCTAAAAGTCTGTCCACTCGAAGCCCGAACATAGCTGACCATAAGCCTTGGAGAATTTTGCTTCCCCTTTATTTGGCGCCTGTCTTGAGCCTGACGAAGGGCTCAGGACAGGTGGGAACGTGTCTCACTGTGGATGAAGAAATGTACGAATCTCTTGTGATTTGATCTAGTCCGGCTTTGGCAGGTCGCTACCGAGGAAGCAAGGTCACATGCTGCGTCCAAAAATTGACAAGCGGTTGGATCAAAGTGAAGTACGCCTCTAATTCCATGGGTTTCTGCCAATAACAATTGGCGCCGAGGGTGTAACTATCCACCATATTTTGGGCTTTGGCCGAACTCGTCAAGACGGCCACCGGAATGGACTTGCGGGCGGGATCCTCATGCATGGCCGCCCGCCAACACCGCCCGTCCATTCTGTTTAGGGAGATTGAGATCGAGAAGGATGAGATCTGGCTGCACCGCCTGCGCGTATAGCCCCTGTTGGCGGATAAAGGCCAAGGCCTCCTCTCCGTCCGTGACCACATGAAGAGACACCTGGACGGGTGATGTTTTCAATGCTTCCCTGTTTAGGCCATCGGCAAAGTAAAGAAGAACGTTGAGCCTTCCCCCAGTGCGGATTCTACCCAAATTCGGCCGCCATGCT
>CAZCWX010000155.1:0-11008 GCA_964502465.1 uncultured Enterobacteriaceae bacterium | reverse complement strand
GATTCCGTTTGGGCCACAGGCTGCCCACAAAAGCAGCGCCGTCTCGAGTTCTGATAAGGGTTCGACTTCAGCGAGATCGTTGCCTTCCCAGCTGAGCGGGGTCGTGCCGGGTTCAAACCAGGGGCCCTTCATTTCGATAGTACGACCGGTGCCACCATGCACCTCAGGTCGTGAGATGTCCTTAGAAAAGCCCTTGAACACCCGGTGGGTGCGTTGTGCAGCGAGCGCCTGAAAAACAGTGGGCGTGCCTTCAAAAGCATGTTTTAGCAGTTCTTTATCGTCGCTCATCGCAACCCTCCTTGGACAAGATGGCATCGACTTACCACCCTGGTTGGACCTGCGCAACTATGGGGCCAGGGTGTTTGACAAGGCTGTGGTGAATCCCTAGTTATAGCGAACCGAGAAGGAAAGCATTCAGCCGTCAGCAGTGAGCAAAAATCAGAAAGGCGCAAGACTACAGGCATCAGACTAAAAGGGAGCCTCAGGTCTATAGCTTACGGTCTGCATTCTCTGTACTGCTAGAAGCAACAGGCTGAAAGCTGAGAGCTAACCGCTTTTTCTCAGGAGGACTTGTATGCTCACTGGACGCGATGACCACCTTGGCCACCAAATCCCTAGCACCTTTGATCATGTCTATACCAGCGATCCGATGTGGACCGAACGGTTCTGGTTCACCATCGAGGACGTCACCACTGGGAGCACGATCTTTGATTGCGGTCTCGGGCAGTACCCCAATAAAAACGTGCAGGACGCCTTTGCCGGTGTGGTATGTGACGGCAAACAGTATAACGTGCGGATGTCCCGTGCCCTGCGTCCCGATGCGGGACGCGCCAAGGTTGGGCCGCTCTCGTTCCATCTGCTCGAAGGGTTGAAACGGCACCGTCTCCTGCTAGAGGAGAATGAATCTGGCTGGTCTTTCGACATCGAATGGGAAGGCAGGTTTAATCCGCACGAAGAAGAACACCACTATCGCCGTCGTGCCGGAAAGGTGGTCGAAGATCTGAGTCGCTATTCTCAACTGGGCCGGGCACGCGGAACAATTACCCTACCAGAAGGCAAAACCCTGACACTCGATCCGACACATTGGTTTGCCCAGCGCGACCATTCTTGGGGAGTCCGCACCGAACTGCGCACCGAAGAGGGGGATCCGCACAAGACCTATCTCCCGCCATATTTGTACAACTGGATTGCTGCTCAGTTTCCCAGTTGTGGACTGCATGTCTTTTTCAATGAGCGCGCCCCTGGAAGCTTTATGTTTCTCAGTGGAGAGCTGCTGAAACCTTTGGGCGAGAAGGCAGATCGGGGCCTGCAGCTCGTCAGTGTCGAGCACAACTTGACCTGGGCCAAAGAAACGATCAACCAGACCTTAGAACAGGGAGAGGTCATGCTCACATGCGAGAACGGGGGCGTCAAAACGTTGCATCTTCGTACCCTTCCCGGCCGTTATTTCTTGCGCTCAGGCATGTATGGGGCATGGCAAGGTTGGTACCACGGCGACTATAAAGGTTCGTACTATTTTGAACATGACGTCTGGGACCTGTCTGACCAGGTATTTATGCGGCGGATTGGTACCTTTAGCGATCACGTGATCGAATGCCGGATGGACGGAGAAGTCGGGTATGGAATTATCGAGTACGGCGTCACCAAAGGGTATCCACGGTATCAAGAGATTCAGCACCTGCCGCCGTTCTAACTCACGTTCCCTCTCATGACCCTCCCTGATCTTGCGTTGATCATCGCCAGTGGGCTGGCTGCAGGGTTCATTAATGCTGTGTCTGGTGGCGGCGCCATGCTCACAGTGCCGGCGTTGATCTTCATTGGCCTACCGCCAGGGGTAGCGAACGGAACCAACCGAGTTGCCGTTTTCGTGCAAAATATCGCCGCGCTGGCCGCATATCAGCGCCTGCAGGTCACAAATTATGCGCTCGGAGTATCGCTCGCTGTGCCGGCAACGATAGGGTCGCTTTTGGGAGCGCTGGTCTCTGTCAGGCTCAACGATGAGCTCTTTCGCACTATTCTCGGCTTCGTGCTTTTATTTCTTATTGGTCCCATTCTAGCCGAACCTCGCCTGAACGCCAAAGTTGCTGCCCTGAGGTCTCCTTCACAAATAGGGTGGTTCCTCTGGATGGTCTTTTTTGTTCTCGGTGTGTACGGCGGGCTGTTACAGATTGGTGTGGGCATCTTTATTCTTGTCGCCCTCAGTTCTTTCGGTGGGCTGGATCTGGTTCTGGCCAACGGCATTAAAGTCCTCATTGTTCTGTGCCTGACAGGGTTGGCACTTATGGTCTTTATTGCGGAAGGGAAAGTCGCCTGGGGTGTTGGTCTGTTGTTGGCGACGTCTAACGCTGCTGGGGCGTGGTGTGGTGCGTACTGGGGCGTACGGCAAGGGGCGTACTGGATCCGCGTTGTCCTGACTGTCACGGTCATCGCGATGGCGCTGCAGTTACTCGGTGTGCTGTCATGGGTTGGGAAGTTCTTGCATTAAGCTTCTCCTCTCGGGGGCCGTATTCACAGAGGGCAGAGAGAATTTTTTGCGAGCCACGTGCAACCTGAGCCTGATTCAGATAAAAACAGCACCATGGATACGCAACGCACACAGGTTCTCAGCGATCTTCTAACGGTTGGCCATTCCTTTCACCCCGCGCTGGTAGCGCCCGAGGAGGGGTTGGTTCTCACATACACTGCTCTCCGTGACCAGGGAGAAAAACTCGCTACCACCCTGCAGATGCTTGGTCTCGGGCGTGGCGACCGTATCGCGATGGCTCTGCCAAACGGGATCGAGGTCATTACCGCTTTCTTTGGTATTACGGCGGCGGCAGCCACAGCCGCACCGCTCAACCCGGCGTATACCACCGAAGAATTTCGTTTTTATCTGGAGGACATCGAAGCGAAGGCGTTGATTGTTCCTCCAGGAGGAGGAGAACACGCCCGCCTGGCCGCGCCAGCGGGGACTGTACTGATCGAAGCCTCACTCACCACCAACGGTCGCGTAGGCTTTGCCATTACTGGGTCATCTTCTTTAGCACGTAAGCGCACTGACCCTACGCCGGACGACGTCTCCCTCTTCCTTCACACTAGCGGTACGACCAGCCGCCCCAAAGGCGTTCCGCTGTCGCATGCCAATTTGCTTGCTTCTGCCGCCAACATCGCTACGACGTATGCCCTCACGCCGGACGATATCTCTTTATGTGTGATGCCCTTATTTCATGTGCATGGATTAGTGGCTTCAACCCTGGCCACACTGCGCTCAGGTGGTACGGTGATCCTCCCTCCCCGCTTTAGTGCGAGTACCTTCTGGCCAGTAGTCAATGCACACCGGGCAACCTGGTATACCGCCGTACCAACGATTCACCAAATCTTGCTCACCCGTGCGGAGGAGGACCAGGCTCCTGCTCCTGGCGCCAGCAGCCTACGGTTTATCCGTTCGTGCAGTTCAGCGCTGGCACCAGCAACGATGGCTGGCATGGAAACACGCTTCGGCTGTCCGGTGGTCGAAGCCTACGGCATGACTGAGGCCGCTCATCAAATGACGTCCAATCCCTTGCCGCCAGGCCAGCGACGACCTGGGTCGGTCGGTTGTGGCACCGGGGTGCACGTTGCGGTTATGGACGAGACCGGGACTTTGCTGCCAGCGAGTTCCCAGGGCGAAGTGGTGATCCAGGGGCCGAATGTCACTCGCGGCTACCATAACAACCCCGAAGCCAATGCCACAACTTTCACCAACGGCTGGTTTCGGACTGGCGATCAGGGAGTGCTCGATACTGGGGGGTACCTCACGTTAGTCGGCCGTCTGAAAGAGCTGATCAATCGCGGTGGCGAAAAAATCTCACCCCGTGAGATTGACGAAGCCCTCCTCTCGCATCCAGCAGTGGCTGAAGCCGTTTGCTTCGGCGTCCCCGACACCAAGTATGGCGAAGAGGTTGCAGCAGCGGTTGTCTTGCGTGGGCACGCAAGCGAAACAGACCTCGTGGCCCATTGCCGCGAGCGGCTCACCTCTTTCAAAGTTCCCAAAAAGATTCACCTGGTCACCCAGATCCCACGCACTGCGACTGGCAAGATTCAACGCCGCATCGTCGCTGCCGTGTTCTCCGATCACCCCACCCGTTTACCTTGATAGGGTGGTCCCAAGCGGGCAACCGCTGCGTGCGGCGAGTAGGGAGACGAATAAAAGCCAACCCGATAGTTCGTCCCGGGAGTGAGGTCCATGGGGGTAACTTCCACCAAGACCATATCTTCTTTGGCGAACTCTTTTGGCGGTGGCTCACTGTCTTGTGACAATGGTCCATCCGTATAGAAACGGTGGAGTCCAAGATCTAGTGACCACACCAAAGGATCCAAGGGCCCTTCGTACGCAGGCCGACCGCCCAGGGCGACGAGGCGGTTCTCTGGCCGCACAAACCACACCTTTGCCATATCGCGTTTCCTTACAATAATACCCCTATGAGATTCCGGCTTCTCGCAAAGCTAGGGTGAGTGCTTTTTTCACCGGCTCATACACTTACCCGATCACTCTGCACTTGTCGAAGGGAGGTCACACTCCCTTTCACGGTAGTTGAGAGCAGGAAAGTCGGAAGATTTTTTTCCTCGGAGGCTTCGCTCCCTCAACTCTTCCCCTGAGTTTTCTGCTCTTTTCACATAGTTTTCATCGTTCTGTGACAGAGGCCTTATCTACGGTCCGCACACTTGCGGGGCGGGAGTGAACGCGGTACACGTTGAGGGTGTACTGATCTGAAAAAAGGGGAAGGGCCTGAGGATGCTGGCGATTGACAACCTGTACCGGGGAGCCATGGAGATAAGGAATGCAGCGACGCAACGAATACGATCTCATTTGTATTGGGAGCGGTCCCGCAGGGCAACGGGCAGCCATTCAGGCTGCGAAACTCGGGAAAAAGGTCGCGGTGATTGAAAAACATCGTTGCATCGGCGGCGTGTGCATCGAGACTGGAACCATCCCCTCGAAAACCTTCCGCGAAGCCGTACGACGCCTCTACTCAGGGCCAAGTCTCGAAGTAACCGACTCGTTTTCCTCCAACACTCGAGTGCGCCCAAGCATGCAGCAACTCGTTGGGCACGTTGGGCGGGTTATCCAACGAGAAATCAACATCGTCCAGGACGCACTGGCGCGCAATGATGTGCAGCTCGTGCATGGGCACGCGGTGTTTGTCGATCCCCATACCATTCGCGTGGAGTCCTTGGAGGGCTCGCGCCGACTCACCACGGAGCACATTCTTCTTGCGGTTGGCACACACCCAAGCAAGCCGCCTGGTGTGGACGCTGATGGTCAGACCGTGATCACTTCAGATGAAGTGCTGAACCTGTCTCAGTTGCCGCGGACAATGGCGGTGGTCGGCGCTGGAGTCATCGGCATCGAATACGCCTCCATGTTTGCGGCACTTGGCGTACAGGTCACCGTGATTGATCAACGTCCACGGCCACTGGAGTTCCTGGACTACGAAATTGTCGATGAGTTGATCCATCAAATGCGCAAGAGTGACGTTATCTTTCGCTGTGGTGACGCTGTCGAACGGATCAATATTGTCCAGACGTCCCCACGGCAAGGGCTGCTGCAACTTGCGTCTGGCAAACATCTCGTTGCCGATGTCGTCCTCTTTTCCGCCGGTCGCGTGGGGGCAACGGAATCCTTAAACCTCGAAGAGGTTGGGCTCAAGCCTGACGAACGTGGACGACTCCAGGTCGGGTCTGACTACCGTACTGCGGCTGAACATATCTGGGCAGCAGGTGATGTCATTGGGTTCCCGGCTCTGGCCGCCACGTCAAGTGAACAGGGACGCCTCGCTGCGTGTCACATGTTTGGCATCGAGGCCGAACCAATGGGAAGCCATTTTCCAGTGGGCATCTATGCCATTCCCGAAGTCTCGATGGTCGGTGCCACGGAAGAGGAACTGACACGCAACAAGATTCCCTACGAAACGGGCATTGCCCGCTACAAAGAAATCTCTCGCGGCCCGATTCTTGGTGACGATGCCGGCATGTTCAAGATGCTCTTCCACCGCGAAGATGGACGGTTATTAGGCTGTCACTGCATTGGCAGCGGGGCCACTGAATTGATTCACGTCGGCCAGGCGGTGCTCGGCTTAGGCGGTGGTCTCGACTATTTTCTCAAGACTGTTTTTAACTACCCGACGTTAGCGGAATGCTATAAAGTTGCTGCCTACAACGCCGCCAATAAACTGGCATTGGTTCGCCACGCGACCGGTGCTGTCGTCCCGCCCAGTGTTGAAGAAGCGGTGGACGCGGCTCGACCCGTAGGGTCATCATAAAGATCGGTGCTGGCAAAGATTCGAAGTCGCACGTAAAGTTGACCGTTCTCATATTGTGGTGCGGGCCTCTGGCCTGCGCTGAGCCATGCAGGCGAGGACGCCTGCGCTACAAGAATTGCCCAAGCCATCGCCTCTGGAGAAGGGATTGGTTCGTACGATGGCAAAGGGAGTGCTATCCGGGGTGGTCATTACCCGTCGATTTGTTACTCTGACTCTCATTACTAGACCGGGACGGAGGGTTGTGTGGCTCACTCACGAACACTGCGACTGGGCGCGTTCATGCGGCCGGTCAGCATTCATACCGCCGCCTGGCGCTATCCGGGAGCGTTCCCCGATGCGAACTTCAATTTCGCGCACTACCAGCGATTCGTCCAGACGCTGGAGCGCGGGCGCTTCGACGCCTTTTTCATGGCGGATCACTTGGCCGTAATGAACATGCCGATGAATGCGCTCAAACGCAGCGCCACGGTCACGTCCTTCGACCCCTTGACGCTGCTCCCAGCGCTCGCCACGGTCACTGAGCATTTAGGGCTGATCGCCACCGCGTCCACGACCTATAACGAGCCGTATCATGTCGCGCGCAAATTCGCCTCGCTCGACCACATCAGTGGGGGGCGTGCCGGCTGGAACGTCGTTACCTCGGCCAACCCGCAGGAGGCGTTGAACTTCGGGCGCGAAGAACACCTGGAGCATGGGGAGCGCTACCGGCGCGCGCGCGAGTTCTTCGATGTCGTCACAGGGTTGTGGGACAGCTGGGCGGACGACGCCTTTATTCGCGATGTTGAGACGGGCCTCTATTTCGACCCCGCGAAGCTGCATGTGCTAGACCATAAAGGGCCGTATTTCTCAGTGCGGGGACCGCTGAACGTTGCCCGCCCGATCCAGGGTTGGCCGGTCATTGTCCAGGCCGGCGCATCGGAGGCTGGACGCCAGCTCGCGGCCGAGACGGCGGAGGTCATCTTCAGCGGCCCTAACAACCTCGTCGACGCACAGCGCTTCTATGCCGATATGAAAGACCGACTCCAGGCGTGCGGACGGTCCCGCGACCACCTGAAGATTTTGCCGGGCGCCTTCGTCGTAGTGGGCGATACTTTGGCCGAAGCGCGCGCGAAGAAAACACGGCTGGACGGCCTAGTGCATCCGGATAGTGGCATTGCCACGCTGTCCGTTCAGCTCGGCTACGATGTGTCCAGGTTGGACCTGGACGGTCCGCTGCCGGAGATTCCAGAAAGCAATGCAAGCAAGAGCGCGCGGCAGAAACTGGTGGACATGGCGAAGCGAGATAAGATGACCGTACGCCAACTCGCCCAGTACGTGGGCGGCAGCTTCGGCGTCCTGGAGTTGATCGGCACCCCGGCCCTGATTGCCGATCAGATGGAGGAATGGCTGGTGACGGAGGGCTGCGATGGCTTCAATATCATGTTCCCGTATCTGCCGGGCGGGCTCGACGACTTCGTCGAGCAGGTGGTGCCAGAACTGCAGCGGCGCGAGCTCTTTCGGCGCGACTACGAAGGGACGACGCTGCGTGAGAATCTCGGGCTGCCGCGCCCGCAGAATCGTTTCTTCTGAGTGCGCCAAAAGGTGACTACCCACCTTGGGCGGGCTTTTCGACTGAAAGACGCAAGGACATCATGCTGGGAGAACTGCAACATCATCCAAGGTTTGCCTCACATTATGTCGCGCCTCGTAACGTTGATGTTTGGTTACCGCCGCGCTACTACGAAACAGACACCCGTTCCTTCCCAGTAGTTTACATGCAGGATGGCCAAAACCTCTTCGATCCACGGACGTCGTTTCTTGGAGTGGACTGGGGAATCCCTGAGGCGATGGGGCGCCTCATCGCCGAGGGTCGGATCCGAGAAGCCATCGTCGTGGGTATCTGGAACACGCCGAAACGCGTCCAGGAGTACCTGCCCCAGCGACCTTTCGAAATGTCACCACAGGCCCGGATGAAGGCTCAACTGAGGTTATGGAGATGGGTCTTTGGTAGGCCGATTTCGGACCGCTACCTGAAGTTCCTCATCGAGGAGTTAAAGCCATTCATCAATGAGAGATACCGAACCTTGTCTGACCAAGAGCATACGTTCATCATGGGTTCGAGCATGGGAGGGTTAGTATCTCTCTACGCCTTGTGTGAGTATCCGTACATATTTGCTGGGGCTGGGTGTCTCTCACCCCATTGGCCAGCCGGCAGAGGAGTTATGGTGGACTACCTGGAAAGGATATTGCCCAAGGCGGGGAATCACAAGCTATACTTCGACTATGGGACAAGGACATTGGATGCACGGTATGAGGCGTACCAGGAACAAGTAGATAGGGTGGTAAGCACAAAAGGCTACACGAAGGGGAGAGATTGGATGACGCTGAAGTTCGAGGGGGCAGAACATGGGGAGAAAGCATGGCGAGAGCGCGTATACATACCGTTGGAGTTCCTCTTGGGGAGGGGGGGACAGTAAGGGAACAAGCAAAACGGTACCCACTCTTCGAAGTGAGGGCACCTCCCAGCCGCTTGGAAGCCGATGTTTGCTCGACTCGCGCAGTTCAATATGTCGTCCGTGTTCCTCGCTCGCAGTACGGGCGTCGGCTTCCTTTATACACTCAGGGGGGAACGTGGCCTCTCTCAAGCAGGAATCAGGCCCCGCCGTGAAGGAAATTGCGACGCTGCTTGCCAACCGCCCACAACTCAAGGTCTACGTGGTAGGGCACACCGACCTGAGCGGGAGCATGGAATACAACCTGCATCTCTCCAAAATACGCGCGCAAGCTGTGGTCGAGGTGCTTGTCCGCGAGCATGGGACAGCAGCCGACCGCCTGGAGGCCCACGGGGTGGGGCCGTTAGTGCCGGTGGCTACTAACCACGCCGATTCGGGCCGCGCGAAGAACCGGCGCGTCGAGCTAGTTGAGAAGTAGATTTGAGAAATTTGCAGCGAAGGTCTACCAGGTCCGTCAGGCGCGTGGGGTCATTATCAAGTTCGGAGGAAGCTGGCAATCGAACGTCGATTTTTGCACGACAACCGTGATCGATCGCCTCACCACCTCCTTCAATTGGGCAGAGGTGAATTTTGGCGCCATATGGCTGAGGCCACAGTGGTATGTGGTACTCAACAGTGCGGTGACCGATCAGTTGGCTGGTGGTCCCGGTTTTGTCGGTGGTGGCAACTGGGCGCAGGTTCCCCCTTCCTTATGAAGCCCGGCCAGTTCATGGCCGGCCGAAGGTGAGTTCCCCGCGAGTGCTGGAGTGTCCCAATGTCGTGTGGTTCGATTTAGGTGCAAGGCAATCGACAAGGTGGAGAGGAGAATTGTTTGCACAGGTGGAGACGCTGCTCGGCACGATTTGGTTGGATATCTTCCCATACTCCGCCGTACAGCAGCTGCCGATTTGCACTATAAGGGGGAAAGAACCCAAGGATACCTGCAGGACTTCAATGCCCTCATTTGCCCTTCAGTTGTGACCCATGCCATGGAGGACGGTGGGACCCACGACGGCAGGTCTGGGAAGTGCGCGACGCGCCGGCTGTCGCTTGAGGCGTAGCAGAGCGAATCATTGACAGCGGAGGTTTATAGGGTTTATAGAGAGGGCATCACATGTTTATAAGGTTTGTAGAACCTGCGGCAAACACGTTGGCAGATGTAGCAACCGAGGAGTTGGTAGATGTAGGAACCTGTTTCCAGCGATAGGAACATGCTGGCACTAATAGAAACCGCACAGTCGTCTAATTCATGTTGGACGAAATCGCGGGACGCCGTGTAATATACGAACAGCATGGCAGTGTGTGGAGTAAACGATGCAGATGAAAACAAAAGTCACCGAGCAGGGCGTCATCGTTCCGAAGAAGTTCCTGAAGGGCATCAAAGAAGTCGAGATTCGCAAGGACAATAGTATCATTCTTGTCGTGCCGGTCACGGAGGACCCGATTTTTGCGCTGGGCAGTCAGCCGATTGCGGACGAGATTACCGATGCCTCTGAACATCATGACACCTACATTTACGGCCGATGACCGCGGTGTTCCTGGATACGGGCTATGTGTTAGCCCTGGAGTTGTCCAATGATCAGAATCATCGTGCCGCGTCGAAACATTGGCGCGGTCTGAGAAAGCGGATGCCGCCGTTGGTCACCACGTCATACGTGTTTAATGAAGTCGTCACTTACTTCAACAGTCGCGGGTATCATGCAAAAGCTGTGGAAGTTGGAAATCGATTGCTGACGAGTCCTTCCGTACAGTTCGTACAGGTAGACGAAGGGTTGTTCAGGGAAGGCTGGCAGTATTTTCAGCAGCATCAAGACAAAGACTATTCGCTCACGGATTGTATTTCGTTCGTTGTGATGAAGAGATTCAAGCTAGAGACAGCTTTTGCCTTCGATCAGCATTTTGTGCAAGCAGGATTCAAGAAGGTCCCGTGAGGGGAGAAAAAAAGCCTAATCGGGGGAGGGCGATCATTGCTGACCGCCCTCCCCCCACCACCGAGCAGGCGGGTCCGCACTCGGCGGTTCAGGTCGGATGGGAAGCGAGAGCAGGCTCGCTCAAGGCTGGGGCGATGACCCGCCGCCGCGCAGCCGCTCCCTGGTGCAGGTCTGGCTGCGTCGCGGCGGTCCTCCCTCCGCCTTGTCCTCCCTGTGCGGTCCTGCACTCGGCCCCTTGGGGCACCGAGCTACTCTGCCCTCGGCTGCCTGCTGTTCCGCGCTCAGAGCGGATTCCTCCTCCCCGCCGTCCCTTGCCGTGGCCCGC
>CAZCWX010000154.1:0-5416 GCA_964502465.1 uncultured Enterobacteriaceae bacterium | reverse complement strand
AGCGGTCAGCCTTCAGCGATCAGCTTTCAGCTTCTTTTTTCTTCACTCAACACTTGACACTGAACACTCTTCTACACTCCAGGTCTGATTAAAATGTTCAAGTACTGATCTACTTCGCCAGTAAAACCGGGCAAGACCACTGTGGTCGAGTCCATTTCTGTCACGATAGCGGGGCCAGACATGCGGTTCCCAGGCCGGAGCTTGGCGCGATCATAGATTGGGGTGGAGAGAAACTTGCCATCGAAGTAAATGCGATGTTCGTCGCTGAGCGCGTGCGACGAGGAAGGGCCATCAAGATCCGCCTTGGAAAGGGTCAAGGAAGCTCCTTTGCCCAATGCGACAGCACGCAGGTTCACGATTTCGCACGCGGCGTCCAGTCGAAAGCGGTAGAGGCGCTCGTGCAAGGTATGGAACCGCTCAGCCAAGGGGGCGGTGCCCTGAGTCTGTAGCTCCTCTAACGCAATAGAGATTGGTAGTTCGTAGCCTTGGCGAAAATAGCGCATGTCAGCATGGTAGAAAATCTGCTGCTGGCTGCGAGGAATGCCTTCACGCTCCAGCCAGCCGGCAGCTTCTGTGCCAAGATCTTGGAAGATTGTAATGATCTCGGCAACCGAGATCTGCTCTAAGGTGTGGATTACCGTGCGAGCGAACTCTTCTCGATAATCACAGCAGACATCGCCAGTGGCACAGAGAATGCCCGGCGCTGGTGGCACAATGACCGGAAATGAACCGATCAGACGAGCTAAGGCATTGGCATGCAATGGCCCCGCTCCGCCGAACGCGACCAAGGCAAAGTTGCGTGGGTCATAGCCGCGCTGCACCGACACCAGGCGCAGGGCACCATGCATGTTTTCGTTGACGATATCAAGAATGCCTTGAGCGGCTTGGTAGACATCTAACCCTAATTTGCGGCCGATGCGTTCCACCGCTTCTTTGGCTGCTTCTTCGTCTAGCGCCATCTCGCCACCGAGCAGCCGCGGTGGAAGGTGACCAAGAACGACGTTAGCGTCAGTGACGGTTGCTTCTATCCCCCCTTTTCCATAGGAGGCTGGTCCAGGGTCTGCGCCAGCGCTCTGTGGCCCCACACGCAACGCGTTGGTGATTTCTGGTACGTGGGCAATCGAGCCCCCGCCAGCACCAATACTGCGTACGTCTACTGATGGGACTTTAATGGGGAAATAGCCCAGTGTGGTCTCTCGTGTGATCGTTTGTGTCCCATCCTGGCACAGCGCGACATCGGTCGAGGTGCCTCCCATGTCCAAAGTCAAGATGTGAGGAAATCCGGCTTTCGTGGCGATAAACAGCGCGCCTGCGACGCCGCCGGCTGGGCCAGACATCACCGCGTAGACCGGTCGTTCCTGGGCCATACGTAAGGTCATGAGCCCGGCGTCGGACCGCAAGATATTGACCTCGGCGTTGAGCCCATGCGCCGAAAGTTGGTCGGCAAAATTTTTCATGTAGAGGGCGACCTTGGGCCGCACATAGGAGTTCATCACGGCGGTCAAGGCACGTTCGTATTCACGAAACTCTGGGAGCACTTCTGCCGAAGCCGTCACCGGTAGTGTTGGGAACAGTTCCTGGGCAATCGCTTTGATGCGTTTCTCGTGTACGGGGTTCGTGTATGAGTTGATCAGAGAGACGGTAAGCGCTTCGATACCTTGGGAGGCCAGGTTTTGTAGCTCCTGTCGTAGCGCCTCCTCATCAAGTGGTTTGACAATATTGCCACGCGTATCGATCCGCTCTTTGGCTTCACGGGTATGCTCGAGCGCAGCGGGGGGATCAGGTTTGACCATAATGATCCACCCGGCTAGTGGTCCAGGTGTCCAAGAGCGGGCGAGATGGAGAATCTGCTTGAACCCTTCGGTGGTGATCAAACCAACTTTGGCGCCTTTGCCTTCGAGCACAGCATTGGTGGCGACAGTGGTCCCATGCATAATGTGGGTGATCTCGCTTGGCAAGGTTCCGGCAAGACGACAGACTTTGTCTATGCCGTGTAACACCCCAACCGACGGATCGGCAGGCGTTGAAGGCGTTTTTGCTCGCACCTGACGACCGCTGTTTTCATCGAAAAGGATGAGATCCGTAAACGTACCACCGACATCGACACCAAGTTTGAAAGACATAGGGGTACTCTTTTTCTTCTTCATAAGAGTGCTCGGTTGGCAAGATTATATGGGTCAGGGTTTACGAGCGTCAACGTCCCGGCTTCATCCGCTCTGGAGGTGTATCCCCTCGCTTCTCTGTGCTCGCAAGCTCGAAAAATTTTACCTAGTTTCTCACATAAGATCATATAAGTGTTTGGTAACTGAAGAAAAATAGGAAAAATTGACTAGAGGAATCTCAAAACTTGTGGTAAAGGGGCTCTATTGCGGAGAGAAGTAGGGGAGCAGTCAAGAAGGTCCCTTCACTACTATTGCGATGCGCTGGATCCCCATCTCTTGTATTGCAGATCCAGCGCAAAGGAGGAGAATGCACCGTGCCGGTGAAACGTCTGTCTGGCTCTTGCTGATTGTGGTCCTGATCGGCGGGTGTGCGAATAGACCGACGAAGCCGTTGGTGTTGACGGAGCAGGTCGGGGAGCTGCCGGTACAATTCTCTTCTTCTCACTGTCAGATTCCTGTCTTGACCAGTCCACCACAACAGCCCTACGATGTCATTGCCCGGGTGAAAACCTATGGAAATCCCGGTACGGAGGTCACGCAGATGCACAAGGCTCTCCACCGCGAAGCCTGTGCGATTGGCGCACAGGCGGTGATTATCCAACCGATGAAGCAAGGTGAGTTTGAGGACACGATTGCGGTGACGCATTTCGGCTACAGCACCGATAGAGACTATAGAAGCACGACCGAGTACGCATTCCAGTTGATCGGTCTTGCCATTCGTTACAAATGAACTGCTGCCTTTCAAGACAGAGATAATAGGCAGGTGTGGCTAGAAACACCGGGGCTTGGTTCAGCGAGTGGGGTCTGAGACGAGAGAACATTACTTACAAAAACCCGACGTTCTGTAGTGATTTTCCTGGGAAAAAATTTGCTATTTCCTGTGCCATTGCGGGTGAGAGCGTCCTTGACGCATTTCGGAGAAGAGCGTAAGAGGCAAACCACACTCAACCCCCGGTTCTGTAACGAGGAGGTCATCTTGGTGCAATCAGCACGTCATCCAGGGGTCTCTCTTATTATCGCTGTGACAATTGGTGCATTCCTTTCGCTATTAATGGGGTGTGAGTATCACGGAGCCGACGCAGATATTATAGAAAAACTCGACAGTAGGGGGAAATCCAAGGGAAAGGTCTTTCCTGATCGGGAAGACTACTACGGGGTATTTGTTCTCGATGATAACAACGCCTGGGTAGTCGGGAACCGAGGAGCTATCCTGCATCTTAGCGATAAGGGAGACACAATAGCGCTCCTCCCTACTGGAGTGGATCGGGCTATCTACAATGTCGATTTCATCAATGCCCAAAATGGTCTTGCTATTGGTCAGGATGGGTTGATTCTCAAGACAAGCGACGGTGGAAAAACCTGGAAAAAAATTACCCTCGAACTTCCCTTGCAAGATTGGCAAGCGGCGCAGCCTCATATCTTCTCTATGAGCCGCGGAACAGACCCAAACAAAGTGTGGGCGGTTGGTCCTGCCGGAACCGTCATTCACTCTGAGAATGGTGGAGACACGTGGGAAAACTTGTCCCTTGGTCGTGACGTGACCCTGAATGGAGTGAGCTTTGCCAGTGATACGGAAGGATGGGTTGTTGGTGAATTCGGTACGATTCTCCATACGACCGATGGTGGAAAGACCTGGCAGGAGCAGAAAAATGTCCTCAACCTGCCGAAATATACTCGCCCTGAACTCAGTGAAGAGGATGCCCTCGAGCAGCGGGTCCCCCAACTGTATCTTGAGGATTTATTCCTGCTAGCTGTAAACTTCCGCAACCCGCGCGAGGGATACATTGCCGCTGAGAGTGGTATCCTGCTGAAAACCGAAGATGGTGGAGAAACGTGGACGAACGTCCCCAGCGGCAGTTTTAATACGCTGCTCTCGGTTCTTGCGTCCCCCACTGGCCAAGATATCGCAACCGGAATACTGGGGACGATAGCACTCGCTCAGAACGGCCAGTGGAACCTGGTGCAAGATGTTCGTGAGCATGTCCTCACCTGGATTCGTGACGCCAGCTTTGCCAAAGACAGCGGCTTTGGCCTGGCTTGTGGCGGTAAAGGGACTGTGCTTGTCAGCCGCGACGGCGGAAAAAACTGGCAACTGGTAGACAAGGAGACCCTTGCCCAAGTCGCCTCTTCATAGGGGTGCATTCGTGGCATAAGGAAGCTAACTTCTGTCGTTGACTGCCTCAATACTGAGGAGGACATGCATGGCCGGTACAGTATCTGGTGAAGCAAAAAGTACGACCGATCGCCTGATTGAAGTGTATCTCGCGTTCTTGTGGCGACATCGTATTTTCTACCTCCTGATCTTTACGGTTATTACCATTTTCTGGCTGATCCAAGCGCGTAAGGTGGAGATGTACAGCCAGTTCGCTGACTTGCTGCCGCAAGGGCATGATTACATTCAAGCGTACAACCAGCATCGTGAGACATTCGGTGGAGCGAACATTATCACTCTGGTCTTGCAGGTCAAAGAAGGGGACATTTTTAACACCGAGACGCTCAATAAGGTCCGCTATGTGACCGACCAGGTGGACCAAATCAATGGGGTGGACCATAACCAGGTGGCGTCGATCTCTCATGTGAAGATCCGTAATGTCAAGACACTGCCCGGTGGGATGGTGCGTTCCTATCCGGTCTTGCCTGTTGATATCCCGACCGACCCCAAGGAACTGGAAACGCTGAAATTTGAGATGTTCAACAATGACATCGTGTTGAACAAGTACGTTTCAGAAGATGGCAAGGCCGCATTGGTCTTTGCCGGATTTAATGAAGATCGCCTCGATTATCGAGAGATCCATCGCGAAATCTCACGTCTTCGACAAGAGGTCGAAGACGTGAATACCTCCCTGTATGTGGCTGGCGAACCGATGCTGAAGGGATGGGTGTGGTATTTCACCAACGAATTGTTCTTAATCTTCACGTTTACCGGTCTCTTCGTTGTTTTAGCGTTGATCGTGTATTTTCGCCGTGTGTATGGGGTGATCGTGCCATTGATTGGGGCGTCGATTCAGGGGATCTGGGGGTTGGGATTTGTCGGATTGATGGGGTTTAACCTCGACCCGCTTATCCTGGTGATTCCGCTCTTAATTACGGCGCGTTCGGTGAGTCACGCGGTACAAATGATTGAGCGGTATTTTGAGGAGTTAGAGATCTCGAAGGACCAGGAGAAGGCATCCTTCAAGTGTATCAATGAGCTGTTCCTGCCTGGTGTGACTGGAGTCATTAGTGATTCCGGTGGGATTCTCGTATTGTCGGTT
>CAZCWX010000153.1:0-22536 GCA_964502465.1 uncultured Enterobacteriaceae bacterium | reverse complement strand
CTGCTCTTTTTTTCTCTTCTGCTTGCTCGTTGCTGTTCCGTGCTGGTTGCGCTGCTGGCGAGCGTCTTTTTGGCTAGTGATCCGAGCTACCTCTTCTATACGCGCCATGACTTTGGTTCAGCCGCTCTGAGCCTCTTCCTGGTGTGTTGTCCTTTGTGGTGTCTTGTCAGGTGGAGAGAAACCAATCGGGCCAGTTTGTGGGCTGCGACCTTTTTCCTTTTTGGTGTGGGGCTGTACAATCGCCTCGATTACTTGGCGTTTCTCGTGGCTGCGGGGATGACGGTTTTGCTGTGTTTTCGCAAGACGGTCTGTCTGCGAGTGGGGAGCAAAGAATTTCGCTGCGCGGTGTTTTTCTTTCTGCTGGGTTTCTCGCCTTTTCTGCTTTTCCTGGGGAAGCGTCCGGCTGTTGCTGCCTCTACTTTCTCTCTGGCCGCTCCGCCGCAAAATTTTTCTGCCGTTGCGCAATTCAAGGGATATACCCTCTGGACCGTTTTGAATGGGACCTCTCTCTATGATTTTTTTTCTGGCCGTTCAGACCTCAACATCGGCAAAGAAGTGACGGCAACCGGCGAGGTACGGATCGGCTCCTATGACGTAGACGCTCAATCTCTACGAACCGCTTCGTTGGTTACTGGGACGTTCACTCCTTATGTACTCCTTTTTTTCGCTGGGGTCTTCTGCCTCTCTTCCCCTCCTCCTCTATTGAGGGCACTCATGATCTTCCTGGTCTTGTTAGCGCTCTGTGTATTTGCGATCCGAGGGGCGCTCAGAGGCCATCATTTTGTGCTCTTCCTCCCGTTTGTCCAGGCGTTTCTTGCCGCCTCTCTTATTGTTCTGTGGCAGAAAAGCAGTCGCAGGGTGTGCAGGGTCGTGCTTGCGACTGTGGGGATAGCGTGTGTGGCTGCCAATATCGCGATGGATGTGCGCTATCATCGTTTCCTTGCTGCGACGGGTGGACGAGGTATGTGGTCTGAGGCGATCTATGACCTTGCGCAATATTTGCAGGACCGCTGTCAGGAACAGCGGTGTCTTATTGGTGATTGGGGTCTGGGCACTCAGGTCGTCACGTTGGCAGAGGGACCACTTTCTCTCCGTGAGTTTTTTTGGCCATATATTGAGAACGGGAATGAAGAGGAGATCAACGCGCTTGTGCGTCTGTCTGGGACCCTTTTCGTGTTTTACGCTGACCCCTACGTGAACTTCTCTCGACCAAAGCGACTGCTGTATGCAGCAGCGCAGAGAGCGGGGTATACCATAGAAACCGACCGGACTTTTGTTGAGCGAGATGGAACCCCGGTCATCGAAGTTGTGAAAATGGGAAGGGCGGGTTAACTCTCGGCCTGAGCTGCCCTTCCACAGAACCCTGTTGAACACCACTCGTTTGTTTGTTCCCCCTCGCGATGTTACGCACTGTCATTACGAACCGCCACATCCTTCGACAGATGGTGATCCGAGACCTGACGGCTCGCTTTGCCGGGACGAGCCTTGGTGCCCTCTGGAGTCTCATCCATCCACTCATTCTGTTAGCGCTGTACACCTTCGTCTTTTCGTATATCTATCGGGTTCGTCTCCGAGAAACCGCGGACGTGGGGTTCGTTCCTTTCGCTTTCTGTGGGCTGTGGCCGTGGCTGGCGTTTCAAGAAGCCTGCCTCCGTTCGGTGGCTGTCATTGTAGACAATGCGCAACTGATGAAGAGAGTGAAATTCCCTTCCGAGCTGTTGGTCATCGCCACGATTCTCTCGAGCTTTCTGAGCCAAGGTGTAGGTTTCGGTCTTTTCCTGCTTGGGGTTGCCCTGTGGCAAGGAGGGCTTTCCCCTTTGGCGTTGATCCTGCTTGTTGTTCCTTTCACTCTTCAGCTGCTGCTGGCGGTTGCGTTAAGCCTGCTGCTCTCGACTGGAAACGTCTTTCTTCGCGACGTTTCACAACTGGCTGGTGCGGGATTCACCATTTGGTTTTTTCTCTCACCCATTTTATACCCCATAGAAATGGTTCCAGACGCACTGCAGTTCCTCCTCGCGTGGAATCCTATGACGCCTATTGTCACGCTCTATCGCAGTCTTATCCTTTTTCCTCACCACAGCGTCGCGTGGGAACAGGCCCTTTACCCCTTAGTCGTCTCTTTGGTATTGCTCAGTCTGGCACAGTGGACTTTTCAGCGCTGTAAAGGGTACTTTGCTGATTATTTGTAGTCTGTAACAGGATAGTTTGACGATGCGCGGAAACATTCGAGAGTTTGTCCGAGTTGTAGCTGGGGTTGTGGAGGTGCCCGAACCCATCATCGAGATCGGCTCACTGTTAGTGGAGGGACAACCGTACGATGCCAATGTGCGCCCTTTTTTTCCCGGCAAACAGTTTATTGGCTGTGATATGCGCGAAGGTTTGGGAGTAGACCGTCTCGAAGATGTGCACGCGCTCTCTTTTCCCGCTAATTCGGTCGGCACCGTCCTGCTGCTCGAGACCCTTGAGCATGTGGAAAATCCTTTTCAGGCACTGGCCGAGGTCTTTCGCGTGCTCCAGCCAGAAGGCATGCTGCTGGTCAGTTGCTGTATGGATTTCCCTGTGCATGAGTACCCAGCGGATTATTGGCGCTTAACCCCCCAGGGGTTTGATCTTCTGCTGCGGCAGTTTTCACCACGGCGAATCTACGTCCAGGGGCACCCGCGGTTTCCGCACTCCTTAGCTGGCATAGGAATGAAAGGAGGCAGTGAGGAAGCGCTGAAGAGGCTTGATCCCCTGGTCACCCAGATCCCTGGTACCTTGACGCAGGAGGTTCCTCCGCGTCTGGGTCCGGATTTTTTCCGCCTCCTCGGAGAAGAGTTGCCAGCCGGCGAGCAGTGGAAGTATCCGGAAGTGATGTTACATCCGGCGTATGACAAGTTATTGGCAAAGGATGAAGAAATAGCGCGACTGCGAGCAGAACTTCAGCGGATGAGGGCGGCAACGTCAACCCCAAATCTCGAAGCCTCCCTTGCGGCGAAGCTGCGAACGCGATTGTTGCGCTTCCTTGTCCGGCACGAGGTTCACCGATAGGCTATGATGGTAGTTCCGACGGTGTCCGTTCTGCTGCTGACGAAAAACGGAGAGAAGTATCTTGCCGAACTCTTGGAGAGCGTTCGTCAACAGCAAGGACACTTTCGTCTCTGCGAGATCATCGCGGTTGATTCTGGTTCGCGGGATCGGACCTGCGATATCCTTCGCCAGTACCAAGTCTCGCTTATCCATATTTCGGCTCACGAGTTTGGTCATGGCAAGACCCGGAACCTTGCGGCTTCGCATGCCCGGGGAGATTATCTGGTATTCCTTACTCAGGATGCCACGCCGGCGAATGACCGGTGGCTGGACAATCTGCTGGCGTCGATGTGGAGCGATCCGCTTGTTGCGGGTGCGTACAGCCGTCATAAACCTCGTCCGGGTTGTCATCCGATGGAATGGCACCGCATTGTTGAATATGAATTACACGGCCGACCGGAGTCACGTGTGCACGCGATGGTGAACAACCCAGACTATACGCGCCATCCAGCTTTCTATCGGTTTTTCGCGAACACCAGCTCAGCCATCCGACGAACCGTGTGGGAACAGATTCCTTTTCCGGAGGTTGAGTTTGCTGAAGATCAAGCCTGGGCGGAAAAAGTACTGGAAGCTGGTTACAAAACTTGCTATGTGGCTGATTCCATTGTCTTTCACTCGCACAGTTATGGTGCCTGGGTGAATTTGTGTCGCCACTTCGAGCACGCTCGCGCAATGCGCGAGTTGTTTGCTCAGCCCCGCCAGGTCGCGTTGCGGGCCTGCGTGCCTGCGGCCTTGCGCATAGCCCGCTCTGATTTGGCTTTCTGGTATCGGCAAAACGGCCAGAGCAAAGGGCAGGTCCTCCGACAGTGGGCACTGCTGGCAGTGAACTGGCACCTGGCTGCAAACCTGGGCTTATGGTTAGGAGAACGGGCGGAGGTCTTACCGTCCACACTCAACCGTCTACTGTCTCTTCAAGAACGGACCAAACGCAGATAGGCGCAGAGATGCGGATCTTACAGGTCGTGCACGGATTTCCCCCTGACGATTGGGCTGGCACCGAATTGGTGACCCTTCATCTCTCACAAGCACTGCGAGCACGTGGGCACGAGGTGACGGTCTTGACTCGTGTTGCGGACCCCGCAGCAGCGGACTTCTCTGTGCGTGAGGAACAGGTAGAGGGTCTGCCAGTTGTGCGCATCGTGAACAACTATACCCAGACGAAGACTTTTCGTCTCTTTTACGACAACTCCTTTTATGATGTCCCTTTTACGCACCTCCTGCAGCGGCTACAGCCTGACGTGGTGCATTTTCAACATCTGGCCCATCTCTCTGTCTCCTTGCTCTCGCTCTCTGTGAGCCTGGGATACCCAACCGTGCTGAGTCTGCATGATTTTTTCTTCCCTTGCTATCGTATTCACCTGATCGACGCGCAAACCCGCCTGTGCCCTGGACCAGAGCGCGGTGAGCGCTGTATCGCTTGTCTCCAGGAAGCGGCTCCGCCGGAAGAGGTGCAACGGCGTTTCTCGTATATGGAACGGGCACTGCAAACGCCGGATCTCGTCATCGCTCCTTCAGCGTTTCTCTCTCAGAAGATGCTCGGATACTTTCCTGCTTTGCAAGAGCGATTACGCGTGATTCCGCTCGGGGTGAAGCAGGTCTCTTGTGTCGCGAGAGTACGGAGTCCTCAGACACCATTGCGGATCTTGTATGTTGGCTTGTTATTTCCGCCAAAAGGGGCGCACGTGCTGATGGAAGCGCTCAAAGGGCTACGGCCAGACACGTTTACCGCTTCGTTCTACGGAGCGATGCTGCCTTTTTGGCAACTGTATGCAGACCGCCTCAGAGAAGAAGCGCAAGGACTCCCTGTCTCCTTTCACGCTGCGTATCCCCATGACCAGCTTGCTGCCATCCTGTCTCGACATGACGTATTAGTCATGCCGGTGATCTGCGAAGAAACCTTCTCACTTCTCGCCCGCGAGGCACTAGTGGCCGGGCTGCCGATCATCGCCGCAGCGCGGGGAGCGCTGCTCGATGTTGTCCGAGATGGCGTGAACGGGCTGCTCTTCGAACCGGAGAATGTGGCGGATCTGAAGCGTTGCCTGACACGGTTGATCAGCGAGCCTGACTTGGTAGAGCAACTCCGTGCTGTGAACCCTCCAGTGAAAACATTGGAAGAGTACACGAAAGATATAGAAGGGGTATACGCAGAAATCTGTGCTGAACCAGACCGCATACCGCTGCTACAAAAAAGGCTGGTCGAGCAGCATCAGTTCTCTAGCGCCCTCTTGCGAGAGAATGAGCAACTGCGCGTCGCAACTCAGGAGCTGAATACGCAAAATGCCTCGCTTCGAATCGAACGAGACCGCCTTGAAGTGGACAAACTGCAGAGTGGGCAAGAACGAGACTGCATGCTGACAACTGTCCAGGACTTGCGAGCAGCGTTAGCTGCAGACGAGCAACGGGGGCGTGAGCGAGACGCCAGGCTGGAAGCAATCTACGCCTCTCTGACCTGGAAGCTCTACCGTGGCTATGCGGCGGTGAGAGCGGCTCTTTGCTGTCGGCTACTCACGAAGCTGAAGCGTTGGCTTGTCGGATGAGACCGAGCGGTGCTTGTCTTTTTCTCAGAAAAAGGCATTGTCTCTCATGCGCTTTGGGCACTGACATGGCTGCCGAGACGTGGTAAGGAAAGGCAGAACCCATCATTCATAGCGTTATGGCCTCGCTTGCGCGTGTATCCATTCTCCTGGTGACCAAAAATGGCCAACGGTATCTCTCTGAGGTTTTGGAGAATATCGGTCAACAACGAGGGCGTTTTCAGCTCCACGAGATCATTGCGGTCGATTCGGGCTCTCGGGATAGCACCCTCGAGGTGCTGGAGCGGTTCGGGGTGCGAATCTTCCAGATCCCTCCGCAGGAGTTTGGTCATGGTAAGACCCGTAATGTGGCCGCTGCCCAAGCGCAGGGGGATTACCTGGTTTTCCTCACGCAGGATGCGACCCCGGCCCATCCGCAGTGGCTGGAAAATCTGCTTGCTCCACTCCAAGCGACTGCTGCTGTAGCCGGGGCTTATAGCCGCCAGCTTCCCCGACCAGACTGCCACCCGATGGAGTGGCGACGGATTGTCGAATGCGAACTGTCTGGACGAGCAGCCTCTCGCATAAATACTGCGGTTGGCAATCCTGATTACGTTCAAAATCCGGTCTTTTATTCTTTTTTTTCCAATGTCAGTTCTGTGATTCGCCGGCAGGTATGGGAAAAGTTTCCGCTACCCGAAGTGGAATTTGGTGAGGACCAGCTCTGGGCGAGGCGGGTACTCGAGGCAGGGTATCAGACGGCATACTGTGCCGACTCGCTCGTCTATCACTCGCATAGCTATGGGCCGTGGACCAATCTCTGCCGCCATTTCGATCACGCACGGGCGCTGCACCGACCAGGGGTGCAGTCGCGCCAGATGGAACTCACCAACTGTGTACGGGAAGCGTTCTCCGTTGCGCGGGCCGATCTCGCCTTCTGGTATCGGCAAAATGGCCAGCGCAAAGCCCACCTCCTGCTGCGCTGGGCAGGGCCAGCGGTGAGTTGGCACCTGGCCGCCAGTCTGGGATTGTGGTTGGGAGAACGGGGAGATACCCTGCCGGGCCGGCTGACTCAGTTCTTTTCTCTCCAAGAGCGAATTAAACGGGGAGACGCGTAGGATGCGGATCTTGCAGGTCGTGCACGGATTCCCCCCTTATGAGTGGGCAGGGACGGAGTTAGTGACCTTACACCTCTCGCGGGCCTTGCGCGCTCGCGGGCACGAGGTGACCGTCTTCACTCGCACCGCAGGTCCGGGAGAGGAATTCTCGGTCTCTGAAGAACAGGTGGATGGCCTTCCCATCGTACGCGTGATCAACAACTATACGCAGACGACAACCTTCCGCCTCTCGTATGATAATCCTTTTTTCTTTGGCCCCTTTATCCAGTTACTCGACCGTATACAGCCAGAGATTGTGCATTTTCAGCACGTCCAGCATCTCTCTGTGAGTTTGATTCCACTCACCGTTGCCTTGGGATACCCGGTGGTGTTGAGTCTGCATGACTTTTTTTTCTCCTGCCACCGTATCCATTTGCTTGATGCTCAGACACGCCTCTGTTCCGGACCTGAGCATGGGACCCGGTGTATCCCCTGCTTGCAAGAATTTGCACCAGCAGAGGAGGTGCAACAGCGGTTCTCCTCCATGGAGCAAGCGCTCCACATGGCAGATGTGATTATAACGCCGTCAGATTTCCTCGCAGGAAAAATACGCAGCCACTTTTCTTGTTTAGGAGAACGGTTGCGAGCCGTGCCTCTCGGAGTCCACCCTGTCTCTGCGGGTCACCTGGCATACGCTCCAGGTACACCACTGCGTATTCTCTATGTTGGGGTGTTCCTACCACATAAAGGCGCACACATCCTGATTGAGGCGCTCAAAGGGCTGCCGCCGGATACGTTTACCGCCTCGCTGTATGGAGCGGTTGTTCCTGCTCTGCGTTCCTACGTCGATCAACTCCGAGAGGAGGCCCGGGATCTGCCGGTGCGGTTCTTCGATGGCTATCCCCATGGGCAAATTGATTCTATCCTGTCGCAGCACGAGGTGTTAGTCATGCCCATGATCTGGGAGGAGACCTTTTCGATTCTTACCCGCGAAGCGCTGATGGCTGGTCTCCCTGTGGTTGCCGCCCGTCGCGGGGCTTTGTCTGAGGTGATACAGGATGGGGTGAATGGCTTGCTCTTCGAACCGGAGAACGCGACTGACTTGCAGCGCTGCCTTGCTCGCTTGGTTGCGGAACCGGATCTGCTGGAAACACTGCGTGCCGATCGTCCACACGTGAAAACGCCCGAAGAGTATGCTCGCGATGTGGAAGCGATATACGCAGAGATTGTGATGGGGGCTCCTGATGGATCTCTTTTTCCCGCAGAGCGAAGACAGCCCCAGGCTATGATGGCCGCTCGACAGCTGGTGCGTGATTTAAGCGAGGAAAATAGCGCTTTGCGCCAGCAATGCGCCCGTCTGCAAGCGACGCAGATCTTGGCTGGGCAGGAGCGAGATCACCTCCAACAGGAGCGAGAGCGCCTCCAACAGGAATGGGACCGGATGCGGCAGGAACGAGAGCGCCTGCAGCAAGACTACGAAAATACCGCTGCAACTCTGCGAGAGTTAGAAGACATCCTCGATGTCCGCGAAGAACAATTGCTCGAACGTAATGCGCGCCTCGAGGCGATCTATGCGTCCACGACCTGGAAACTCTACCGTGGATACACCATGCTGATCAACTCCCTTTTCCGCCGTCCTCTGGATGTGCTGAGAGGGTGGCTGTCCAGATAGGCAGGCCGATGCGAATCCTGATGGTCGTACACTATTTTCTCCCTCGCCATCTTGCCGGTACCGAACTTTATACTTTCCGTTTGGCGCGGGAGTTACAGAAAGAGCACGAGGTTGCCCTGTTCTTTGCTGAACTTGATGCGACCACACCATCGTACACTGTGCGGACCGGGACCTATCACGGACTGCCTTTCACTGAAGTGGTGAACAATCACACATACTGGCGGTTTCGCGAAACGTACACGAACCCTCGCCTTGAACGTCTTTTCGCTTCAGTCCTCGATTCCTATCGACCTGACGTTGTGCACATCCAGCATCTCTATAATCTGTCGCTCGGTTTTCTCTCTCTGCTCCGGCGCCGGCATATCCCTGCTGTGTACACCCTGCACGACTACTGGCTGACCTGTCCGCGTGACGGCCTGCGGATGAAGCAGTCGGGAGAGCTCTGTTGGCGAGTCGTGCCAAGCGAGTGTGCCTCCTGCATGGCGGCAGAGATCTGGCGAGCTTCACCCTTACGCCCCGTGCAGAGCCGCATCGGGACATGGTGGACGCAGAAACCCAGCCGTCAACCTGCATCAGGAGCCTTACTTTCCGCAACCGGTATGCCAGAACAGACGTGGGAAATCTGGGGGAACTCTCGCACGGTTTATGCGTCGCCCCCTCCCTGCCGGTTCCGTCTCTGCCCGCGTATCGACCGCCGTCGTCCAGGTGTTGTGGAAGCAACGGTGCGGTTTTCGTTTGCCTTACATCCTGCCGCGTATACGGTCAGGAACGACGGCGCGGTCTTCCAGGTCTTTGCCAATGGGCAACAAGTCTTTTCCCGCTACCTGTGCCCTTCTCGGCGAGAACAGGATCGCGGCTGGATCGATGGGGAAATCACGCTGCGGATACCGAAGCGCTTGGTGATTGAATTTGCCACGACCCCAGGACCAGGAGGGGATCCCGCGCACTGTGTGGCGGGATGGAGCAACATCACCGTTGAGGCTCCGCTCATAGAAGAAACGAAGACACCCGACTCGTTTTGGCGAGAGCACTTCAAGCACAGCGCTGAGCGACTATTGTGGTCTCTGCATCGCAAATATGCCTTCAGCCAGATCCGTCGGCGTCTCGCAGCGGTGCGGGAAGCTCTCAAGACTGTTGACGTATTTATTGCGCCTTCGCAATTCTTGCGCGACCGCTTTTGTGAGTTCGGCGTGCCTCCAGAGAAAATTCGCTACATCGATAATGGGTGCGATTTGACTCCGTTTCAGGTCATTCCCCGTCGGAGACAACGCCATGCACGTCTCCTGTTCGCCTATATTGGCACGCTCGTTGAGCATAAGGGAGTCCATGTACTGGTGGAGGCGTTTAATCGCATTGATCCGACCTGTGCGGAACTGCGCCTCTATGGCAACCCTGACGTGTTTCCGCAGTATACGGCTCGCTTACAGGCAATCGTGACTCATCCTTCTATCTCGTTTGCTGGCAGGTTTGAAAACCACGACGTCGGTCGTATTCTGGCTGAGGTGGACGCCCTCGTGGTCCCGTCGATCTGGTTTGAAAATTCGCCTCTGACGATCCATGAGGCGCGCTTGGCAGGGGTGCCGGTCATTGCCTCGAACCTGGGCGGTATGGCGGAGTACGTCGAGGATGGCAAAACCGGCCTGCTGTTCCGTGCGGGTGATGTTGACGACTTGCGCGAGAAACTGGAATGGTTCATCCGCAATCCACACGCTTTTCGCGCTCTGCCTCAACCGACGTATGTTTCGATTGCGGATCACGCGAGAGAGTTGCTAGCAATCTATACCGATCTGCAGCAACAGTATCGGCAGTCCGTTTTTAACAAAGGAGGTCGCCTGCCTGGTGTTCCTCCCTCTTCAACGCTGTCAAGTTTTCGCTGAAAGGGGGAGGGGGCTCCTGCAAGTCTCGGTTGTTATTCCCGTTCTGAATGGAGGGCGGTTGCTGCAGGAGGCATTGGCGGCAATCCACCGACAGCACGATGATTTTTCCCTCGAGGTGCTCTGCCTCGACTCTGGTTCGTGCGACGGCTCGCACGAAGTCTGCGTGCAATATGGCGCACGCGTGATCAAGGTGCCGCCCGGTTCGTTCAACCATGGTGCCACCCGCAATCACGGCATCGCACTGTCTCACGGAGAGTTCGTTGTGCTGCTCGTGCAAGATGCTGTGCCGGTGGGAGAGCGCTGGCTCGCAGCCTTACTGCAAAACTTTACCGAGCCAGACGTCGCTGGCGTGTACTGTCGGCAAATCCCGAGACCAGATGCCGATGTGCTCACCCGGCGTCAACTCGACAATTGGGTAACCGGGAAGCCCGAGCGAAAGGTACAGCAACTCAACGGCCGGACTTGGGAAACGTTGACTCCCTGGCAACGCGTGGAGCTGTGCACCTTCGATGATGTCTGTGCCTGCCTCCGGCGGACAGTATGGGAGCGCATTTCATACAAGGCCACCTATTTTGGTGAGGATGTCGCATGGGGGAAGGAAGTGATTCAGGCAGGATACACCCTGGTGTACGAACCAGAAGCTGCTGTCATACACTCGCACGACCGCTCTGCCTGGTACGAGTACAACCGGACGTACCTCTGCCATCGCCGACTGTACGACCTGTTTGGGTTGCAGACTGTGCCGACCTGGCAGCATGCTTGGGCCTTTACTGTCGCGGGGATGTTGAAAGACTCCGTCTTTGTCTGGCGCCAGGAAAAGAACCTCGCTCGGCGGCTTTCCCTCCTCGCCCGGGTACCACTCTTGACATACGCGGCAGTGTTTGGGCAATACCAGGGCGCACGTGATGAACAGCAGCACAAGCCGCTCAGAAGAGGTGGGGGGGTGTAGGCGGACGGGGGCACGAGTAGTGGTGGGAACACAGCAACGAACGATGCACTCTCAAGTGGAACCCGGGTCGTTTCGGGACCGGAACGGGCGGGTGTTTTACGCCGCTGATGCCGTTTTCCGCGGGTTGAGTGCCCAGGCCCTGGAGGAGTGGCAAACCCTCTCTTCTACTTCGTTTTTTCGGCACTGCATGGAGCAGGGGCAACTGGTACGGACTGAGCAGGTCGACCCTCGGCGCAGAGAGGATCCATCTCTCGCTGAAGGATGGGCCGGGGTTCTCAAACACGAGCCTATCCCGTTCATTTCTTACCCGTACGAGTGGTCCTTCGGCATGCTGAAAGATGCCGCCTTGTTGCAACTCGAACTGCTGCTGGCGGCGCTGCAAGAAGGGATGATTCTCAAAGATGCCTCGGCCTTCAATAGCCAGTGGCGAGGATCATCGTCGGTATTCATCGACATTCCATCGTTTACGCGGCTGGTTCCCGGAGCACCGTGGATGGGATATCGACAATTCTGTCAACAGTTTCTCTATCCCCTGTTCCTTCAGGCATATCAAGATATTCCCTTTCAACCCTGGTTACGTGGCTCTATCGATGGCATCGAGCCGGAAGATTGTAAGCATATCATGTCCGTCCGCAATCTGTTGCGTCCTAGTGTGTTCTTGCATGTCTACCTGCAGAGTAAGATTCAGGCGACTTATGCGCAGACTGAGAACAATATTAAAAAGGAACTAGCAGCGGCTGGTTTCCATAAGCAGCTGATCGAGACCAATGTGCGTCGTCTCCGCACCCTCGTGCGCAAGTTGGTGTGGAAGCGTGCCAAGTCGGTGTGGTCGGACTATGCGACAGAGCACAGCTATTCTAATACGGACCATGAGCGAAAAGCGGCCTTCGTCCGCCAAGTGGTCCAGTTACGTCCACGGAATCTGGTGTGGGACCTGGGTTGCAATACCGGCGTATTTTCCCGCATCGCGGCAGAAAACGCCCGTTACGTGGTGGCCATGGATGCAGACTCCCTGGTGATAGAGCGTTTCTACCAGGCGCTGAAGGCAGAAAAGCAGACCACCATTCTGCCCCTGGTCACGAACATAGCCAATCTCTCGCCTAACCTGGGATGGCGGGGTTTGGAGCGGAAGGCCCTGACAGAGCGGGGGAAACCAGACCTGATACTCTGCCTTGCCCTGATCCATCACCTGGTGATCGGCGCGAACATTCCGCTTCAGGAATTGGTCGATTGGCTGGCAAGTCTGGGCGGTGATATCGTGATCGAGTTTGTTACCAAGGCAGATCCGATGGTGCAGAGGCTCTTACGGAACAGAGAGGACCTCTACGCGGACTACGCAGTCGGTTATTTTGAGCAGTGCTTGTCTCAGGCGTTTGACCTGGTACAGCGCGAAACATTGGAGTCGGGGAGTCGCAGTCTGTACTACGCACGGGCCAAGGTGGGAATGGCAGAAAAAGAGTTGTAAGAGCGTCTCACACAATGAACATTCCGGCCGTCTCTACACACCCAAATCCTTCCTCGATCCCCCTTTGTCAAAGGGGGGAAGCGCAAAGCGCGGGGGGATTTTTACCAATTGACAGTATCGCTCGTCATGCTTGTGAAAGGCTTTAGGGGGAGACGAGGTGCCTTATCCTCACGATGTAAACCGTAGGGGCAATTTTCTTACCGACTCATTGCATCTCTTCGTTCTCTGCAGTTTTGCTATTGCCCAGCCATTGTTTGACCTCCTGTCGCGGCACGCTGAATTCTTCGTTGCCCGGAACTCGGAACCCCGCGATATTATGCTCCTTGTGCTTTTCTTGTGTTTTTGCCCTCCTCTGCTCCTGATCTTTGTTGAAGGAGTGAGTGGATTCCTCGGCCAGCAGGTGCGCAGGGGGGTGCATGGTCTTCTCGTGGCTATCCTGGTGGCGTGTATCCTTTTGCCAGCGCTGCAACAGGTTGGTGGAGTCCCGGGCGCGTTGCTCATCGTTGGGGCAGTCCTTCTCGGCGCAATGGCTGCGCTGAGCTACCTGCGTTTCTCTCCCTTGCAATTGTTCGTTACTGTTCTCTCACCAGCGGTGGTGATTTTCCCTGGTCTCTTGCTGTTCTATTCTCCAGTTTCTCGAGTTGTCTTTGTTCAGACAACTGCCATTGATGATGTGGACATCGTGGTGGAGACCGCTGCTCCGGTAGTGATGGTGGTGTTTGATGAATTCCCCGTGTACGCGCTCATGGACGAACACCGTCAGATCGACCCAATCCGTTACCCCAACTTTGCCGCCTTAGCGCGAGAGGCAACCTGGTTCCGCAATGCGACGACAGTCTCTGATTTCACGATAGTTGCCGTTCCTGCCCTGCTGACCGGCAACTACCCGGATGGCTTCCGCCTTCCCACAGCGGTGGATTATCCGTACAGTCTCTTTACCATGTTGGGGCAGAGGTACGCAGTCCGAGGGGTCGAATCGCGGACGCAACTCTGCCCTCACCGGCTGTGCGGAGACCATACGGTGCAAGAGCGCCTCACGAGCCGCCTGGGCTCTCTCCTCTCGGACCTCTTTGTTGTCTACCTCCACATCCTTCTTCCTGCCGATGTCAGCACTCGCTTACCTCCTGTGACGCAGGACTGGCTGCACTTCACCGCCAATGCAGCGCACGTCACCGCTGACCAAAAGGAGGGGAACTTGCTCGGAGAGTGGTTGAAAGGCGTCGTCAGAGACCTGCCTCTTTCACACCCACAAGATCGCTACCAGCATTTTCAGCAGTTTCTCGAGATGATTCCTGCGGCACAGGAACCGGCCTTCTATTTCTTGCACACCCTCCTGCCACACGTGCCGTTTATTTATCTTCCTTCTGGGAAGATCTACAACACCGATACTCACCTGGAAGGGTTGAGGTTAGAACAAAAGGAACAGTGGGGAGATGACGAGAGTGCAGTGATCCAGGCCTATCAGCGCTATCTCTTGCAGGTAGGGTTTGTCGATACCTTGCTTGGACAGTTAATCGCGCATCTGAAGGCCGTTGGTCTGTACGATCGATCTCTGCTAGTCATCACGGCTGACCACGGTGTCAGCTTCCGGCCCAACGATGCCCGTCGCGTCATCACTGAGAGTAATTATTGTGACATTATGCCTGTCCCTCTTTTTATCAAAGCGCCGTACCAACGTGAGGGCGTTATGAGCGACCGCAACGTCGAGGCGGTCGATGTGCTTCCTACCATTGCCGATATACTGGGAATTCGGCTCCCCTGGGCAATCGATGGTCGTTCGGCGTTAGACTCCACTCTCTCTGAACGCCCCGAGAAGGTAATTTTCAGCGGCCAAGGGTCACAAAAGCGGCGGCTTGCTTTTGGGCCGACTCTTGATGCCGAGTGTCACACCTTGGAGCAGCAAATTGCCGTGTTCGGCTCAGGAACAACGCGCGGTGGGCTGTTCCATATTGGTCCATATCCTGCGCTTATCGGGAAGCGCCCCGCTGAGATTGGGGTGACAGGAGAAGGAGGAGTTGTGGTGGATATCGAGCAGGCCAATAGCTATGCACGTGTTGACCTCCAATCCCCGTTTGTGCCGGCGTATGTCAGAGGACGCGTCGTGCGCGATGATGGAACGCCGAACCCCCTCGACCTGGCAATTGCCGTCAACGGGACGGTCCATGCGGTAACTCAGGCCGTGCAAAATGAGCGGGACGAACTGAAGTTTTCAGCCGTTGTCCCAGAGACAGCGTTCCGGACCGGTGAGAATACGGTTGAGGTCTTTGTCATCGCTCAGAATGGTCCGAGTCCTCGCCTCCAGTTCACCCGCAATACCAGAGGAGTGGCTTATGCCCTCGTTGCAGCAGATGGTCGGGATGAGGAAATGCTCGTTGCTCCGGATGGGACCGCGATACGCCTCATGCCACACGTGCGTGGACATGTGGATGCGGTCATTGTTGCGGGTGATTTCGTCGAATTGCGTGGGTGGGGAGCCGACGTCAAGAACGTCACCAAGCCGGAGGCCATTGTGATTTTCGCGAACGGAGAGTTTCGTTATGCTGGACGCCCAAATCTGGCACGGCCTGATGTGGCCGACTTCTTTGGCACTGCGGCGTTGCAGGAGTCGGGATTTAGCTATACGCTTCCCCGGCAGTTATTCGGGGGTGGAGACAATGTGGAGGTCCGCGTCTTTGCTGTGTCGGAGCACGGTGTTGCTTCTGAGTTGATCTATCCGAAAGAGTACCGGTGGGGTAAAAAGCCACGAGACGTTTTCAGCCCGCTATTGTCCGCAGAGAGATAGAGAGGGCAGGGAACAATGTGAGTGGAGGTCTGTGAGAATGGAGAAAAGATACAGTGTGACAGTGCTCGTCTTCGTTAGCCTTGTGGCTGGGCAAGGACAGGCGCATGCCTATCTCGATCCAGGTGCAGGCAGTATGATTCTGCAACTCATTCTGGGTGGTATAGGGGGACTGGTGGTCTTGACGAAGCTGTATTGGCACAAGGTGAGACACTTCTTCAGTCGTCGTGCACAGGAACCTGAATCCGTCCAGTCTTCGGCAGACGATGTGGACGAACCAACGGTGGAGAAAGAAAAGGTCCCTTCTTCCTGATTCCTAATTAAGAGAAGACTGAGAGAAACTCACAGAGATGCCAAATCTGCCTGTTGAAGGAGAAATTCATGGCGACGGTAGAAGAGAACCTCGCGACGTGGTCAAAGTGGGACTGGTCGCACCTGGGAGATGAATGGTCTTCTTCATGGGGAGGGACAGAGTATGTATGGTGGGGAACAATATTTCCCCGTATACAGGCATTCGTGCCTACGGGCAGTATTCTGGAAATTGGTCCAGGTTTCGGCAGATGCACGCAATACTTACAAAATTTCTGTCGTAAGCTGATGGTGGTAGATCTGACAGAAGGATGTATTGCAGGCTGTAGAAAACGTCTCGCAGGAAGCTCACATATTAGCTATTTTGTCAACGATGGAAAATCCTTAGGCATGATAGCAGAGGGTTCTATCGATTTCGTGTTTAGCTGGGATTCTTTGGTACACGCCGAAAGAGACGTTTTACGGGCGTATCTGATCCAACTCGCTACAAAGTTGAAACCCGAAGGGGCCGGTTTCATCCATCATTCTAACTTGGGCGCTTATCGAAATAGCCAAACCGGAGAGTTGGAGGTCGAGAACCCCCATTGGCGTGCGGCAAGCATGACCGCACAGCTATTCGCCGAATACTGTGCCGAAGTTGGACTTCAATGTATCGCGCAAGAAATCGTTGCATGGGGGAGCCCAATTATGAACGACTGCTTCTCTCTCTTCACTCACAAAGAGTCTTCTTTTTCAAGGTCCAATAGAATTGTAGAAAACGGAGATTTTGGCGGCGAAATAGCGCGCTTGTCAGCCATAGCAAGGTTATTTAACCCCAAAATATTTTCATAAATTTCAAGCGGGAGAAGCGCCTGTGCGGGTTGGAAAGGAGGTGAATTGGCGATGCTGAAAGACTCGCAGCTCAATGTATACAATATCAAGGATATGCGGGCGCAAGCACCACAAGTATTTGATTTTGTACGGTTCGATCCGAACAATGACTGTAATGTCCACTGCGTATACTGCCATAACCACCGTTCCAAGGACCTGATTGACAAGGAGGAGTTGCGTGCCTTCCTAGAGGAAAACGTCATGAGCATCAACAACTTCCAAGTGGGTTGTATCATGGAGCCGACACTGGATCCGCGTATGTGCGACCTCATGCTGTTAGTTGCCAATGCACCGGTAAGGCCGAGCAAAACCTTCCTCCTGCAAACGAATGGGATCCTTCTCCACAAACACGACCACAGCAAGATGCGGGATGCCGGACTCACCCATCTTTCCGTATCAATTGATGCGGCTGACCCCGCGACTCATAAGCTTCTCAGGGGTGGGACCAGCATGGCTAAGGTCCACGCGAACCTCGTGGCTTTCCGCAATGCCTGTCCTACTATCGATGTCGTGTTTATCACCACAGTGACGAGTGTGAACATTGACGCCATGGAGGCGCTGGTCGCTTTTGGACTCGATCTAGGGGTGACGCAGTTTGTCCTGCGCGAGATGTTCTACTATCCGGATAGTAACGTGGTGGATCACTCGAAGATGCCCGCGCTGCTGCTGGAAGAGAACGGGTTCTTACGGATGAAGCAGAGCCTCTTAGCCAAGTTCGGCAAACGGGTAAACTTCGAGTTTGCGGATGCCCCCACTCTGGGCCGCTCAACGAGGAAGATGAAAGCTGACTCCTTCCGCTGAGCGGAGCAGAAATCCATAGCAAGGTCCCGATCAATGTAGAGAGGGAAATGCATGTCTTGATTGGCTAAATCGAACCACAACGTCTCCAATGACCTCACAGTGCATCCAGTCATACTTGTGCAGACATTGTTCAAGAATCCAAGCCAGCGTCCAACGAAGCCGATGAAGCTGACGGCTGCCTTCGGCGCCCGCAGCTTATCGGCAAGCCGTGTCCCTTCGGCTTCGGTCAGAACCGCAACCGGGCGGCGATGCAATGCAGCGCGTTAGTTAGCCCGTGACCTCAACGTATTCAACTTGGCTTGATGGTTGTGGAATAGGCAACCCATCCTCCCGAAACCCTGTCAAGTGAAATTCTATAGCTTCACGGATCAGTTCTTCCGTCTCCTCGATCGTTGCTCCCGTGGCGATGCAGCCGGGAAGATCTGGCACGTAAACAGAGTAGTTGTGTTCAGCTTTTTCAATCACGATGGCATACCGCATAGAATCCTCATTTCTTGAGACCTGCTTGTCTGAGAATGCTGTTGAGGGTGCGACGGCGTCGTTGGGCTTTCCTGCAACAGTCACATGACCAGGTTTGGTGAGGTGCTTAAACTGCCGGTGACTCCCCAAGCGCGACTGTTCACGTTCACTCTAAACTGCAAGAGGGGCTGCGTCCCACTGTAACGGATTGGTTCGGTGGCGCAGCCCCATTCCGTCAGTCACATTTCCTTACTTGACCTCTTTGAGTTGGCCCGTCACACATTTGTGTAAGGTGCTGGCAATGAGGGTCTGATAGGGCATTCCTTCCCCAGCCGCACGCTTTTGAAGCTTTTCCAGGTCGCGGGCTGAGATGCGAATATCGATGCGTTTCTCCTTCTGGAGCGTCCTTCTCGCGGTAGCCTCTAGCTGGCGCTTCTCTTCCTTGAAGTTCTTGATGCTTGCAAACTCATGCGGTGCGAGTGGACGTTCGCACGTTGCCGACAATGATTGCGGTATGAGCACCACTGGGCAGCGGCAGCTCAACGCCTTGCGCGGAAAGGAATGTCGAAACTACGGCGACCGATCCTTCGGGCGGCGTAGGCAGCCAGGTGACAGCGCATGGGTTGCGGTCCGTGAACGAGCGAAGCTCGGAATGAGGTACGAGAACCTGAAGAACGCGCACAACCTGCTCAGCTGGTAACCGCCACTTCTCCCAATGCCTTGGTTGGACTGCAAATCGCCGAGAGGCAGTCACGGCATACTCGTTTGTGAACCCAACCTGGCACCCACCGTCGCGATGGAAGCTGGCCTTCGTCGTCGCGCCAAGGCTGCGGACCGCGACATAGATATCGCCTTTCTTGTTTCCCCACAGACGCCACGCAGAACTGCGCGGCCCGTCGGACGATCCGATGCCCAGCGGAGCACGCTTCGAGTGGCTGGTTCACGCGGCGGTAAAGTCCGGGAGCTGATCAAATTGGGAACGGCACGCAAGACGGTGATCCTCACGGCGCTGAGTCGCAAAGGTCCGTGGCCTTTGTCTCGGACGCTCGCGACTCAGACCGGGATGACCAATCAGTGGCTGACGGAAACGCTCGGCCTCGTCTCAATTCGCGCTCTCTGGATCGCACTTCACTATCCGGCCTGACCCGCCGCGTGCGGACCCGCCTGCTTGGTGGTGTGGGGGCTGGGGAGGGCGACCTCCCTGGCTACCCGATTAGCTGGAAAATACAGTGACTCTCGTTCTTGATGGCCCTTCTTCGGCTCACTCGTGAGCATTTACGTGGAGAGTCCTGCTTCTTCAGCAAGGAGACGCAGGAGGCGTGCAGTGGGGTAACACTCGACGTCGAGTCCCCGCAAATCCCGGTCGTTTGACCAGAGCGGTACGGTCAATGCCCGAGCCAAAGCCAGGGCATGCGCGTCTTCGGGGTCCCGCTCTTTCAGGTCCGCAATCGCTTGCGGCAACCGGCTGCGGTACTCGTCCGTTGGGTGAATACGAAGCGAAAGAAGTTTCCACTGCATTTCCACGAGTTCAATCGGCAACTCATATTTGCTCGCCATATACGGGAGATACTCCGCTACCTCGTCTGCGTTGAACTGGGCCACGTGGACCATGACCGTGAACTTGGTAAACACCCGCAGCGCTGCTTTGCCTACCACCGCCGAGAGCAGCACGTTAGCGTCAGCGACGACGCTGGCGATAGGCATGGAAATCCTCTGCGATCTCTCCCTCCGTGGCCCCCTGGCGCTCAAGCACTTTGGCGAGGTGCCTGCCCAGTACCGCCACCAGTTCGCGCCGCAGGTCATCAGGAAGGCGGTCCGGTTCGTCGAGGGGCACATAGACTCCGGACACCTTCCCATGTCGAGTGACGAGCACAGGCTCGCCGCTCCTGAATAAGGCGGCGCTTTTCGCTCGCAGTTCCCGTATTCCCGCTACTTTCATAGTCTGGCTCCTTTAGCTTAAAGTATGCGTGAGCCAGTGCCGTGTCAACAATTGTGTACACAATGGAAGCGCGGCCAGCACCGGGTAGATCAGGAGCCTCGCGACTCCTTTCCCCCCTCAGAACGGAGCGTGCGGTAGAGTAGGCTGCCAGTGAGTTACTTTGCGGCACTTTTCCAACAGCCCCTCTCCGAACCGGACGTGACCCTTTCGGTGTCATCTCGGCTCTCCAGTGACTTACACCCTCTTCTTCCGACGCTGAGGACGCTCTCGATGGATTTCCTCATGGCATCGTTGGCAGACAACCAGCGTCTTGCGGCGGCGTGATGCCATCCGCTTGACCCAGAGCGGTTTCTCGCCCTGTCCCGGTCGGTCCAGATCAGCCAGCTTGCGGACGTGGTGGACCTGAAACGGTCCCTCCTCCGTCTCGCACAACTCGCATCTCTGAGCCAGAAGACGTTGCACGACCTCGCTGCGAAGACCGCTGTATACTAGATGTCCTCCAGCGGCAGTCCTCGTCTGCCACGTTCAAGGTACAGACCTAGAACTGTTTCGGCGTTCTGCCTTACGCATACCTCTCAGTTCGGGCTGTCAAGTCACCTGTTCCCCTTCGCCATGTGGCAGGCTTTCCCTGCCTCGGACTACTCCGGGAACTCCGTCACCATAGGACTCGCGTCCCGTAGGCGATCTCGTGTTCCCTCAGCGTTGAACGTGTCGAGTGCGCCGTAGGCCTCCTACTCCTCCCCTTGAATGGGCTCGTTTCCCATCGACCGCCGGGTCGAGGATTCGGGTTGCGAAAGTTGATCAACCGTATCCCGGCGGCACTGCTGTTACACGCTGTAGCAGTGGGGGTGCGGTTTACACCTCTGGAGATTCGGATTCAAGCAATCCCGCCTTTGCCCTATCGCACGGGTCTTGCGGGTCTGTGCCTTCAGCGTGTTCCCGTACCTCCCGCTTCTCCGGCATGCTCTTTTCCCCTCCAGCTTTCGCCTTCAGGTAAACCGGATGACCCAGGAGCGTTCCTCTAAACTCCTCCTGTCTGCAACAGGGATTCAACGTTGCGTACCACGACGCACCCTTGCACCGCACTGCGCTCAAGCCTGACCAACGCCTCGTGCGAGACGCGAGGATGCGGGTGATAAGCCCGCCTCCCCTGGACAATAGCCCGGCGCAGAGACCGTACCTGTTACCAGGCCCGAGGACGCCTGTCGTTAGAAACGACTCATTATAGACTCGACTTTGGCCATTTTTGGATAGCAGGAGGGCAGGGCATCCTTTAGGATAGAGTTGCTGTCTGACGGCAAACTCTGTCCCCGGAGGTCCCGTATGCCCTCGCTGCCTGTGGAGATGATAGTGCTAGTGGCGCCCTTTGCGCAACTCTGTTCCGAGCGGGTGTGGCTCCATGCCCAAGTGCTGGTGTGGGGGGCGATTCTGGCGCCTGGCAAACGGACCGTGACGAGTTGCTTGCGGGTCATGGGGTTAGCCTGGGAGCGCCACTTCACCAACTATCATCGGGTGTTAAACCGGGCGCAGTGGTCAGCGTTGCAGGCCAGTAAGATTCTGCTGGGAGTGCTCGTCCTGTGGCTGGTGCCGCCCGGGGCGGCCATCGTCCTCGGAGCCGACGACACGGTGGAGCGGCGCAGCGGGCGCCAGATCAAAGCCAAAGGCTGCTACCGCGACGCCGTGCGCTCCGCTAAGAAGCACGTGGTACGCTGTTTTGGGCTGAAGGGGGTCGCGCTGATGCTCTTGGTGCCCGTGCCCTGGGCTCAGCGCGTGGGGGGATTGCCGTTTTTGACCGCGCTGTGTTGGCCGGCCAAGTCGCCGCATCAGCGCCGGCATAAGACCAGCGTGGACGGGGTGCGCCAGATGATGAAACAAGTGCGCCGCTGGTTGCCCGAGCGCCTGTTGGTGTTGGTCGTCGATGGCGGGTTTGCCGCCGTGGCGCTGGCCCTGGCCTGTAAGAAGAGGGCGGTGGTCATGGTCGCGCGCTTGCGGCTAGATGCCGCCTGGTACCACGCGCCCCCGCCCCAACCTCCCGGCAAGCGCGGGCGCAAGCCCACCACGGGCCAGCGGCAACGGAGCTTGAAGGTGTGGGCGGCGCGCTCCGACACTCCCTGGGAGGAGCTGGAAGTGGCCTGGTACGGCGGGGAGCGCCAGCTGCTCTGGGTCTTCTCGCGTACTGCCTTGTGGTACACGCCGGGCTGGGCCCCGGTGGCGATTCGCTTTGTGCTGGTGCGCGACCCCGCAGGCAAACTGCAGGATGCTGCCTTCTTCTGTACTGACCGGCAGACCACCCCGCAGCAGATCCTGCAGTGGGTCGTGATGCGCTGGTCGGTCGAGGTGACCTTTGAAGAGGCCCGGGCGCATCTGGGGGGGGAGACCCAGCGCCAGTGGTCCGACCGCGCCATTGCTCGCACCACGCCGGTCCTCTTGGGGCTCTTCTCCCTCGTGACCGTGCTGGCCCTACGTCTGTGCCCCACCGGCCAGGTCCCGGTCGAGACCGCAGCCTGGTACCATAAACCTGAAGCCACCTTCGCCGACTGCCTCACTGTCGTGCGGCGACATCTCTGGCGGGTACGGTATTTGGTGAACTCTGCTCCCAAGGCAGACCTCGTGCAATTACCGCGGGAGGCGTTTGAGTGCTTGCTCCACGACCTCCCCTTAGCAGCCTAATTGGCCAAAGTCGAGGTCTACACTTCGTAAGATTTGATCATGGTTGGCCATCTCCGGCACCTGCTGG
>CAZCWX010000152.1:0-3576 GCA_964502465.1 uncultured Enterobacteriaceae bacterium | reverse complement strand
GCACGTAAATCCGTCTCTTCCAGGAGACGGGTGAGTCCGTCTGTGATTGCGTCAACATCCGTGGGTGAAACGAGCAACGCGGCCTCTCCAGCAATCTCAGGTAAAGCAGACACATTGGATGTAAGCACCGGCGTCCCACAGTGCATCGCCTCTAACACCGGCAGCCCAAAACCTTCGTACAGGGAAGGATAGGCAAAGACCGTCGCCAAAGAATAGAGCACAGGCAGATCTTCTTCCTTCACGTACCCCAGGAAATGGACCTGCGCGGTCAAAGCTAATGCCTTTACCATCGGTCTGATATCGTCGGTGAGCCACCCCTGCCCTCCAGCAATCACCAGATGAACGTCTCGTCGCAGGGCAGGGCTTAATTGTGCGTATGCGGCCAGTAAGCGTTTGACGTTCTTTCGTGGTTCGAGAGCCCCAACAAACAAAATAAAGTCACGCGGCAGTTGATAGGCACTCCGCACGTGAGAGAGGACGAGAGGATTGTCCTCACGGACACAGAGCGGGTTAGGGGCAATATACGTCACCACCACGCGATCTGGAGACGCACCCATGCGTTCAATCAGATCCTGCCGGGTGTGTTGGGAAATAGCGATCAGTGCATCAGCCCAAGCCACCGCGTCACGCGTGCCACTGAGAGTATGCGCGAGGTTTGCCCGGGTATGACACTCAGGATGAGTGAGAAAACTCACATCATGGAGGGTAACGATGAGACGTTTGCGGCCGATACGCAACCGAGGTGCGCTAAAGCTCACACTGTGCACCACATCGACCCGTCCGAGTAACCATTCGCGTGTAAACCAGGGAGCATACGGATGACGCAACACACGCAGCACAGCAGGAGGGAACCAACGGAAGGCCACGCGCAGGTTTGCTGCGTGTGGGAAGACAGCCTGGCGGTACTGGGGATGAAATGTGTAGTAAAAGACCGGGTATAGAACGTATTTATTCTGGTGATCGATCTGACTGAGCGCTCGCACTAGTTGATAAGCGTACTGCCCAATGCCAGCTCGTTCTCCGGGAACCAGGCTACAGTCGATACCGATCCGCATATGAGAGGTGGCTCCACGTCTGACTCCGGTTGCCCTTCTACCAGAAGTGGTACAACAGCGAAATGCGTCCGACAAGGGTCTTGGTCCTACCAGGGGTGCCTGGTAGAGTGGAAAGTTACGGAAGCAGATAAATCTCCTTATGTCTCTCGATGTTCAGGATCTTGCAGACCTCCTTCGCCTGTTGCGTGAACACGCTGAGTGGCGCGAGCCGCTACGGAGCCTTTTGTTGACAGAAGATCTGTTGGCTCTGCCTGGGCGTTTCGAGCGGCTGGTGAGCCTGGTGAGTGAGGGTACGTCACTGCAGCAGGAAACGCTTGCGGTGGTGCGCCGGTTAATTGTTTTACAGGAGCACAACACAGAGAACATCCGCCAGCTGGTCGAAGCCCAGCAGCGGACCGAAGTGCGGCTCACTGCCTTAGCCGAAGCCCAACAGCGGACCGATGTGCGGACCGAAGAACGGCTCACCGCCCTGGTCGAAGCCCAGCAGCGAACTGAAGAACGGCTCACCACCTTAGCCGAAGCCCAGCAGCGGACCGAAGAACGGCTCACCGCCCTGGTCGAAGCCCAGCAGCGAACCGAAGAACGCCTCACCGCCCTGGTCGAAGCCCAACAGCGGACCGAAGTGCGGCTCACTGCCTTAGCCGAAGCTCAGCAGCGAACTGAAGTGCAGTTGCAGCAGCTGACAGAGCAGGTGCGTGCGTTGGTCACCTGGCAGCGCGGCGAAGCAGGCCGAAGAGATGGGGAACGCTACGAACGGGAGATCCTGAGACGGGCGCCCTTTTTCTTTGTCGGAGGGGAAGGAGGGACCACCGACCAACTTGAAGTCCGACGGCGCCTCACGCAGCAACTCGGCAGGCTGCTTGCCAACGAATTCCGCGCTGAGGATGATCCGTTCTTGGCTGACCTGCTGTGGTGGAAAGGGGAGCGGCTGGCAGTCGTTGAGGTGTCAATAAAGATCAACGGGGAAGATGTGCTGCGAGCGACGCGGCGGGCAGCGACCTTGCGGCAGGCTGGGGCAGCCGTCACTGCTGTCGTGATCGGAGAGGAGTGGGCCACGACAGAGACGCGAGAGCGTGCCCACGCACTCGGAGTGGAATGGAAGGTCGGATCGGATTTGTCTCCCGGCCTGATGGCATTCCGGCAGCTTCCTGCTGCTGAGGATATGGCAGGCTGAGCGGTTTGTGGCAGTGGCCTTCGACTAGAACTTTAGTCGCGGCCGGCTTCTTTTAGTATAGATATTCCGCACGTGGGAGAGGACGAGAGGGGTTTTCTCGCGGACATAGAGGAGTAGGAAGACTATGATTACTACCATCGAGATTATTCGGGAACAAGCAGAGGCTCAACAGCCGGCCTACCGACGAAGTTGACCATATTGTGCCCCTTGCGAATGGGGGTCTGGATGACCCCTACCATGACGGTGCAACCCCTGAACGAAGAAGCCTGAATGCTCTGAAAGAAATCCAAGCAACTGCGTTCCACCAGGTGATGTTGCAGTGCTCGCCCGAGTGCTCGAAGACATTATTAAAGTTGCGCTTTTCCCTGTCGATGACCTCCTATGAGTAAAACGTTCGTCTGTGAAGAACAGGCAAACCACGCGAAAGTGTGGGACGCAAAACCACTGGCCTACGTCTTTCGTTCGGAAGATATGGTCGCAGGGTTGCCGGGCGCGCCAGTCTCTCCTTCAGGCTGGGTTTTGCCTCCGGTTTGAAGGAGAGCAGTTATGAACCGTGTTGCGTCATTCCTGGGCGTCGTCTGTCTCGTTGCTTGGTTCTGTCTCGCTGGATTGCCCGCTAGCCTTTGGGCCCGCCCAACCCTTCCCCGCATTCCCGGCAGCCTGCCACCAACCGTGCTGTACTTTGAACCCCTGACGCCGCTCGTCATCAAACCACAACGCCCTCCCCAACACCCGGAGGGTGAGGAACGCACAACTGTCTCTTTCGTCGCCTTCGCCAAGCATTTTGCTCTTGAGCTCGAACTAAACGATATCTTCGCCCCCGGCGCAGAAACTCTCTGGATTGACAACGGGACGGTGCGAAAAGAAGCCCCACAGGCAATTTTCTACAAAGGTCGGGTCACAGGCGAACCTGACTCTTGGGTACGGGTCAGCATACACCATGGAGTGCTCGGCGGTATGATCCGCACCAAAAAAGACCTGTATTTCATCGAGCCGGGGAAACGTTTTTTCGCTGGTTCTTCACCATACAGCATGGTGATTTACCGTCTGTCCGATACCGTATCAGACTGGGAGCCGGGCAGTTGCGCGCTAGAACTTCCTGCAGTCCAGTCCGCAATGGAGCGGCACGGCACAACCGCTGATGATAGTCTGCTCGCCGAATACCGAGCACTGGTGACAGAATTACAACAGACTTTGGGACCTGCAGCGCTGGCAAGCAGTAGCGGGACCTTTGAACAGATAGCATTAGGCATGGTTGCTGACTACGAATACTATCAAAAGCACGGTGCGAACTCCGCTGCGGACATGCAGAACATTATCAACCAGATTGATGGCATCTATCGCGCT
>CAZCWX010000151.1:0-8843 GCA_964502465.1 uncultured Enterobacteriaceae bacterium | reverse complement strand
GAGGCTGCGGTCAGCGGCGCGAATATTATGCCTGCCTCGATTCGCTGTGCGCATGCTGGTGTCACCACCGGTGAGTGGGGACAGACGTTGCGCGCGGTCTTTGGCGAGTTTCGTGCGCCAACCGGTGTCAGTGGTGCAGCGTTGGTCAGGGGTGTCGAAGGGGCGATGGCTGACCAGCTCGAAACCTTGCGAGCCCGTGTCCGTCACACGGCTGACACACTTGGTCGGCCCCTGAAGGTGTTAATCGGTAAACCAGGGCTGGATGGGCACTCGAACGGTGCAGAACAGATTGCGGTGTGGTGCCGTGATGCCGGGATGGAAGTGGTGTACGAAGGGATTCGTCTTTCTCCTCAGCAGATTGTGACCAGTGCCCGGGACGAGGGTGTCCATCTCATCGGTCTGAGTATTCTCTCTGGCTCGCACCTCCGCCTCGTCCCTGAAGTGCTCGCTGGTCTGCAAGCCGAAGGGTTAGGGGATGTGCCGGTGGTTGTCGGTGGGATTATCCCAGAAGACGATGCTGAGAAACTGCGGCAAGCGGGTGTCTCCCGTGTATACACCCCGAAGGATTTTGAGATGCTGCGCATCCTCGCTGACATGGTCGAGGTCGCTGAGGCTGTGGCAGCGCATGGGTAGGTCAGCCTTACTTCCTTTCGACAAGCTCAGTATGCCCGACTCCTGATACCTTTGTGAGTACCAAGCGTCCCCGCATCGATGTCCCGGCCCTCCTGCGCTTCGAGCGCCAAGCGATCGCAGCGGCCGTCAACTTGATCGAGGACCGTCGCCCTGACCGCCAGAGCCAGGCCTTAACACTGCTCGACGAGCTGGCGGTCCTCCCCGCACCCGCCCATGTCGTTGGCATTACCGGTCCACCGGGCGTGGGCAAAAGTTCACTGATCTCTCGCCTCATTGCCCTGCTTATGCAGACGGGCAAGCGGGTAGGCGTGGTAGCCGTAGATCCCTCAAGCAAGGTGTCGGGTGGGGCGCTGCTCGGGGACCGTAGCCGCATGCACGTACCCGCACATGCACCAGTCTATATGCGGAGTTTTGCGGCACGGGACCGGCTTGGGGGCCTCAGCCGTGAAGCGTTCGCGGCCGTCTTCTTGTTGCGTCACCTCTGCGAGGTGGTTCTGGTCGAAACCGTAGGCGTGGGTCAGAGTGAGACCGACATTGCGCACATCGCTGATACGGTGGTTCTGGTCGTGCAACCATTCTCTGGAGATTTGCTCCAGTTCATCAAGGCAGGGATTATGGAAGTGCCTGATATCTTGGCGGTCAACAAGGCCGATGATGAAGCCCTCGCCCGCAAAGCTGTTGTTGAGGTCAAGGCAGCGTTGTCCCTCGATCAACAGGCTTGGGCGCGACCGGTACTGGCGGTCAGTGCAGCGACCAACCTGCACCTTGAGGCACTTGCTGCCGCCATTGCTGCGCATCATGCTTACCTACTAACGGAGAAAGCTCTGGATACGAAACGGGCGAGGCAGACGATTGAGTGGGCGATCGGCGAGATCCTCTACGAACTCGGACGTATTGGCCTGGCGGCTCTAGGAGGGAGGATTGCGGTGAAGACGTTCTGGTCACACCAGCCTGCCGGGTGGAGCGAGATTCACCGGCTTGCAGCGTTACTCAGCACAGTACAGTATGAAGGAAAGAGACCGTAGAAGGACGGGAAAAGGTGTCTTTTTTACCTGTGAAGGAGGTTGTTAGTATGTTGCTCACACGAGAGGAGATGACGCTACATCATGATGCTCCACAATTCTCCATCGCAACCGATAGAGATGTGGTGCTGCGAGCGCTGAGCCATCTCTTCTATGGCGAGGTGGGGGCGGTCAAAATAGGGCAATGGGTCACCAAGGCGCCTGACCTGGAAGGAATGTGGGAAATCGTCAAGCAGACGCGTGACGAAACGCGCCATGCGGGCATTTTCCGGCGGTTACTCGAACGCTACAGTGCTACCCCTGAGACTGCGCTCGTGACTGACATGGACGCGCTGCATGGTGTGGTGAGCCACTCCTGGGAAGAAATGCTCTTCGAGTCCATGGTGGTCGGAGAAGGACTGGCCTTGGTATTGATCTATTTTTATCACGACGTGATTGCTGATCCACCCATTCGTCGTGGGTTGCGGCGGGTCATTCGTGATGAGGAAAGTCACGTGGCCTTCGGCGAGCGCAAGATTATGGAGTATCTGCCGCAACAGCCGCAACTGAGAGCAAAGCTCCTGACCATGCAGGAAGCCTTGGTCCGTCATTATGCGAGTGTTATTACCGATCAAACTCCAGCGGATGCCCTTGAGGAAATGATCGCGGGGTTTCCTCTGGCGATTGTGCAAATGCACGGAGTTCGTTTGCAGCGCATGGGGTTGATTTAGAGCCTCTTACAGAAGAGTCAGCTGTATTGGCCCTGTCTGGAATCTAGAATTCGTGTCTGAATTTTAGAAAACCAGGGTTCTTCCAGTCGTGGCAAACCGCAAATTTTGCATACTGGATCTGTTGCGGGAGCCTGCAGTTCCCCTAGGCACGTCTCTTGCTCCTGTACGGGATACGTCGCCCAGGAGCCTGATGACGGAAGAACACTTATTGTGAGGAATCCCTTCAGGCTCCCGAAACGTGCGTGACTGGCAGCGACAGTCTTTGATGAAAGGGGTATCCAGATGAAACAGGTACGGGCTATGTGTATAGTGGCTGGGGTAACTGGGTTGGCTTCTCTGAGCGGAATGTCGATCGCGTTAGCGGATGATACAGTGTGTATCGGTCGGTTAGGTGCGATTACGGTTGACAATGTTGTTGTGCCCGATGGCAAGAGATGTACCCTGCGGGGTACCCGGGTCGAAGGCAACGTGTTTGTCTACACGAACGCCACATTGAATGCGAGTCGGGTTCGTGTTGATGGCAACATCCAAGCGGAAGGGGCAGCGGCTGTGTATGTGAACCCGGGATCGGTTGTTGGCGGAAACATCCAAATTAAACAAGGTGGCGCGGCTCGCATCAAAGAAGTGCGGATCGATGGTGACCTGCAATTCGAGGAAAACAACAGAGCGCTCAGGGCAATCGATAACCAGATAGGGGGAAATCTGCAGGCGTGGAAGAATACCGGCGGACTGACCATTGCATATAATGTGATCGCTGAGAATCTCCAGTGTAAGGAGAACACCCCTCCCCCACAAGGACGCGACAACGTCGCTGGAGACAAAGAAGATCAATGCAGAAATTTGTAACATGAATCAAGCAGTTTTTGGGGACTATTGCCATTGCCGCAGGGAGCGTGATTGCCCGCCGGTGGGCCCAACAGACCCTGCCTAGCCCGGAGACCGGACTCCGAAAATCTCTGTTGGATACCCTGGGTATTGTTTCACGTCTACAGATTTCTTGAAGCTAGGCAGCAGTGATAAAGGTGATAAAGCTAAGCACCAAAGGTTCGCCCGAAGTCCTCCTTCTGCTGATCGCTACAGACCTGCTCTTTATTGTCCTTCACTTCTTTCACATCTATTCGCCATATTTCACTGACCCTCGTTTCTCTCTGGAGGTAGACCGTAGCTTCTCAGAGGTTTTCCAATATATTAAAGAATATTGGATCGCCTTGATCTTCTGCTGGTTGAGCATCTACAAATCCGCACCCTCTTACCTGGTGTGGTCTTTGCTCTTTGGCTATTTCCTGCTGGACGATGCTTTCATGTTGCATGAAAGGCTTGGGAGAATGGTGGCGAATCATTGGCAGTACCACGCGATGTTGAGGTTACGTGCGAGGGATTTTGGTGAGCTGACGGTGAGCGCACTCGTCGGAATGGCGTTTCTTCCGGCACTAATCGGTGCGTATTACTGGGGAACAGCAGAGTTTAGGCGGGTATCGCAAAGGCTCATGATAATGCTGCTTGTGCTCGTGTTCTTCGGGGTCGTCCTTGATATGGTGCATATAATGCTACCGAGCGAATCGATTCTCTACCAGTTGCTCGGAGCTGCAGACGACGGGGGAGAGATGGTCGTGATGAGTGTGATCTGTTGGTATACCTTAGATTTTCTCACGCGAGACAGGAATCCTGGTGCGCGAGGGAGGGAGTAGTTGGGAGGGGCCACGATATTCCCCCTAACGAAGAAGGCTTGTGTCCCGAGTGGGCAACAACGCTCATGCCGCGAGCATGACAGACTCTCATACACTCGTTGGCAAGTAGCAAGAAGGTCAACAAGCACATCATGCCGACCAAAGGATCATCAGTTCTCTGTATCCGCCAACCTTCGGAGCGATCATGCCACAGCGCATCCTAATCGTAGACGATGACAGGTCCACCCTATTTGCCTTGAGGGAATATTTTACGAGCCGTGATTTTGCTGTGGACTGCGCACAAGATGTGCAAGAGGCAAAGGCACTCCTGGCGGTGAACCGCTACCCAGTGTTCATGACAGACCTAAGACTGACTGGGATGGACGATACCCAGGGCTTCGACTTGGTTGCGTATGCGCGCGATCGGTCGCCAACCATCCGTACGATCCTGTTGACTGGACATTGGTCTCCCCAGATCGAGAGGGAAGCGCGTCAGCGCGGGGTCGATGTGTGTCTCCATAAGCCGAAACCTTTGCCGGAGGTGGAGCAAATTGTCTGCGAGCTGCTCAATGCGCGGAAAAAGTCCCGTCAGGCATGACGCGGATGCGATGAATCATGACTGTGGTATACATCACTTGTTGTGCGAGCCACACTGTCATTCTCAGTGGCGCGCAGAATCCTTCGACTGCGCTTCGCGACGCTTTAGCCCTTGGACAAGACGATCTGATACTGCTTGATTTTCTGATAGAGGGTGCTCCGTGGGATTCCTAGCCTCTTCGCTGCTGACTCGACATGACCCTGCTCTTCTTGGAGAACCCGCTCAATGTGCCGCTGCTCCAATTCCCGGAGCGTCAAAGATGTATTGGTTGTCCCTGTCTCGGTCCCCGCAGGAATGTCGAACCGCAGGTCTTTCCGGCCAAGGATGCGCCGGTCGCTGAGCAACACCGCGCGTTCGAGGACATTGCGCAGCTCTCTGATATTGCCAGGCCACGGATGCGCCTGGAGTGTCTGCTCTGCATCTGGCGTGAGCGTGACATCGCCGCGTCCAAGATCAACAGCGAGTCGCTGGAGCAGGTATTGAGCGAGCATAAGGATATCCTCTCCTCTTTCTCGCAACGGAGGCACAGTGAGCGGAATCGTGCTGATGCGAAAGTAGAGGTCGCTGCGGAATTGCTTCTCCTGAGCGAGGAGGCCGAGGTCCTGGTGGGTTGCAGCAATGAGACGAATATCGACTTGGCGGTCGCGAACATCCCCCAAACGACGAAACCGTTTCTCCTCTAACACTTTGAGCAGCTTAGGCTGAACTTGGAGATCCATATCCCCGATCTCATCGAGAAATACAGTGCCTCGATGGGCAACCTCCAACAGGCCGGTTTTGCTGTTGACTGCGCCGGTAAAAGCCCCTTTCTCATGGCCAAAAAGCTCTGTTTCCAGGAACTCACGTGATAACCCTGCACAGTTGAGATCGACAAATGCCTCTTCCGACCGGGGACCGTGCTCATGCAGCCATCTCGCTAGCACGCCTTTCCCAACCCCTGTCTCTCCTTGGATGAGAATTGGGCTCTCCGAAGACAGTACTTTATGGGCCTGCTCAGCGAGCTGGCGGATCGCTGCACCGGTGCCAAGGAATGGATCGACGATTTCACGAGCTTGCCGGGATTTGCCTGCCAGTTGCTTCTGACGATTGCGCTGATCTTCCAGAAGGCGCTGCAAGACGACAAGGAGGGCTGGGAGTTCAACCGGCTTCGTAAGAAACTGCTCGGCTCCCTCTTTAACTGCTTGCACAGCAAGTTCGATAGAACCGTGCCCGGTCAGGATGACGAGCGGAACTCCTGGGTCAACACGCTTGAGGTCTGGGATAACCTCAAGTGCATTGCCATCTGGTAACACGTAATCGATGATGACAGCGTCTGGTCGGGACATCCGGAAGATTTCCCGCACCCCCTGACAGCTATCGGTTTCGTCTACCTCGTACCCTTGGGCTTCGAGGAAATCCCGGATGCCGAAACGGATGCCAGCTTCATCGTCAACAACTAAGATTTTGTTCCGTGCCACCGAGAGACTCCCTCATTTCCCCTTCGTGTACTATTGGCTGCTGGACGAGTGGAAACCGTATCGTCATGATGGCTCCTCCTTCGGGTCGGTTCCCTCCAGAAATCGTTCCTGCGTGCTCTTCCACGATCCGCTGGACGATGGACAACCCGAGACCTGTTCCTCCACGGCGGCGGGTAAAAAAAGGTTCAAATATCCTTGGAAGGTCCTTTGTCTGGAACCCAGGACCAGAGTCTGTGACGGTACACTCAACCCACGCCTGCCTGTCTTGGTTGGTCTCTTCCACCTCTACTACAACACTCCCTCCCGGTGGGGAGTGTTGAATAGCGTTCTCGATAAGATTCTGAAAGACTTGTTGCATGCGTTGACGATCCATACGAATCAGTGCATGACTCCTGCAGCCGTTGCCGGTGATCTTCACGTTCGCAGCCTTTGCGAGAGCAGTACACGCGCGAACTGCTTGCGTGATAGCTTCCTTGACCAGATCGGGTAATAACTCGGTACTTGGAGGCTTCCCATATTCAAGGAGGGCTTGCATCAAGGCGGCCAGACGATTCGCCTCTCCACGCAGCACACTGAGATAGCGTTGGTGTTCCTCCCGTGTGCCAAAGCGGGCTTCAAAGGCATCGAGGGTTGACGAGATGGCAAAGAGTGGGTTGCGCACCTCATGGGCAACCCCGGCGATCAGTGCGCCCATGGCGGACATCGTTTCGCTCCGACGGAGTGAAACTTGTAGCCGTGCCTGCTCCTCCTCTGCGCGCTCGCGTTCAGTGATTTCTCGACGGAGATCAGCAACAGTCTCCTGTAATTTGGCTTCACTGGCTTCTAAGAGCGTTTTCGAAACCGTTGTGGCCTGCAACTCAGCGACCATGCGGTTGAATTGCTGTGCCAACTCGGCGAACTCGTCCCGACCCTCGGGGACGATGCGATACTGTAAGTTTCCATGGCCCACCGCTGCAGTTCCGTTCATCAACGCTTGAATCGGCCGAGTAATCACGCGGATCAGCAGGACGGCGACACCGACAGCGGAAAAAATGAACAACGGGAGTAACAGTTGAATCGTCTGGAGGACATAGCCGGTTGCCTGGTCGGCTTCTCTTCTCGGTGTGTAGAGATCTTGCAGGGCAAGAACCTGAATCTCTTCATCGAGCAAGTGATCCATTTGTAAGCGTAGATCAATGAATTGCTTGATATGAGTGCGCAGAAAATCTTCGCGTGTGAGTACGTCTCCAAACATAGTCGTTATTTGCCTAAAGAGGCTTTCAAGCTCTTCTCCCCAACGTCTTTCTGCAGTGGTGAGAGTCAGATTTTGGAACCTGGCGAGTGAATCTTGGAACTCCTCGTCGTGCTTCACAATGAGTTGCTTGTATTCTGCTTTTGGCTCACGCTGATAGTTGGCCAGCCACAGGCCCATTTCTGCAATATCAGCTTCCATATCGATAATGGCTTCGATTTTCTGCAGTGCGTCTGGACGATGACGATCGACAGTTGGTTGTAATTCGTCATCGATGATCGTATTGATCTTTTCAATGTTATTGGTCACGTTGGCTAAAACCGCCGCCTGCTCATCCCGTTTTTGCATCAGGGTTTGCCCCAAAACTGTGAACTCTTGATAAAGACTGCCGATGACAGTGCCAAGTTCCTGTGTCTTTGGGGTGCGGCTCAACCTGAGATACCTGGCATGGAATTGTTCGAAATCCTCTGCATCTCCGTTTGCCCACTCACGGTAGAGTGGGTTGCCGGTATCAAGATACTTCAAGACTGCTAAGCCCATGCCGTTGACGTTAATTTCCATTTCGTATGCAGCAGCACTACTCGGTTCCTTGATATCGGCAAAGTTTTTCATCGCCTGCTTAAGCAGGCTGAGACCAAGATAGATGGCGAGCATCGAGACTGTGCCGATGCACACGATAATAGTAAGGCTCACCACGATTTTCGTCCGGACTGTCCAGTGCATACTTTTGAGAAAAGCGGGAAGGCGCATCGGGACTCCTGAGAGAAACTCTTCCTGGCAGTGAATCAATCCACTGTACTCTTTTTTAGTTGTTGCCCAATATTGTGTTTGTGTAAAGCGAAGGAAGTCGGAAGGATACTGAAAATATTGTCAGAAAAATTCTGAAAGGGGCATACCTCTACTACTGCTGGAGAAAGCAAACTGAGTAGGGCAGGCTGCGCCTGAGGTTTCCCTGGTCATTATCCCTTAACTTCATAGAGCGTTAGCAGCGGCTTGATCCACGAGCCACAGCAGCGTGCCCTGCGTAGGACGAATTAATTGAGACGGAAACCGCTCTGGTTCAAAAGGACCTTGCAGCACCGCCTTGAGCGTCTCCGCTTTGTCTGCACCACAGACGAGAAAGACTACATGGGCGGCATTATTCAGTACGGGAGGCGTGAGTGTTATGCGCCAGGTCTGCAGTTTCTCGACATACTGAGCAATCACCAACCGTTTGGTTTCGTGTATCCCTGGGGTTCCGGGAAAGAGTGAGGCCGTATGCCCGTCTGGTCCCATCCCAAGAAAAATCAAGTCAAACCGCGGCAAGGCGTCTGCCGATACCGCGAAGGTATCTCGGAGGGTTTGCTCATATTTACTAGCAGCTTCGTCTGGAGGCAGTTCTGCAGGTATACGGTTGATATGCTGCGCTGGGATAGCAATGCGAGAGAGCAAGGTCTCTTCGGCCATGTGATAGTTACTATCAGGATGGGTCGGGGGCACACACCGTTCATCTCCCCAAAAGAGCTGCACCTGTGCCCACGGGATG
>CAZCWX010000150.1:0-5200 GCA_964502465.1 uncultured Enterobacteriaceae bacterium | reverse complement strand
ATTACAGCAGGAACCATTGCCACCTGCGTCTACGATATGCTGCCCGGAAGCACCGTCAGTCCTCCGGCACATGGGATTGGCGTTCCCCAAAGGTACTATGTTCTCAGCAACAACCACGTGCTGGCTGACAGTAACAATGCGAGGCTCGGCGATTTTATCCTGCAACCGGGGCCATTCGATGGCGGTGCTGATCCAGCCGACCGTATTGCGACCCTGAGTCGGTTCATCTCTATCACCTTTGACCCGCCATTTCCTCGGGCGCAGCACCGCAACCTCGTAGACGCAGCGATTGCCGAGGGCGCATTTCATGAACTCGACCGGGAAATCTACTGGAGTGGTCCCGTGCGGGGATGGCGACAAAAAGCCAACGTGGCAGTGGGGACACTGGTGAAAAAGACCGGACGTACGACAAATTTCACAGTCGGTCGCATCACCGCAATCAACGCGACAGTCGATGTGGGCTATGATGCTGGGAGGGTCGCCCGCTTTGTTGACCAGATGATTACCACGAACCTTTCTGCCGGTGGCGACTCAGGGTCATTGGTCACCACGTTGGATAATGTTGCAGTCGGGCTCCTGTTTGCCGGTTCTTCGGTGGCGACGATTGTGAATCATTTTGAACATGTGCGCGCGTTGCTGCGTGTCGAGGTGACGGAACAGATCTTGTAGATCCTCCTCCTGTTCATCAGGATGAGGTGGCCACTGATTCAGAGATGATCTTGTGGTATGACGTTGGCTTATCCATGCGGAATGTTGATGAAGAAAGGTCCTTGTCACCCCATGCCTACTCGCTATTGAAAGGAGGATTGTATGGCAGCCATGCCTGAGGCCATCGCGAAAGGCCCTATTCTGAAAAGACTCGAAGGCCGGTACCGAGAACGTGCGAAACTCCAAGACCGTATCGACGCTCTCAAGAATGCTTCCGAAGATCTCGCGACGCTGGGCAGGAAGCGGGGAGTGCTGACGGAGACCGAGGCGAAGCATCTGCACGACGATTGGTTTAGCAAAACAGGCTGGTGGCCTGGTGCTCACCCCATTGAACCGATCGTCCGCTGGGGACTGATCACAGCGCTTGAAGAAGCCATGAAGCGAAACCTCCCCCTTGATGCATCCTGGGTCTGTTCCAACGAGCACAGCTCTTTTCAAGTCGACGTCACATGGAGTGACCAACAATTGACGGTTCTTTTCAACTCTCCGCCCGTGCCGGAGGCGTATCAAGATAACCCGCTCGCTCCAGATCCGTCTTTCCTGGTTCAAGAAGGCTCCTCAGGTGCGACGGCAACACACACAGGAGGGCACTACAACCGGCGTCGCACACCCCCGGCTTTTGTCAATGCTGACGAGCCGATCATTATCGTCAAGCGTGTGCGTGAATTGTTAGACACGGATCGGGTGCTGATACGAGAATATGACGAGTGCGGAAAGGGGGTCAGCAGCTATATTGTTGCTATAGAGCCGAAAAATCTCCTGGCTTTGGAAGCCGGTTTGCCGAATCATGATTACGCCTCGCAAGAATAGGTGCTGTACACTGTCCACGGATAGGAATTACGCTTTTGTGCGCGGGCATGAAGTGCCCACGCTACAGAACGGCGCCGGCTGAAGCCGGCTTTCAAGCCCCATTTATGGGGCGCTGGTACTGTAGCACGGCGATTCATCGCCGTGTGGAAGGACGTTCGGCAACACCGCAATCTCTGGTCGTGCGAATATACCCCAACATTCAGCCATAACGGGTCAATTGCGGCGTAGTCTTGACACTACGCCGCGTTGATCCTCTTTGCATTTGCGGTTGATACTCATCTCAGCTTAAAATCTTCCTCTCTTTCCATAGACTCCCCTCGATTCTCTCTGCGCCAGCTTTTTTTCTCGTGGTCCATCAAGGATCAATTGCAAGTCTCTTTTGGCAAAAGTGGTCAGTGTAGGGCACGTTTTGCGCTCTCGAGAGAAAACCGCTACAACGCGGGAACAGGAATCCGATCGGAGGAGGGATATCCGCTCATGAACAACCTGCCACTGGAAGGACTCAAGGTCGTTGACATCGCTGTGCTCTTTGCCGGGCCAACGATCTCGCAGAATATGGGTGACTTCGGCGCTGAAGTCATTAAAGTCGAGCACCCGCGTCTAGGCGATAGCTTGCGTTCGCTGGGCGCAACCAAAGATGGCATCCCGTTGTGGTGGAAGATTACCAACCGCAACAAAAAATGTGTGACTCTGGATCTCAATCAGCCGGAAGGGCAGGCGATCCTGAAGCACCTGATTGTGGATGCCGACGTACTGACCGAGAATTTCCGACCAGGAACTTTAGAACGCTGGGGATTAGGCTGGGAAGTCTTACATGCGATTAATCCGCGGTTGATTCTGGTGCGCGTGTCCGGCTTCGGCCAGACTGGGCCATACAAGGAAAAACCTGGCTTTGGCACGCTCGCCGAGGCCATGAGCGGCTTCGCGCATATTACTGGCCAGCCAGATGGTCCACCGACCCTGCCTGGGTCAGGTCTTGCCGATGCGGTTGCCGGGCAGTTCGGCACCTGGGCAGTCATGTTTGCTCTGTACGAGCGCGACCACAAGAGTGGCAAAGGGCAGATGGTCGATCTCAGCGTTCTCGAGCCGATCTTTACGATTCTGGGCGACCAAGCGATTACCTACGACCAACTCGGAGTGATCCAGCAGCGGACTGGCAACCGTGTGCCTTCTATCGGTGCGCCTCGTAATACCTATAAGACGAGAGATGGCAAATGGCTTGCGCTCTCGGCCAATGCGCATGCGATGGCAGGGAGGGTCTTTACTGCCATCGGTCAACCTGAACTGATCAACGACCCGCGCTTTCAAGATAACCGCGCCCGTATTGCCCATATTGATGAGGTTGACGCGATCGTTGACGCATGGATCGGCGCGCACACCGCTGAGGAAGCCTTGCAGCAGTTCGAGAAGTACGAGTGCGCAGTCGCACCAGTGTATGACATCGCTGGCATTTTCACTGATCCACAGTTCCAAGCGCGTGAGACCATCACTACCGTGCAAGATCTCGATCTTGGGCCAGTGAAGATGCAGAACGTTATTCCCAAATTTGCGCGTACTCCTGGGAAGATCCGCTGGACTGGCCCGACGCACATGGGTCAGCACAACGAAGAGATTTACTGTGGAAAATTAGGCATGTCACGTGAGCAACTGGCGGAGTTGAAGGAAAAGGGAGTCATTTGAAAAAAGCGATGAGCTGTCAGCCGTCAGCGATCAGCCAGACGAGGCTAAAGGCCACAGGCTATAGGATTGAGGGAGAATTCCCTTTAGCCTGTGGCCGTTAGCCTTTTCCTGTTTCGCTGAAAACTGATAGCTGACCGCTGAACGCTTTTGAGGGAAGAAAGAAGGGAGATATCATGTCCCGTCTACGCAGAAGTCTGTTATTCGTTCCCGCTAGCAGTGAGAAGTTTTTCGCCAAAGCCAAAGACTCACCAGCTGATACCTTGATCTTTGACCTTGAAGATGCAGTCGCCCCGGACCGCAAGCCAGCAGCGAGAGAGATCTTGAAGGAAGTGCTCCGAGATCCTGGTTTCGCCCGTTTCGAACGGGCGGTGCGGATCAATGGGCTTGATACTCCTTATTTCCTGGATGATGTCCTCACGATGGTCGAAGCGGATGCTGATTGCTTAGTAGTGCCAAAGACCAACTCGATAGAGAGTATCCGGTTTGTTGACCAACTCGTATTATTGGCGGAGCAGCGATTCGGCCGGTCTACAGGTTCAGTAGTGCTGCTGCCGTTGATCGAGCAGCCGGAGGCAATTGGCAATGTTTTCGCCATTGCACAGGCGACACCGCGGATTTCAGCCATTGCTTTTGGGCATGGAGATTTCTCTGCGGCGATGGGAATCAAAGCCGGACCTTCCACCGATGGCATTGTCTTTCATGCGCGCTGCCAAGTGGTGATGGCAGCAAAAGCTGCTGGTGTGACACCGATCGATAATGTCTTTCTCGATATTCCCAATACTGAAGGACTCGTCTCTGAAACGCGCCAGGGAAAACACCTCGGCTACGAGGGCAAGGCGTGTATCCATCCCAATCAGGTTGAACCGGTGAATACAGTCTACACTCCGACATCCGAAGAGGTTGCCTACGCCAAAGAATTGGTTGCCGCTTTTGAACATGCTGTAGCAGAAGGGAAGGGGGCTGTTGCGTTCCAGGGGCGCATGATTGACGAACCAATCGCAAACATTGAACGTATGGTGTTGGAACGAGCGCGGAAAGCGGGGATGTTGTAGCTATCAGCTGTCAGCGTTCAGCGCTCAGTTTGGGGATTGCAGCAAAATAACCAGCAGAGAGGAACAGACACGAAGTGAAACGAGCAAGGATCTGGAAGATTTCCTCTGTTAAGAAAGCTGATTGCTAATTGCTGATGGCTGAAAGCTATGAATTGGCAACACGGCTCTGCCTACGTCAACGGCGTCCGTCTTCACTATGTCACGCAGGGAGAGGGACAGCTCGTCATCCTTCTGCATGGCTTCCCTGAATTCTGGTACTCCTGGCGGCACCAGATCCCAGTCCTTGCGCAGCACTTCAAAGTAGTTGCGCCGGACATGCGGGGGTATAACGATAGCGAGAAGCCGAGGGGAGTAGCGAATTATCGCATCGATGTACTGACTGCAGATGTCATGGGCCTTATTCGAGCATTTGGCGAAGAAAAAGCCATTATCGTTGGCCATGATTGGGGTGGGGGTGTCGCCTGGGCGTTTGCCGCGGATTACCCACAGGCAACCGAACGGCTGATCATCATGAACTGCCCGCATCCGGCCGCGTTTCAAAAACACCTCCGCTCGAATAGACGGCAGCTCCGCCGCAGTTGGTACATGTTCTTTTTTCAGCTTCCCTGGCTGCCTGAGTGGGGGATTCGCCTTAATCGACGCCGTTTTGTGGAGCAAGCCTTTCGTGGTATGGCAATCCGCAAAGAAGCATTTCCTGATGAAGAGCTACAACACTATGTTGAGGCGCTCAAGAAACCAGGAGTGCTGACCTCGGCCATTAACTACTATCGGGCTGCGTTTCGTGAGTTCGTCCGCCGTGGCGAGCGTCAGTTCGCCCAGATTACCTGCCCGACACTGCTTATTTGGGGCGAAGAAGACATCGCTTTGGGTAAAGAGCTGACCTACGACATGGAGCCGTACTTCACTGATCGTTTTGAGATCAAGTACATTCCCAACTGCAGCCACTGGGT
>CAZCWX010000149.1:0-15356 GCA_964502465.1 uncultured Enterobacteriaceae bacterium | reverse complement strand
CCGTCCGACCAGGAGATACTGCGCCTGTTGCGGAGCAGCAGCAACCTCGATCGTACTGGTTTTGGTCGAGCCAAATCCCAAACCTGCCACAAGTGCTGTTGGGGGCGGAAAATAGACGAACAGTTTTGCCTTGTCCTTGGTATCCGCAGTCAACTTCTCAAGCACAAGTTTGCCCGTGAGCGCTTTTCCTAAGTCGTCTTCCCGTCCCTCTGGCCAGGACAGTTTCCAGGTAGCCCCCTCCCATAACAACACATGGGTCGGGTTTGTTTCTGTCGGGTCTTCGATCCACTGAACGTACTCAGACTTCCGCAATGCGGAGAGCTCCTGCATCAGACGCTGTAACTCTTCATACTCAAAGGCAGGTGGCCACCAGACGTGCAGCTCGGCGACATCGGCCGGAGCCCAACGGTCCACCTCAAAGAGATCACCAGGCTGAACTGACTGTGGATCTCCTTCGATGAGGCGAGCCTTGGCACGGCTCCACCCTTGCACCTCCTCAATTCGTACCCGTACAGGAGTGGTATCAGGCGGGGAGTCAACTTTCTTGAGTTCAGTGCGGGCTCTCAACCCCATTGCCAAACCACCCTGCAATTCAACCGTACCGTCCGTTTGGATTCTGAGCACTGCGACCGTCGTGCGACCTGACAGTCCCTCCGTGCTAGAACCAAACAGTGGTTTTTGGCGATGTTCCATCAAACCAGCTAAGACGGGTTCTTGAGGACTGCCATTCGTTTGGAGCTTTGCCTTTACCCGACGAAAAGTTTCACTGGCCGATTCATGAGGAGGCGCGGTCCGTAACACGTGGAGTAAGGCCAGCGTGAAGGCTCCGTGCTGGGTGTTGTGTTCTTCATCAGTTGCCTCTTTCGCGAGTTGGTAGTCCTGCGTAGCCGAAAACACAAGCGCCCCTCGCTCTTCCGGTGCAGGTCGGGCATCATCTGGCTCCATTCCGACTACTTCTCCGATATCCCTTGGATCGGGCGGGAGGAAACGTGCCTTTCCCACTGGGACAAGCCCACGGGCTACTGACCCACTGTGACAGCTATCAAAAAAGACGGTCAGTGAAGCCCCTTTATCGAGAACCTCATTAAAAAAGTGACGCAATTCCTTGTCGCGGATATCCCACGCTCCCTGATGAGCGTCGGCCGGCACAATCGTTTCATCTTTCTTGTCTAGTTCGGTTGATCGCGAGTTGGTCACTTGAGAGCCATGGCCAGCGTAGAAGAACACGTGCACATCACCTGGAGTTGCCGGTTCGATTAAATGCTGACGCATTTCTGTCAGGATACGTTCTCGCGTTGCTTCCGCATTCGTGAGTACCCGAATGTTGTCTGGCTGAAACCCATAGCGTGCGATCAGCAGCGCCCGCATCGCTTCCACATCGTTTACCGCACCGTCGAGATCCGACCACGAACCACGCATCGCCGGTTTCTTCGTCGGAGAGGAATCTGCGTGCTGCTCGACGGTTGTATCAGCGGCAGATGTTGTGGTCGTGGTCTGCGCTGGCGTATATTTATCGATTCCCACCAGGAGGGCTCTGCGGGTCTCGGCTTGCACCAGCTGGGAGAAGCAAAAACAGAGGGTACACGTCAAGAAAAACACTTTTCCGGAGAGATGTTGCATAGGATTGCTCTTTCACTCACGTCCGTTCTTTTGTAAGGATATCACTTTGCGTTTGGTCTTGGCAAAATCAAATCAGTAGAGACTGCCCGGTCCTTTACTTCTTTTGCAAGGAGATAAGCAAGAGCTCCCCACTGTCGCCCTTGCGATTCTCCAACCGGAGCATGCTTCTCGACAACGGTTGCGTATAAACAGGCTGTTGACCAAGGAAAGTCCGATAGCCGGGAGTCGGTGTGGCGGGCAGTTGCACCTCCACCTGACGGGCGGTGAGCGGAAGAATCATCAGGTCCTGAGGATATTCGATTTCGTTGACAAGGTCGGTGATCGCTTTGTGATCTTCCTGGGAAAGAGCGGCGCGCAAGAAACTCTTGGCAATATCGCGGGCAAAGATGCCATCTCGCCGGTCTTCGATAAAGGAACGCGCCAGAATCAGCTCCATTGCCAGGACTTGGTTATGTTTACCAACCGTGACATTCACTGTCGTCCACGCACGAAATTTTTCTCCCTCAGGCTTGAAGGTGATAATAGCGTGCCCTTGCCCATCTTGCGTCGTGTCTGTCTGTTCGAGATGGAACCAGGTAAAAAATTCGCTCTGTTGAGCCTCTTCCAGCCGGGTCTCTAAAAAGCCAAAGGCGTAGGGAGCAAACAACGTATTGAACCCCAGGCCGCACAGCAGAGAAATGATCCGTGCGAGTCGTGCCTGAATCGTCTTTTGCATGTTGTCCTCCTCCGTGAGAGCTTGCACCCGTACAGTGGGCGTCTACAAGGCAAAGACTCCTGAGGCGGGCGGTTTTTTCCCGCATCGCACGCCTCATTGAATGCCGAGGTTTCTGCGGCGTTCCTCTTCCCACTCCTCCCGCTTCCGCTTGTCTTTTTCATTGCGCTGAGCGGAGATCAGATCAATGGGGTAATAGAGTTGCAGAGGTGGGCATTCTGCGTCATCTTAGGGTGCAGGCCGCCGGAGAATAGACATGTGGCAACGATTCACTATTGCACGGCAACGAGTAGTGTTACTCCCGCTCGGATTCGCGATGCTGGTCAGCATGGCGGTCGTTATGAGTTTTCCTCTGGTTGGGTGGGTCAGGGGGCATGAAGACACGGCGTTGGAAGGGCCACCTAGAGAGCCATTCTTGCGTGTCGAGATGGGGATGCACACCGCCGTGATAACCAGGATTGGCATTGATGCCGAGAGCCGCTACCTGGTCACCGCCTCAGAGGACAAGACAATACGGGTCTGGGAGGTAGTTACCGGGCGGCTCCTCAAGACCCTCCGGCCACCTATTGGGATAGGGAATGAGGGGAAGCTCTATGCCGTGGCCCTTTCTCCTGACGGCCGGACCGTTGCTACTGGAGGGTGGACGGGAGGGGATTGGGAAAAAGTTAATTCCATTTATCTCTTTGACCGTGAAAGCGGCAGGCTCATCCACCGGATCCCGGGGTTGCCCAATGTGATTGATCATCTTGTCTATGCGAAAGATGGCCGGTTTCTGGCGGCAACGTTAGGCAGAAATAACGGCATCCGTCTCTACCGCACTTCTGACTATTCCCTGATCGGAGAGGATAAGGATTATGGTGCCGAGAGCTTCGGCGCTGACTTTGATCGCCAGGGGAGGCTCGTGACCACCTCCTGGGATGGTTTTATCCGTCTCTACGAGGTGAAGGCTATTCCTGAACCCTCCCTACAAATTGTTGCCAAACAGAAGGCTCCTGGGAGCCATCAGCCTTTTTCCGTCAGTTTTTCTCCCGACAGCTTGAAAATTGCCGTAGGGTTTGGTGACTCCACCAGGGTGGACATCCTTTCCGGCAAAGATCTTTCCTATCTCTATTCCCCCGACACAAGCGGTATCAATCGGCATTTAGGCAATGTTTCCTGGTCTGCAGATGGTCGCTTTCTCTATGCTGGAGGAGGGTACAGTGTGAGGGATATACGCCACATCCGCAAATGGGCTGACAGCGGGCAGGGTGGGTATCAGGACCTCCCTGCAGCAAGGAATACCGTCATGCACATCCTTCCGCGGAAAGACGGCGGTATCGTCTTTGGGGCGGCGGGCCCGGCCTTTGGGATCTTTGATACGGACAATAAAGGAAGATACCGTGAAAGCTCGATCGCTGATTATAGAGACAATTACGAGGGATTCCTCCTCTCCACCGATGGAGCGGAGGTGCAGTTTGGCTATGAACCAGTAGGCAAGTTCCCGGCCCGCTTCTCCATCGCAAGCCGCCTTCTGGAGCTGGAGCCTTCAAAAGGGAGCGCCCTTACTCCTCCTGTTACCGCCGCTGAGGGTCTCACCATAACAGACTGGAAATATACCCTCACCCCTAAACTCAACGGCAAGGCTTTAACCCTTGCGCCGCACGAAATGTCCCGCAGTCTGGCCATTGCCCCGGACGGTAAAACCTTGCTCCTGGGTACAGAATGGTGGCTGCGCCTCTTTGACAGAGAGGGCAAGGAGCAATGGCGCGTCCTTGTCTCCGGGCCGGCCTGGGGGGTGAACATCTCGGGCAGCGGCAAAGTGGCAGTGGCAGCCCTGGGGGATGGAACTATCCGCTGGTATCGGATGAGCGACGGCACGGAGCTGTTGGCTTTGTTTCCCCATAACGACAAAAAGCGGTGGGTGCTGTGGACACCTAAAGGGTACTACGATGCTTCCCCTGGAGGGGAGGACCTGATCGGCTGGCATTTGAACAACGGCAAGGAAGCTGCTGCAGACTTCTTCCCGGCCTCCCGGTTACGGGCTAGATACTACCGGCCGGATGTGGTGGCGAGAGTATTAGAAATACAGAACGAGGATGAGGCGCTGCGGCTGGCCGAGGCTGAAGCGGGTCAAAAACGGTCGGAAGCTGAGGTGCGAAAGATCCTGCCACCGCTAGTGGAGATCATTTCGCCCGAGGATGGAGCGGAAATTTCATCGCCGGAGGTAAAAGTGCAGTTCAGGGTACGCTCTCCCTCCGGCGAGTTGGCAACAGCGGTGAAAGCGCTGGTGGACGGCAGGCCGGTGCGAACGGAACGGGGGGTCGCAGTGGTGAAGGATATCATGGGGAGTGCGGTGCAGGTCTTGCAGGTCACCGTGCCCGAACGGGATGCCGAACTCTCCCTCATCGTTGAAAACCGCTACGCCGCCAGTGTACCGGCCACGGTGCATCTTAAGTGGCGCGGAAGGGGCACTCAGGAGGAGTTCGTCCTTCCGCCCAAGCTCTATGTGCTGGCGGTTGGAGTGAACGCCTACCAGGACGAAACCCTCACCCTGAAGTTCGCCGCTAAGGACGCCCGCGATTTTGCCGTCGCCATGGTTCGGCAGAAGGGAGGGCTATACCGGGACGTGGTCGTCAAAGTACTGACCGATGAACAGGCCACCAAGGATGCGCTCCTGGATGGGTTGGACTGGCTGGAAAAAGAAACTACCAGCAGGGACGTGGCAATCGTATTTCTTGCCGGGCATGGTGTGAATGACGCGAACGGGCTCTATTACTTTTTGCCGGTCAACGCCGACACAGAGAAACTCAAACGCACCGCCGTCCCCTTCTCGGATCTCAAGAATACAGTTGCCTCGCTGGCAGGCAAGGCCGTGTTGTTTGTGGACACCTGCCATTCGGGTGATGTGATGGGCGCGCGGCGGGGTGTGGCTGATATCGCGGCAGTGGTGAACGAGTTAGCCAGCGCGGAGAACGGGGCGGTGGTGTTTGCATCCTCGACCGGGAGGCAGTACTCCCTGGAAGACCCGGCGTGGGATAACGGGGCTTTTACTAAGGCTCTGGTAGAGGGGGTCAATGGCGGGGCCGACTACCGGGGGACCGGGAAAATCACCGTGAATATGTTGGACGTGTACGTGTCGGAACGGGTGAAGGAGCTAACCCAAGGGAGGCAGACACCAACGACGACCAAGCCGCAGACGGTGGCGGATTTCCCAATCGCCATCAAGAGGTGAGGAGTGGGAATCAGAGACCTTTTGAACGTGTATCAGCTCAGACCATCCTCCAGCCCATACCGGCGCAGTTCCTCACTGGAGAGCTGCCGTTTTTTGGCCGCCTAGTAAGTATCTAAAGTAATAGAGGAATGACGAGGCACATCGTAAACGCTAGGCTGGTCCGTCTCTGTCTTTGTGGTGCTCTCGGCCTGTGAAACAGGCGTTGGCGCAGTGCAGAACGGCGAAGGTGTGTACGGGCTACGGCGGGCACTGGTGATGGCGGGGGCAGAAAGTCAAGTGATGAGTTTATGGAAAGTGGCTGATGAGGCGACACGGGACTTGATGATTGCCTATTACACACGCCTCCTTTCAGGCGAGGGACGGGCCGAGGCGCTACGGCAGGTGCAGCTGGCAATGCTGGCGAGTGAGGAGCGGAGTCATCCCTTTTACTGGGCCGGCTTCATCCCCTCAGGGCAGTGGGGACCCATCGGAGGCCAGGGAGTTGATCGACGTTGACCGGGACAGCCAGGCAGGGTGGGTCAGTGACCCACCCTGCGTTTTTTAGCGGAGACTTTTCTTGTCACTGAAGGGGCACCATACAATGTCGTGCGGTTCGATTTAGAGCGCCCGGTCGTGTGGGTCGCCAGGCTGCCCCGCTGATTCACTCAGCCTCAGCAGGGGCGGGCCGCTCTGCCAGGCACCCGTCCCCGCTTGGGCTCGCTCCCCTCAGCGAGCCTGGCTCCCGACATACTCCAGGAGCTTTGTGCCGTCGCCAATACCGACAAGTATTAAAAGTCTTGGTTTCTCTCCCTCCTCCTCCTCCTCGATCCAAGACACCGGATGGAAGATACCGAAGTTGGAAAATTTTCCGGCTGGACTATTAGGATCTGGCGGTGTTCTGAGTACCGTGGAGAAGCGCACTTTTGCCGGTACCGTAATGCCGCCCAGACGATATATTTCATCCAAGCTTTTAAAGCGGAGGCCAAGAACACCAACTTCTGCCGAGCGATTATCCGCCTCTGCGACGGTGACGCGACACTCCGGCATGCGCACGACAAGGGAGTTATCCGGCCCATCAAACTCGATGATCTCCCCCTCCCAGATGACCGGCTTCCCGGCAAACTGGGCGTCCATTGCGTCCCGCGTCGCCCCGCTCTGGAAGAGACGCTGTAACTCGCCGCAGAACTCCCCCCATGAGGTTTGCCACGGCTGTTCGAGCCCAGACTCCCGCGCCCTTTGCTCCTGGCCGGGAGTCAGCGGCCGGGGCGTGCGCCTCCCCTCGCCCTCGAACGCGATGACAGGCCCTGACTTGATCCGAACCCAGTCCACCACTACTTCTTGACCGCTGCGGATCGTGTAGCCGACCACCACTGGGCGCCCTTTTTCCATGGCTGCGGCGGTGAGTGGCTGACCACTCTGCTCTCCCTTAAACTCGGTCTGCGGCGTCAGCTCGAAACTGATCTCCGTGCCCTGCTTCACCGCTCTGCTAATGGTGCGGTCGATGACAACCACGATCTGGCCTGCCGTTACTCGCTTGAGGTGGCCGGGGACGCTGCCGCGGCGCCCCTCGGCCCCCAGGGGATGCGCCCTCGGCGTAGCCTGCGCCAGAAGGACTTGGCCGGCGCCGGACGCCCTGCTTGTCGTCACTGCCAGCGGTGTGTACTGTGCGAGCTGTGGCATGCCCGCCGCGGCCAGTGCAGCGTCCACTACCAGTGCGACACTGAGAGGCAGGAAGGCCGCCCGTGTCAACCAGTGACTCATTTTTCGCTGCATAATCGGTCCTCCTTCTTTGTTATTCAGCAAGACTCTTGAGAAGGAAATTTTTTCCGAGTCGATGAGTGTCAGTCCTCACAGTTTCCAGGATGACCGGGTGTGAGCCTTTCTAGCAGCGATTTTTCGCGGTCTAGACGACCAAGTGAAGACCGGAAACGGCGATCTCCGTTATCAGGCCTACCGTCTCGTAAGCCATTGAAAATAAAAGAAAAATTCCCTTCCTAAAGGTCGCTGCTAAGCCGAAATGCCTGCTCAGCATGGCAGGCACCCCGATCACCTCGGGTTGCACGCGCCTATTGACCTCTCGGCACATTTTTCCCCATCCACCCAGAAGGCTCCGGTGAGGTTCGCCCCTTCCAGGTTAGCCCCGTCGAGATTGGCCTTCTCCAGGATAGCCCCGCGCAGGTCGGCCCCGCGCAGGTCGGCCTGCTCCAGATTAGTGCCGCGCAGATATGCCTTCTGCAACCTGGCGTTGGTCAAGCGAGCCCCGCTCAGGTTGGCCATGTCAAGATAAGCTCCCATCAGACCAGAGTTGCTGAGACTCGCCCCGCGCAAGTCGGCCCCCATCAGCTTCGCTTCGCCCAGAGAGGCCTCATTCAAGATAGCCCCGCTGAGATCAGCCCCTTCCAGGTTGGCTCGGCCCAAGTTGGTCCTGACCAGAGTGGCTTGGCGCAGGTTGACCTCCTTCAGGTTGGCACCCGCCAGGTCAGCTCCAACCAGGTTGGCCAGGCGTAAGTTAGCTTTTTCCAGGTTGGCGCCAAGCTGACTAGTCTGCAAATTCGCCATCTCCAGGTCGGCCCCCTCTAGGTCAGCCTCTCGCAAGTTCGCCCGCTCCAGGTTTGCCCCGAACAGCTTGGCATTGCGCAGGTTCGCCCCTTGCAGGTCAGCGCCGTGCAGTTGGGCCGAAACCATATCAGCCCCCTGCAGGCTGGCTTTCTTCAGGCTCGCTTCGATCGGACGGGAGAATTGTAGATTGGCATACTCCAAGTTAGCCTCATCCAGACGAGTCCGCTCTAGGCTGGCCCCCTTTAAGTCGGCCCCGCTGAGGTTGGCTTTACTAAGATCGGTGCCATCCAGACGCGCGTTGTTGAGTTTGGCCCGCTCTAGGTTCGCCCCTGCCAGGTCAGCATCCCGCAGGTCAACGTTAGTCAGGTCAACCCCACTCAGATTGGCTTCCCGCAGGTTGACTCCGCGCAGGTCTGTCACCGGCTCGCCGCGCTTATGTGGGAAGGCCCCGCGCACGTTGGCCCCGCGCAGGTCACATTTGGGACAGCTCTTAGTCTGTTTCAGTTGTTCCAAGTCTGCCTCAGAGTAGGCCACTGCCTCAGTGGCCAGTGCTAGTATAAAGCCTATTGCCCAGAATGCTCTCATGTCCGGTATTCCTCCCTTTCTGTGTCTTGGCTTCGCCAAAATCTGACTAGCCAATTTCTTAACGCGCTCGTGACTCGAAGGCTACCTGCGGCTCTTACTACGGACGCGTGTCGTCCTTACGCCTATATCGATGCCATCACCGGCGAAGTCGCCTCTTACTGCATGGGCCTAGCCTCAACCTTACCCCTTGTCAGGAGTAAGAAAGGGGTCAGCCGGGTAGGTGGGTCAATGACCCACCCTACATCTAAGCTCCCTTAGTCGGCGGGTGTGCTTATTGCCTCTCCGCAAGCACCCATTTGTCTCTCCCCTTTTTGTCTTTCAAAAGAACCTCCCATGTATCATCCTTCCTTTGTCGACCCCGCACCCGTTGGCCATTCGACAGTTTAACCGTTAAGTGACCCTTCAAAATCATGGGCTTAGGGTTGGGAGCCAGAATCGGTGTTTCCCTCCCCTTGCCCTTGTAAGGTTTGTTCTTAATCTGTTGCGGCAGCAGCGTCTTCCCAGCCTTGCCTACCGGATCCTCATACTGCTGCCCCTGGGAGTAGGGGTTGAAAGGCACAGGAGGGTTTTCTGCCACGACGTCCGACCACGGTTGTTGTGAGTCCCCCGGCTCTGGTTGGGATGCCCCTTCTTGGGAGGCTGGCTCACCCTCTGAGCTATCTCCACTATTGAAAGCATCCCCCTGTTGGGCGGGAGTGGCCCCCTCAGCAGAGCCGAGCGGGAAATACTCCAACTGATGACTCAGACTTATCCCCTCGCCGGATTTTTTGCACTCATATTCGACTATCTCAACCTGACAAGTTTCCTGTCCCCGTTGATTTGTCTGTTTATAAGTGTCCAGCACGCGCCGCCCTGTACAAGACGGCGGCATAGGGTTGGAGTGGGTAGCAGCCTCCGCGCAGTCTTCCCTCTCGATATACTGCCCTGCCCAACTCGGACCACTCGCGCCAATGACCAGCGCGAGGCTGAGCGGGAGGAAAGCCCATCGTGTCAACTGATGTTTGGTTTCTCTCTGCATGATCGCCTCTCCTTTCTTTTATCAACCAGACTCTTGACCGAGCCCTTTTTTTCCCGCAGAAGGCAATCTCGATGTGGGAAAAAATCTTCGCCTTAAGAGTCTTGCTCTTTTAGCAACTGCTCCGCGCCAAGAAGGTATGCACGTATGGCCCACACACGACACCCTGCGACACAACTCAAAGATGGCTCTGAATTCGAAGCAGTCTTTTATGCGAATCCCAAGACGGATAGCCGTTTTCGTTTCCGGACTACGCATATTGATGGCAAACGCGCGCCCAAGGTCATTCTGTGTGACGATCCCCGCATTCAGCCCGGCCAACTGTGCCGGGTGCGAGTAACTTCAGTTCGTAAGCCAGCCAGTAAAGAACGTGGGTATATTGAGGTTGAGTTTCTCAGTCAGGTGACGTTCCGTCTTGATGACAGTTTGTATATCGAACCAGTCTTGGCAAAGAAGCTCCAAGCACTGTTGGAAAGTGGCCTGAATATTTTGCTCGACGGGCCGCAGGGATCAGGCAAAACAGTCCTTTCGCGCAAGATCGCTGAGGCGCTCGGCCTGGAGTATGTTTTCTTTAACTGCAGCTCGGTCTATGAAGCGACCGACTTTCTGGCAACCTTGCAGATCCGGGCTACTCCCTCCGGCCAAGCCGAGACCGTGTGGCTTCCGACAGATATTCTTCGGGCGCTGGAAGCCGCACATACGAATTCCGATATACGCTACCTCATTTTTTTGGATGAATTTAATCGCTGTCGCGAGATGGCACGGAACGGCATTATGCCGGCTCTCGACTCGACACGCAAAATGTACAACCCCCTTACCGGCTCGACTCTCGACATTCCTGACAACGTGCTCTGGATTGCTGCCATCAATAACGGCGCGCAGTTCACTGGCACCACCAGTGTGGACCCGGCGCAACTCGACCGTTTCGCACCACTGAAGATGGACTATCCACCAGCAGCTGAAGAGGTCCGGTTGCTCGCCCGACGCCATCCCGATGTCCCTCGACACCAGATTGAACGAGTCGTTGAGGCAGCAAATGCCGTCCGTCGCGACGACAATTTGCGTGTTGATCTCAGTGTGCGTGCCACCGACGAAGTGTGTACGCTCCTTGGCCATCCCAATTTTGCGGAATTCGACGGCGACCCTGTGGCAGAACTGCTCAAGACCAGTTTTTGCGGACGGTTTGCTGGGCGTTGGGATGATCCAACGACTGATGCCGGCCTGGTCTGGCACATCGTCGTGCGTGCTTTGGAGTTGTAACATGTTGCCAGAAGCCCAGCTCGAAGAACTGATCCGTTGGGCTCGCCAGATCGGCCAAGAACTGCTCGGCAAGCCAGTGATGATGTCTCTTGCTGAGGCAGGTCTCGGCCAGACACGCGAGAGCCGTGAACGCCAGGCGGTCGAGATGGAAATCTCACCTACCCCGGTTATGAACAGTCATCCACACGGTGCGGACATCATGCGGGGACTGGTTTTGCACGAGATCGGTCATCACCTCGCCGACTTTGGCGCACGCGGACATAAAACCACGCGCGGCATCGCGCGGTCTGAAGGGATTGGCGACATTTACGATATTCTGTGCGACGAACGGCTGGAACGGCGCCTCCGCTCACGCCGGCCCCAGTGGGGTAGATATTTCGATCGTCTGGCATCGTATGCGTTCGCGCAAAATGACCATGAGGTGCCACTCGACGAGTATGCGGCGGTACTCCAGTGGTCTCCTCATGAGGTGCTGACTGCCATCCAGAGCGGGATACTGCCGGGCCGCTTTGTCCCATTGAGACAAACCGATGGTCAGCACAAGGTTACTTTGCGTGACATAGACCTGCTCGGGCTGCCCGGAGTCGTTCCACCACTGGCCGCGTTTTTAACCTGCCTGCGCTGTGGCGTTCATCCGCAGCGCTATCCAGATGCACGCGTAGCTGCAGCCGTTGCTGTAGTCCCGCGGGATTTGAAAGATCTTTCCCATGCTGCGTTGCTTCAGACTGCCAGAAAAATTGCTGCCTTTCTCGGACGGAGTGACCAACAGCGAAACGATATGGAACAATTACGCCAGCGGATGCGTACTTTTCCGAACGCCCTGCGCGGACTGGAAGCGATGCTGGACCGCCTGGAGCGTACGAATCGACTGCCAGACTCACTGAGGCGTGAGCGGTCGGACAGTCCCCGTCCACGACGACGTCATAGCAAGCATCCGAGGGCGGCTGCTCGCGGCCCACACCCAACCTCTTCTCCCTCTGGGCACGGCGGTCCGAATCTGAACCCCGAGGTGGACTTTCCTCCTCTGGTGAAGGAAGAGACGATCCCCTATGATCCTGTGCGCCATGCACAGCTTGTGAATGCTATCCGCCTCCATATTCACCGCCTGCGCGCATACCTGGCCCAGTTAGGGAAACATACTGTCGAAGAATTCAGCTCACGTCGAGGAACACGACTTGACGTGTTGCAAGCACGGAAGATCCCCTCGATACCAAGTCCGAATCTCCTGGTCTTCGCACGGGAGGAGATACAGCCGGATGCCTACATTGGCATGGTGATTGACCGCTCAGGATCAATGCGCGGGGAAAGACTCGAACGCGCGAAAGCGTTTGGCGCACTCGTTGCCGAAAGCGCCAAAGGGGTGCGTGGTATTGACGGACATATCAATGCGTTCGATGGCGATACCTTGTATTGGCTTGGCGATTTTCAGCGTACTGCTATTGCCTCACTGACCGCAAACGGGGGCAATAACGACGCTGGAGCGTTAGCGCGGGCCGCTGAGTTGGCCTTACGCAGCCGCAAGCGGAACAAGTTGCTGCTCATGGTTAGCGACGCCGTTCCCGCGGAGTGCACCTTTGTGTCTCTCAAAAATTTAGTGACGCGACTCACTCACGACCATGGCATCCTCTGCGCCCAGGTGACCGTCGCCGCGATCGAGGAAATTGCCTTTCCACATTATGTAGACCTGAGCCAGTACTCCTTCGACGAAGCAGTGACCCGATTTGGCAAACTCTTGATGAAACTGACCGTTCCCTGGCGATAAAAGAAAGCGTTGTTTGCCATCACTATGCTTCACTTCGTGCAAGAAAAAGGCCTCTCGCCCCAAGGGGTGATTGGTGCGCACCAACCTCCCCCTCTGGCGACAGCGCGAGAGCACGTGAGGACTGTCTCGCACAACCTGGTCGGAAGTCAGTATTCCTGCCGAAGTCTGTGTGCCCATAGGCAACTGTCTCGTCCCGGCTTCAACCCTGTGGGTACAGGATTGTTTCGCGTGGCTGCCAGGGACAGGATTGCTCCCAATTATGGCATTGCTGCCACCCTGGGTCTTCGCCGTGCGGTCGTGCGCGGCACGAATGGGTGTGGTCTCTTGCAACCGCGTGGGTTGACTTCGGTCTGACTTCCTCACCAACGGACGGCGGCTAAAAAACCCTCGCCTGTATTGGACAGGCGGTTTCCGTAGCAACAGTCGCACTCTGTTGCGGAACAGCTCTGGCAGGCAGCCACCATGCAAAGATACACTCTCCGCACAGGAAATACCTGAGCCGCTCCAGAGCCGAGGCAGGCACGGCCTTGCTGAACCAGGTGCCATACCCTGCCGTACATCATTTTTACGTCCCGTCAGGAGATTGGTGTCCCGGTGGATTCCCCCGCAGGGGCAAGAGCGTACCGGCGAGGGGTCTCCTGAGCCCGACGCTCTGAGGAGCTTTTTCTCGCGGCCTCCCACCCGCGTACAAGACAAGACTCCTGACAAGCAGGAATTTTCCCTTTCATTGCCAGGATGAAGATCTACTGACTCCCTATGACTCGCACCTGTCGTGACGCTTTATACGAACTCCAGTTGATTGCCGTCTATTGCTCTAAGGCCCGTTCATGCTTCGACAGAGCCTGTCCTGAGCCTGTCGAGGGACTCAGCACGAACGGGTTTCCGTGTCGTGACGAGGACTTCTCCCGTTCACCCTGAGCCTGTCGAAGGGCGAACGTTATGGACAACCTGCAACGAAAGTGCCGTGTTGACAAGCAACCCTATCGTGTCGCGTGCATGCGCCTCGCGTTTGTCCAGGAACTTCACGAACAACAGCGGTCGCCAGATCAGCATGGTCTATTGCAACGGGGCCATCAATCAAGCCGACCACAATGTCCGGGCGACCGGCCGATCGTTCCATTAGCCCGTTCAGCTTGATGAGTTTAACGAAGTTCATAAGAAAGCCTTTGGGGTGAACGTGCCCGGTCACCGTCTGCCGCCCCAACCGAGATTTTTTCACGTTCACCCTGAACCGCAAGCGGGCGGCGGTCACGTGCGCAGGATGGTTAGGCCGCTTTCTCATCTTTCTTGTGTTGCCGTTGCGGGGGCTTTCTTAGCGCTTCGTGCAAAGCTCGTGCTTGCTCTTTATAGAATGCCACGCGCTCCTCTCAAGTCTTGTCTTTCAGCTGCTCATGCTGCGCGTCGCGAATGCGACGGGTCATCTCAACTGTCTTCAGTTTCGTCTCCTGCTCCATAGGTCGTCACCTCCCGCGGTGAATAAATTTCGAGGGCCTTGTAGCCGTACTCTCGATTGACCGTATTGAACAAACGGATCTTGTCAAATCGCACGATATGTTTAAAGTTCCAGCTCACCAGCATATCAACCTCGGCTACGGTCGCCAGAGCGATATGGAGAGCGTCATTGGAAAACTGGGCAGAGGGCCTGCTGCATCCGCTCGCGTAACTCGCCCATACTGACCTCCTGTGGCGTCGTGGCCTGACGGACCACGACTGTGTAGTTTTAGGAGGTAATTGCTTATCGCCTGATACGTTGGCTAGCCCCAGGGCTACGGCAGGAAACACGAAGGTGGGAAAAATCCCGGATCGTTACGACACAAGAAGCCCCCGCGCAGCGGGTTCGTTCAACGGCACAAATCAGCCGCCGAGGTACGAGGTCGGCTGCATTTGTCTTGTTAGGCCGCATCTCCAGCTACCCCGCAAGTTCCGACGTGCACTGGGGGCAACGGGTGGCCTTAAGGGGAATGGAAGAGGCGCAATACTGGCACTCCTTCGTAACCTCTTCTTGGCGGCGCATCGTATTGATGGCTCGAATGAGCAGGAAAATGGCGAAGGCAACGATCAAGAAGGTAAACACGGCGTTTAGGAAGACGCCGTAGTTGATGCTCACCGCTCCGGCGGCCTTGGCGTCGGCCAGGGCAGGGTACGGGCCGGGAGGGGTTCCCTCCTTCAAGACGGCAAAAAAGTTGGAGAAGTCGACACCGCCCAGAAGAAGGCCAATGGGTGGCATCAGAACGTCGTCGACGAGGCTCTGGACGATGGTACCAAACGCAACGCCGATGATGATTCCCACCGCCATGTCGACAACATTGCCGCGCATGACGAACTCTTTGAACTCTTTCAACATATGCGACCTCCTATTCTTGAGGCGGTCACCGGGGTAGCCAGGTGGGCTCACACCCACCCAGGCCGAGTAGCCAGGTGGGATTGCTCCCACCCAGCCCTCTAGGAACTGATCGTGAAAGTTTCCCTTCAATCAGCTCGAGCCTCACAAACGCCCTTCGCAGGACACGGTTTCACCACTTCCAACTTCAGGCTATGCACCTGCCTATGGCATGCTGGGTGAAGCAGCATGAGGTTTGCTGTTATATCTTTGCCCCCATTCGATTTCCAGATGATATGGTGGCGATGCCACTCAGTTATCTCTGTGATCTTC
>CAZCWX010000148.1:0-5131 GCA_964502465.1 uncultured Enterobacteriaceae bacterium | reverse complement strand
GATGCTGGAATCTTTGCCCGAAACCGCGCAAGCGCAGGTGGTGGAACATCTCAGGGAGTATATTGAAGACCTGCGAGATGAACTTGAATGGGACGCCCTGTTCGCGAAAACACAACCACAGCTTGTCACCGCCGCCAAGCGCGCCAAGCAGGAAATCGCTGAAGGACGCGCTAAGCCGTTGGACGAGAACCAGTTATGAACTCCGCTACCTTACCCTCATTTTGGAGGGCCTACGAGGCCCTTGACGAGGAGATCAAACGCAGGGCGAGAAGGGCGTATCGCCTTTGGGCACAAAACCCATTCCACCCCTCGTTGCGCTTCCAGTGCATCAACCGCGACGAGAACACCTGGTCTGTGCGAATAACCCGCGGCTATCGTGCCATTGGCGTTTTGGAGGGCGACACGGTTACGTGGTTTTGGGTAGGGAGCCATGACGATTACGAGCGATTCTTCTCATGACAGAGGGTGCAGCCTAATTCTTGTTCGGCGGTGCGAAGCGCTAGCACACGGGGGGGCGAGCTATGAACGCGATCCTCGGAACTATGACGGCTCTTGCTGTCCCCTTGGGATTCCTTAACGCCTTTGGCGGAATTGTCGCCGGCATTTGGCTTGCCGTACTCGGTAACTGGGGCGCAATCGGGTGGGGCATCGCAGCGATTTTTCTATCCACGTTCGGCATCAGTCTGGCCCTCCTCCCTGGCATGGCGCTGGCCGCTCCGGCGGCTTACTTCGCCGAACGGGGATGCAAGCTGCCCTTCTACTTCTTCGCGCTCCTCAGCAGCCTCTACACCGTTGCCGTCATCGCCCTATGGTGCGGCATCGTCCTTTACTTCTTTGCCTCACGGGCGGACCCGAGTTCGGTGATTCCTCTGCTGCTCTGGTCATACGGAGTAGCCACGGGACCATTTGCATACATGGCGTCCAAGGAAGGAGACGACGCTTTCGCCTCGATCGCTGCAACGTTTTTCGCCCAAGTCGGATACGTCCTAATGGTCCTCCTTGTGCTGTTCTTCCGCGTCACGCTAATCGATGTACTCACCGTGTTTCTGCTCATCATGCTCGCTGGGGTCGCAGTTCAATTCAGCGTGGCAATCAAGCTCCAGCGCAAGGGCGCCTTCGGACTCTTTTCTCTCTCCGCCGAACCAGGGCAGGCTCGCGCCAAGTAAAGCCCGAAGCGAGGGGAGTGGAGAAAGCCTATGAAACTCGCTGTTGTGACCCAGTGGGTGAGAGCTACACGCTCAAGTCCCACCTGACGAACGCCTAGCCAGCACGTCAGTAGCGAACCCTACGTGCTCAACCAGTAATGGAGGCGCGGAGCTAGGGGGAGCGAGGTGACAGGCCGCGTGATGGAGCCCCGAAATAGGTATAGTCGTGGTCCGCAAGGATATCCCTCAGTGGCATCGAGGGGGAAAGCCGACGCTTTGCATGCAGCGGAAGGCCGCAGTCCGGGACACGCGAGGGCGAGTGTTGAGGACACCACCGGGGTCTGAGAGCGGGGCATGTCAACACAGGGGTCACTCGGGAACTTGGGAGAGCCACCTGCCTCCTTGTGATAGTTGCCGGTCTGGGGAGCCGGCTGACTCAATAACCCTGGCGGGGTCCCGGGGGGCTTCCACCGGGCCACGAGCCGGAAACGGAGACCACGAACGACGGGAGCCGGCAAGGTATCGGACCGCGAGCGACAAGCGAAGCGATCCGAGAGGGGCAGGGTGGCAGTCTTAGCGGCGCATAGTACCGATGAAGGTGGGGAACCGAGGCCCAAGGGACCCACTGGAGGGAAGGCGAGGCCGGGCATAACGTAACGCTGGATGGAACTACGGGAGACACCCTGAGGTCACCAACCGTATCAACGAAACTTCAGCGGATTGCAACCCAGGCGGTTGACTATCCGGAGGATGTGTTCACGAACCTGGCTCATCTGATTGACGAGGACTTCCTACGCGAGGCGTACCACCGGACGCGCAAAGACAGCGCCCCGGGGATCGACCGAGTGACGGCGCAGGACTATGCAGCGCACCTGGACGAGAACCTGCGCGACCTGTACGAGCGCTTGCGCAGCGGGCGGTATCAAGCTCCGCCCGTGGAGCGCGTGTGGCTGGACAAGGAAGATGGGAAGAAGCGACCGATCGGAAAACCGACGTTCGAGGACAAGATTGTCCAGCGGGCTGTGGCCATGCTGGTGGGAGCGATCTATGAACAGGATTTTCAGGATTTCTCCTACGGCTTTCGCGAGGGTCGTAGCCCTCATCAAGCACTGAGCGAGCTTCGCGCGCAATGCCTGGGCAAGAACATCCACTGGATCATCGACGCAGATATTAGTGGATTCTTCGATAGCATTGACCACGACCTGCTCCGAGAAGCGATCAGGCACCGGGTCAAGGACGGGAGTATACTACGACTGATTGGGAAATGGCTCACTGCGGGCGTCATCGAGGACGGGGACCTGACGTATCCCGAGACCGGAAGCCCGCAAGGTGGCGTGATCTCACCGGTATTGAGTAATATATTCCTGCACTCCGTGCTGGATGAGTGGTTTGAGCGCGACGTGCAGCCCCGCATGAGAGGCCGCTGCTTCTTGCTGCGCTTCGCCGATGACTTCGTCATCGGGTGCGAAGTCGAGGAGGACGCGCGCCGGATCATGGCGGTCCTGCCCCAGCGCTTTGCGCGTTTTCGCCTGACCATTCACCTACAGAAGACGAGGCTGATCGCGTTCGGGAAGCCGGCCCGTCGAGAGACCGCCGACCATGGGAACGGCACCTTCGAGTTTCTCGGCTTTACCCATTACTGGGCGCGATCACGCCTCGGCACCTGGGTCCTCAAGCGGAAAACCGCCAAGAAACGGGTACGCCGCGCGAAGCAGGCGCTCTGGCAGTGGTGTCGCCACAATCGGCACCGGCCCCTGAAGGAGCAGTACCAGGCCCTGTGCCAGAAGGTGCGCGGCCACTACCAGTACTACTCGATCCGGGGGAACTACCGAGCCCTGGAGTCGCTCTTCGCGAGCGTGCGCAAGGCGTGGCGCTATTGGCTGAGCCGCCGGAGCCGTGAGAGCTACATCCCGTGGGATCAGTTCGAGCGGATCTTGAAGGCTTTCCCGCTTCCGCGGCCTAGGATCATCCACCAAGTCTGAAGAGCTTACCGGGCAGCAAAGTTATGCGTCAGAGGGGTGTCGAGACTCTGATGACCGAGGAACCGGATGACTTAATCGGTCACGTCCGGATCTGTGGGGGGGCCGGTTGGGCAACCGCCGGCTCTACCCGGAACCGTATTGCCGCCCGCTGGCGGTTCGCGATGAATGCGAACAGTTTCAGTCCGGGCGGCAAACGGTGACCGGGACCGTTAGATCGATAAAAGAAGGAATCCACATGAACGCATCTCATCAAAGACGAGCGAATCAGTTGATGACGTCGTTGGAATTGTCTTTACCACCTATTGCCGTTGCCTTCTGTGATAGCGTGCCGGACGAGGTTCCCGCCTTCGATGGTGTGGTCCCTGCTGGATGCGCCTTTTGGCAAGAAGCTGCGACGCGCACGTTTGCCACATCGGCGAGGGATCACGAACTGTGTTCGATTGGCATCTACACGCACAATATGGCGGAGGCTCCAGCCTCACAGCCGGATGAGATCCAGGCTTCCCTGCAAGCCATGATCGGACTCGATTACGTACGCGAAGAGGAAGTCGCTGCCATCCCGGTATTACAGCGCGAGGTGAAACACGCGCTCTACGGTCCCCTTGCCGACTTCCCAGTTGAGCCTGAAGTGGTCTTTCTGTTCGCCCATGCCCAACAGGGGCTCATTTTGAGCGAGGCCGTCGAGCGCGTCGATGGTGGGGTCGCGCCAGCGATGGGGCGTCCCGCTTGCGCTATTGTCCCGCAGGTTCTCAATCGTGGACGTGCGGCTATGAGCTTAGGATGCTGCGGCGCGAGAGCCTATCTCGACGCGCTGTCTGAGGGGGTGGCCCTGTGGGCGCTTCCCGGGCGTAAGCTTGACCAATACTGTGAGCAGATCGCTGCCTTTGCTCGAGCAAACGAGACGCTGACGGCGTTTCACGAGCGCCGGAGGAGAGATGTTGCATCGGGTGAGCGACCAACAGTACGGGAATCTCTCCAACGGCTCTCGTCATAGCGTGCAGCCGCATAGAGGAAGACTGGAGGAAGGCTGTTTGTGATAGCCCCAATTCCTCTGCCCTCCTCATACTCGGCTTGCCTGCAGTTACCTTGCGTTATGACTCAACAATCTGGAACGAGCGGGTACCGATCGTCGTTCGAATCTCAATCTCGCCGTCTTGCTCGGTCCAGTCAGTATAGGTTGCCCCATCAGCGAGGACTGTACAGGAACCGGGCTGCGCCAGATTTTTCACTCGGAAGCTGGTCAGACGACCATTCGCCGCTGGATCAGCAGCATAGGTCCGTAAGACCAGCGTCTTCTTCTCACGGTCATAAGAGGCTTGCGATAATCCAATACTCGGATAGTCCACTCTATACACCGTCGGTTCGTCAAACTTGGTGAGGTTCGGCTCATTGTACAGCCGCCACCAGGCATCCGGTCCGGCAACCTGGGACACCATCAGGTTGGCATTGTACTGCCCACGAGGGTAAGGCTCACGCAGTCCAAAGAGGTAGTAAAACTCCCCTTTTTCACGATCCCAGGTCGGTTCATAGTGCGCCTCCACATGTGCCCGCATTTTCTTGACGATCTCAGTATCCCCGAGTTCGTTGGCCATGCTCAAAGTCCGAACCGTCATGTAGGAATGATCTTCCGTCATCCCAGGCGCAAGCACCATATGCGCCGTGCCATCCGGTTTTTCAATCAAATAGTCCTTTTTGGCGGCCTCATAGAAGCGTCGTGCCATCACCCGATCATTCGGGAGCAGATAAAAGCCCCACATGATCCAGCTGCCGGAAAAAGGCACCGTATGATTGTGCGGAATCAGGGGGTCATAGTACATCGTGACCCATTCAGGGGTCGGCGCTTCAGATTGGGCAATGTAGTTTTTCTTGGCATACTCGTACCACTGCTCAAATGCGCGGAAGGTATTGCCGTTGTAGAACGTGTCGTAGAGCCTCAGACCGAGGCTGGTGACCGTGAGTCAAAGCGGCCACACTTTGGTGTTCTCTCAATGTGATCCTTCTGTC
>CAZCWX010000147.1:0-4447 GCA_964502465.1 uncultured Enterobacteriaceae bacterium | reverse complement strand
GTTGGCCAGCACGGTTTGATCCCCAGCACTCGATACGTTTCGTATGGCGCTGGCTTCGCGGCCACGCCACAGCGCATTACCTGAATATTGTCAGCCACCATTTTATGAGCAAAGCGGAAATCGAAACTCCCCTCGGACAGGAACGCCTTGGCCTGTGTGTCTTCCAGGTACCGATCGGAGACAAGCTTGTTGCGATGTGCGAAGTCAATGCGTTAGGCGTGCGCGACCACTACTATGCTGCCCTTCAGGCACAGCGTGCCACGAAGGACAGCCCTACTGTACAAAAGAACCTGGTTATGGGAACTTTTTTAGGCATCTGAAGATTTGTTTTATGAAACTTGCAGAGTAGGTACGGCATCTGATGCAAGACAAAAAGCCTCCAGGGCTGGAGAGTGTAAGCGAAAGGCAGGGTGAGTTGTGAACGGAGCAACTGACAGAACCAGAGAAACCACTCACGATAAATCGTTGCCTTCCTTCGCCGCGCGGGTCCGTCAGGAAGGGTTCCAACTGACTCGCACTGGCATCGACACCGTGCAGATCAATGTTGGGAAACTCTGCAACCAGGCGTGTGTGCATTGCCATGTCGATGCCGGACCGAAACGCACTGAGATCATGGATCGGCGGACTGCGGAGCTCGCGCTTGAGTTTGTGCGAGCGGCACAGGCGGCAACTGTTGATATCACGGGTGGAGCACCAGAATTAAATCCGTCGTTCCGTTTCTTGGTCGAGCAAGCCCGGTACGACGGCCGCCATGTAATGGATCGGTGTAACCTCACGGTGCTCTTCGAGTCAGGACAAGAAACGCTGGCCGACTTCCTCGCAGACAGGGAGGTCGAAATCATCGCCAGCTTGCCCTGTTATCTGCAAGACAACGTCGATAAACAGCGTGGCCGTGGGGTGTACGATAAATCGATCGAAGCTCTTCGTCGCCTCAATGCCCTCGGATATGGCCAGGCGGGCTCAGGACTCATCTTAAATCTCGTCTACAACCCGGTGGGAGCCCATCTTCCCCCACCACAAGCCCAGCTCGAGGCCGACTACAAACGAGAACTGGGAACGCGCTTCGGCATCGCTTTCAATCACCTCTACACGATTACCAACATGCCGATCTCGCGCTTTGCGCATATGCTGCAACGCGAAGGCAAACTGGAGGCCTACCTCGAGATCCTGGCGACCGCGTTCAACCCAGCGACTCTCGACAGCCTGATGTGCCGACATTTGGTCAGCGTTTCCTGGGATGGGTTTGTGTACGATTGTGACTTCAACCAGATGCTCGATATGCGCGTAGGAAACGGAAAATCGTTTCGCCTTGGGGAACAGAGCGCGAGTGAGTTAGTCCACCTTCTGGCTCGCCGACATATCCTCGTTGACTCCCACTGCTATGGCTGCACAGCCGGCGTGGGCAGCTCCTGTGGCGGATCGCTGGCTGCACAATAACCTGTCACGTTGCTGCTGCTGGTGAATTGTGGTGCAGGCGTCCTCGCCTGCATTATATACTGCCCACGGGTAGGAATTGCGCTTTTGTGCGCGGGCATGAAGTACCCGCGCTACAGAACGGCGCCGGCTGAAGCCGACTTTCAAGCCCCATTTATGGGGCGCTAGTACTGTAGCACGGCGATTCATCGCCGTGTGGAAGAGCGTTCGGCAAAACTGCAATCCCTGGCCACGCAAAGTATAACTCTCCTGATGGCCCAGGAGTCTTTTCCTTGACCGCTCTCCTCCCCATCACTCCGACCGACCGAAACGGGGATGCCCTATCCTCCGAGCAGGTTGGCCTCTCCGTAAGGCGATCCGTGCAGGTTTGCCACCACGCACGACCACTAACCAGCCCTGTACGCGCGCCTGATACCCACGTTCACGGAGGACCTGTGCTCGTCGTGTCACCATCAACTGATGCCACAAGCAGTAGCGCACCCGCGGATCGACCTCGATAGTCATCCCCTGGGCAATCCGCTGTCGCAGCGCCAAGGGCACCCCCTCACCTTCGTCGGTATTCACCAGTCCACCGTATTCCCGGAGGCCATACGTCTGCGTCAGACGCGCGAGCGTCTGGGGTGTGAGATCGTAAAAAGTAGCCACCTTCCATGCCAGCTTCAACGTGTCCACCGTCTCACCTCCTGACGGCGGAGCCTAGCATATTCGCTTTTTATTCGCTAGTATGGTTACATTATCGCGAAGATGGAGCGTACGGGTACGCGCGCCAGGAAGAGGAATAAAAAATGAGAGACCCGAGACCGCTGTTCAAGGGACGTGGCACCTCGGAGAATCCCGCCAATCGCTTCGAGTCGCTGACCTATAGCCCAGATCCTGATGCATGGGACGACGAGTCAGACCTCCCTCCCCCTCGCACTCAGCTGCTGCGCGATCCCACACGCACTATTCTTTCACACAATGACAGCCCGGATGTCGGATTCACGTTCAGCGTCAATCCGTATCGGGGATGCGAACATGGGTGTGTCTACTGTCTGAGCGGTGACACGCTCATCCTCATGGCGGACGGGTCGATGCGGGCGCTTGAGACGCTCACGGTCGGTGATGAGATATACGGCACGGAACGCCACGGTTGGTATCGCCGATACACGAGGACCCGTGTGCTGGCACATTGGAAGACTCGGAAGCCAGCCTTTAAGATTACGCTCACTGACGGGACCTCTCTCGTCGCAAGCGGCGATCACCGCTTCCTCACAGAGCGTGGATGGAAGCATGTGACCGGTTTCGGCGCGGGGCGAGAACAACGTTCTCACTTGACGACCGCCAATAAGTTGATGGGCTTTGGCACGGCATTCGCCATTTCTCCAGCGGCGACGACGGACTACAAGCTTGGCTATCTGTGCGGTGTGATTCGCGGTGATGGCCACATTGGCATCTATTCCTACGAACGCACTGGCCGTACCTATGACTATCAATACCGCTTCCGCCTCGCGATGACAGATGAGGAGTCGCTTGTTCGAGCGTCCACTTATCTGGCTGAGGTTGGCGTCTCTACCAAACGTTTTAGATTCCAGCCGGCGTCAGAGACGCGAAAGGAAATGTGGGCGGTCCGAACATCGACCCGCGCGCACTTCGAGCGCATTCAAGCCGTCATCCAGTGGCCAAGCATGCCGAGCAATGAATGGTACAGAGGCTTCATCGCAGGGATCTTCGATGCGGAAGGAAGCCACTCAGATGGTGTGTTGCGGGTCGCAAATAAGGATCAAGTTATTCTCAGATTCATCGCTCAAGGCCTCAATCGGCTCGATCATTCCTATGTCATCGAGACGCCCCAGCGTACCTCGGCTGTTCGATACGTTCGAGTCAAGGGAGGACTTCTTGTTACTCTCCGCCTTCTGCAAACGGTCGATTCCGCGATCCTTCGCAAGCGGAGCATCGAGGGCCAAGCCGTTAAGAGCCGAGCCAACTTGCGAGTGCTCTCGGTAGAGCCGCTGGGCGTTGAAATTCCGATGTACGATATCACGACAGGAACCGGGGACTTCATCGCCAACGGCGTCGTAAGCCACAACTGCTATGCTCGACCGACTCACGAATGGCTGGGCTTCTCGGCAGGGCTCGACTTCGAGACAAAAATTCTCGTCAAAGAGCATGCGCAGCAACTGCTGCGTGCCGCCCTCACCGCTCCGCGCTGGAGGCCGCAGGTGATCGCCCTGAGCGGCGTCACCGATCCCTATCAACCCATTGAGCGTCAACTCAGACTCACCCGCAGTTGTCTCGAGGTGTTGGCCGAATTTCGTAATCCTCTTGCCATCGTCACCAAGAACGCCCTTGTCACGCGCGACAGCGACCTGTTGGTGCAACTGGCGCGCTATAATGCGGTCGCCGTCATCATTTCTATCACCACCCTTGATCCACAGCTCGCACGACGGATGGAACCGCGTGCCTCCTCACCGGCCAAGCGGATCGAAGCAATGCGTCAACTCGCGCAAGCCAGAGTTCCTGTGGGTGTTAACGTCGCACCGATTATTCCAGGACTAACGGATACAGAAACACCCGCCATTCTCGAAGCCGCAGCGCAGGCAGGAGCGCAGTTTGCCGGTCATACCCTTGTCCGGCTGCCCTACGGGGTCAGTGATTTATTCAGCCACTGGCTCGACACCCATTATCCCGAGCGCAAAAACAAAGTGCTCAATAAAATCCGCTCGGTTCGGCAGGGAAAGTTGAACGATGCGCGCTGGCATCGTCGTATGCAAGGAGAGGGAGTAGTCGCCGAAGCGATACACGCCATGTTCGTGCTGACGTGCCGCAAAGTTGGACTCGCGCGGAAAGGTCCTGAGCTTTCGACCGCGTCATTTCGCCGACCAGGAGAAGTGGCGCAGCTAAATTTGTTTTCCGCACGCAGGTCAGATGTCTCTTGACATGCACCTCACTTTCGCCTTATATTCGCTAAAAAAGGAGGAAAAGCATATGGAACCGTCAGCCACCCAGACGTTCCCGCATCGTCAGCATGCACGCT
>CAZCWX010000146.1:0-2964 GCA_964502465.1 uncultured Enterobacteriaceae bacterium | reverse complement strand
CGATGGGGTCCAAGCTGAGATTTTGTACACCACCTTAGGAATGCCGCTCTTTCAGATGGATGACGCCGAGCTCCAGCGCGCCTGCTTCCGTGTATACAACGATTGGCTGATAGAATTCTGCTCGCATAATCCGAGACGCTTGCATGGGATTGCCCTGATCTCGCTCGAAGATATTTCAGCCGGGGTCAGAGAACTGGAACGGTGCGCCAAGAACGGGCTCAAAGGTGCAATGATCTGGGGATCTCCCCCTGAAGACAAGCCGTACGATAGCGAGATCTACGATCCCTTCTGGCAGGCGGCCTCAGAACTGCACATGCCGCTGTCACTCCACGTGATTACAGGCAGAGGCAAAGAGAGTAAGATTGACTTTCGCCGCATTGGTGTCCAAGCCATGAGCGTGCTCCATGAAGTGCAACGCTCCCTGACCACTCTGATTTTTGGTGGAGTGCTCGAACGGTTTCCGCAACTGCCGATTGTCTCGGCCGAGAATGACACCGGCTGGTTTCCCCACTACATGTATCGTCTGGACCACGTCTACGACAAGTTTGGCAAGATGATGCCAACGCAGTTACCGATGAAGCCGAGCGAATATGTCAAACGCCAGATCTGGGCCACGTTTCAAGATGATCCGGTCGGACCGGCAAACTACCAGTTCTTCGGTGTGGATAATTACATGTGGGCATCGGATTTCCCGCACGCCGACTCGACCTGGCCCGACTCGCAGAAGGTCATTGAGAGGGACTTTGCCGGAGTGCCAGCCGAGGTCACGCAGAAAATCATCTGCGAGAATGCCTGCAAGTTGTATCGGATTGAACTCTAACGTCACACCACTACAGGGGAAGGGATGGGGACCTTCCCCCGCAAGGAGAGAAGGTATGAACACGCAGAGTTTCGTGATCGAGCCGTCAGGGGTGCCGTGGAAATCGTTGACTCTCGAGCGTGGAGGGAAAACCGAGTTGCAGATGTACCTGCGGGGCACCGACAGTGGCCCAGAAGCGATTCGCGCTTGTATCTCAGAGGGCTACGAGGTGGAACCCCATTTCCACCTGGCTGCGCAGTTTCAACTTTTATTGGCAGGGACGATGGCGTTTCCGACCTTTCGGCTTGAGGCTCCTGCTGTGCATTACACCGAGCACAACGTGCCCTACGGTCCGTTCATAGTCAGCGCCGGCCATGACATGCTGGTGCTTCACACCAAGCCGGGCGGTGTGGTGCTGATGCGGGACCGGGAACGTCGCTATCAGGCGAATACCCGTGGACGAGAGATCACCCGCTGTGCGCACGAAGTCGAATGGGAGCCGCTGCCAGGCCACGAGGGGGCACGGCGCAAAATCTTGATCCCGGCGAGCGCAGGGCCGACAGCTGAGATCATCGAGTGTCCACCGCATATGGCACTCACAGCTCCTTCCCCTGCCTATGGCCGTTACGAAGTCGTTTACCAAGGCTCTGTTTTTGTCGATGGCAAGAAACTGGGACCAAAGGGCTTACGCTTCATCGCCGCCGGTGAAAATGCAGTGCCGCTCAAATGCGGGCCAGAGGGAGCAACGCTGATTGTCCTCACCTACGATCAGGATGCGGCCCAGAGTTATGGCGGGAGTACGGAGGAAGTCATCGCGCGCATGGAACAATAGACATGATACTCAGGAGGGAAGACTATGCCAGAGTGGAAACCGCCGACACAGGCTGAGGTTGAGGGATACTTTGAACGCCTCAATAATTGGGGTCGTTGGGGAGATGAGGATCAGCGCGGGACCCTGAACCTCATTACTCCAGAAAAGCGGGCGGCTGCAGTCGCTTTGGCCCGCCGCGGGCGCGTGGTCTCGTTGTCGCGCGATCTCACACCACAGCCAACGTTAGACTACCACATGCTCTGTCCGGTCCGACGCGGCAATTCCAAAGCCGCTGTCGATTATGTGGGCCTGGTTTATCACGGGGTCACCGTGACTCACATGGACGCGCTGTGTCACGTGGAGTACCAGGGCAATCTGTATAATGGACGGAGCTTTGACGACAATGTGCGCTTTGGCGGAGCCCAGTGGGGCGCGCTGGATGTCTGGTTTGATGGTGTCGTCACTCGTGGTGTGCTCCTGGATGTAGCGGCTGGCCGCACCGAAGGCTATGTCGAGATCGGGAAACCAGTGACTCCTCCTGAACTCGATGCGGCCGCAGCCCGGGCTGGAGTCAAGGTTGAGCCTGGTGATGTTGTCGTTATACGCAGTGGTAGGGAAAATTATGAAGCCGCGAAGACCAGTCTTGCCTCGGCGGTTTCTCCACGGAGTTTCGCTGTTGATGCACGCCCTGGTTTGCACATCTCCTGTCTTGCCTGGCTGCGTGAACGCGATGTAGCCGCTGTCACCTGGGATATGCTGGATGAATACCCGGTGGGGTATAAGGGGATCGATTTTGGCGTCCATCTGGGAATTCCTTTTCTGGGGCTGTGTCTGATTGACAACGCCTATCCCGAGCGTCTCGTGGCCGCGTGCGTCGAGGAGCAGCGGTACGAGTTTCTCTTCGTGGCTATGCCCTTACGCATCGCTGGGAGTACCGGGTCACCCTGTCAACCTGTGGCTATTTTCTAAGAGATTGCTGAAGAAGCCGTTCATGCTTCGACTTTGTCCATAGGGCGCAGTTTATCCTGAGCCACGTCGAAGGACTCAGCACGAACGGAATTATTCTTACATGCTGGTTTGTTGCCGTTCGCCCTGAGCCTGTCGAAGGGCGAACACTTCACCCCTGGATAGCCGTCAAATAGAGACCGTATAAAGTGTACAAATATAAGGAGGCCATACAATGGCAGAGCCTGGAATTTTCGAGATCATCTATTCAACCCGCGCCATGCGTCGCATGAAGCCAGATCCGATTCCTGAGGAAACACTGAAGAAAATTGTCGATGCCGGCACCCGTGCCGCGAGTGGCGGCAATACGCAAGACTGGGCATTCGTCCTCGTCCGCGATCCGGAGCTG
>CAZCWX010000145.1:0-3113 GCA_964502465.1 uncultured Enterobacteriaceae bacterium | reverse complement strand
CAGCAACGAGCAAGCAGAAGAGAAAAAAAGAGCAGCGTGAGCCCGCCAAGGAAGAGAGCCGGAAGCCGGATCGTATGCGGCGATATCCCCCATACAGAGAAGACAGGAATCATAAGGTAGACTTTTAAGGCACCCCAGTAGGGCATCAACATGACTGGGACAGAAGCGGAACCGACCGCAAGAGAGAAGGCGTTAAAGGCAAGCGGAGAGAAGCGGGAGACGAGTTCTCGCTCCGGCACGAGAACTAGGGCGGAAAAATCTCTGGTCAGTCCTCGCGCTGCCGGACCAAAGAACACTTCATCGTAGGCAAGACCAGGAAGGGGGAGCTGATAGAGAGTCAAGACACTATAGCAGAGTAAGCTGGAGAGCACACAAACGGTGAGTCTCCAGTTTCGCCACAAGAGGCTCTCAGCCATCAGCCGACCGCGCAGCGTTCGTGAGGTCGGTATCCCAACGGTGAGGCAAGCGGCAGATGCCAAGCTCCCGTGTTGCTCCCCGCACGAGGATCTCTCGCTCGACCGTATCAAAGAGTCTCAGGCCGGCTCCGTCTAGAGAGTGAATACGCAGCGCATATTTTCCTGGGAGCAGGCTCAATGCGGGCAACTCATACCGTATGGCATACAGACGTTCGCCGACTTGCTGCGGCACGACGCCATCCATGTCGGTGGACACGCCATACACCGGCACGCCGTCAGTGCGCACGAGTCCAATATGCACGACTGGAGGATGCTCTTCTCCTCGGCCTGCCTCCACCAGGACCTGTACCTGCAATGATTCACCAAGAAAAAATTCCTTCTTTCCCTCCGCTGTGCCATTGCCTATGCTGACCGCTCTGACTCGATTTTCCCCGGCCGCAATGGCCTCTTCGCTTCCTCGCTCAGCCTCGCTCTCCTGCTCCGGGGCGTTCTCTTCAAGGTATTCAAGGTACTCTTGTATGACCACATGAGACATCCCTGCAGCTCGCGTGCGGCCATGCTGTAACCATAAGGCTTGTCCACACAGCTTTCTGATGTGGTAACTGTTATGCGAACAGAGAATGAGAGTCCCACCACCTCCCAGAAACCCTTCCATCCAACGAACACATTTCTTCTGAAACGCCTCATCTCCAACGGCGAGCACTTCATCCGTCACCAGGATATCCGGCTCTACAGAGGTTGCCAGCGAGAAAGCCAGGCGGACAGTCATGCCAGTGGAATACGTTTTAAGTGGGCGGTCAATAAAATCGCCAATGCCAGCAAACTCCAGGATCGCAGGAATCCGCTCGTCCAGTTCTTCCCGACTGAGCCCCATGAGGGCTCCGGAGAGATAGAGGTTCTCCCGCCCAGTGTATTCAGTATGAAAACCGACACCCAACTCCAATAGCGCCCCGATCCGCCCATGCACAGACAGGTGGCCGTGCGAGGGAAGCGTGACTCCACAGAGCAGTTTTAACAAGGTACTCTTCCCAGCTCCATTTTCGCCAACCACCCCCCACGCTTCTCCTCTGCGCACGTGCAGGGAGACGTCCTGGAGGGCCCAGAATTCCTGCGAGAGCCGTTTACGGCCAAAGGACAGTGCCTCTTTCAAGTGGTCGAGATGGCGGGGGTACACTCGATAACACTTCCCAAGGTGGTGCGCTTCGATTACGGTCTGGTCTTGCGTGCGTGTAGCCAGCGTTCTCATGTGCGTGATCGTGGGACAAGGGTATTATCGCCCTGCTAGCGGAAAGTCAACTAATCAACCCATAGCTGTCCTTACACGGCCGCGACGCACCCTTGACAACCAGGAGGGAAGCAATTATAGGCACTTACGGTGCACTTTTCTTGCAAAGAAGCAAAGACGCGAGTGGATACTCTCAGGAGTCAGGTGAGAGACGCGGGAAAACCCAAAGCAGCACACAGCAATCCGGTCTCACTCTTTGTCCGTGTTCCTCCCGAGCAGGTGGATTCACACTTTTCGCAGGATTGACTGCAACAAGAAGATCCGATAGAACTATACAAACATGCGCCGAGGTAGATCGCTTGTTGTGGTGGGTGGTTTAGTAATTGGAGGGGCTGCTGCTTTCTTCTCTCCCCAGTGGTGGCCACAAGCGCGTGCGTTCTTTAGCCCCCAACCTACTCCCAGCCTGCCTCGTTCTCCAGAAGAAGATCGCACGTTTCTCGAACAGCGAGTAAAAGAATACTGGCAAGCAAGAGTGGAGAGTAATCCGAATCTCTCCTTTCAGTACGAACACCCTGTCCAGAAAGATCGCTGGGGAGAACGCAAATATAGCCGTCGGATTGACTCTGCCATTCAGGTGAAAGAATTTACTATCCTCGATATCACACTCGAGCCTGACGGAGAGAAGGCGCAAATTCGCCTCGGAGCAAAATACGCACACAACTTCAGAAATATTCCCGGCGCCAAACCGATTATAGTTTCGACCTATCTTTCCGATTATTGGCAAAAGGAAGAAGGAATCTGGTATCATGTAATTGACACCAAAGTCATTCCACATGGGAAACCGTTTATCACGAAAAAAGCCGCACCCGCGAGCTAGAGCGCCAACAGGGAAAAACAGCGGTTTTTCTTGACAGAACCTCTGGGTTTCGCTATAGGGGGAAGGCTTTGGCGAGAGGTACGCGAAAGGGGGTGGTACCTGATCAAAAAGCAGGAAGGGTGGAAAGAATAGTCTCCTTTGCGCCCCGCCGAGCCCTCAGAGGGAAGGACGGAGAAATTTGGTATCAACTCGTTGCTGACACTTAGCAACAAGAAGGGAGGACGGATAGATGGAAGGAACGCAAATAACAAAGAAGAGGAGAAGCCCAGCATTCTTAGCAATGCTGGTGTTTGCCATGTTCTTCGGCATGGGACGCCTGGCTTCTGCTCAACCTATACAGGTTTCCCCCAATGGAGTGGGAGATCTACTAATTTACCAATACTGGTTCACCCAAGACCCACAAGATGGTGATATGAGGGACAGTCTGATTGCGCTCGTCAACGCCTTTGGTGGCGATGCGCAACGATTTGTCCATATCATAGTCCGTGAAGGCATCCGAAGCGCTGAAGTGCGCGACTTCACCGTCTGCCTGAGCCCTGGTGATGTGTGGACTGCGGCAATCTCACCTGGTGTAACGGCTGGCTCTTCGAACCTG
>CAZCWX010000144.1:0-3526 GCA_964502465.1 uncultured Enterobacteriaceae bacterium | reverse complement strand
GACTAGCAAAAGAGAAAATTTGTCCTCTTCTCCGATTCCCCGGTTCTCCGGTTCCCCGGTTCTGTCTTCGTCCGCACGGTTCCCCGTTTCTTCCCCAGAGGCGTGTTTTCACACGGCTATTGAGATTGCCCGTCGACAAGGTGCAAAGTCGCTGGAGTTGCGAGCGACTGTGAGCCTCTGTCAGCTCTGGCAGCAGCAGGGGGAAAGGGAGCAAGCACGGCAGACACTGGCCGAGATGTACCACTGGTTTACCGAAGGGTTTGACACGGCGGACCTGAAAAAAGCCAGAGCCCTGCTGGAAGAGGGAGAACGCTAGCAGAAATCACGAATCCGTGTGGAAGGGCTTCATTCTTACTGTCTTACTGTTAACGCTTTGACGAGAAGAGGAGGAAATACGCTGTCCCTAACAGAAAGAGTGGGAGTACATGGTCAAACAGACTCATGGCAGTTCCTCCGTGACCGGGTGATCCATTATTCCTACTGTGGGTTTTCAACCCTAGGATTTTATCGGTCTTTGGTCCTTTTCCTTTAGACTGATCGCACCCGGCGAAGGTTTCGGGTCGTTTACCCTCCTCTGTGTTCTTCAGAAAGAACCGCCTGGGGAAGTCTGTCAAAACTCTAGACACCATGCTATGTCCCAGTTGCTGACCTATGCAACAGCCAATCTCAGACATATTGGCGTCGGTCCGAGCGTGCGCTTCAGGCGACAGGCAGGCCCGGCATATTTTTCAGGAAGAATACGGCGAGGACATCTACAATTTCCCCGTAAAAATCTACGGCGCGTCTCTGGAAGATGCAGGGGCTTTTTATGTCTACGTGTTCGAGAATGACCGCATTTTCACACGGATCAAAACCTTTGAGGGGCGGAACAGCATCCAGTTCCGCACTTTTCTGTCGTATTACGTCCTCAAACATCTTTTTCTCGAGTGGCAACGCACTCACAAAGACCTCGAGACGATTTCGTTGTCTACCCCTTTGGATAGCTCTGCAGAAGATGACAGGACGCTAGAGGATGTTCTGCCAGACAGCCATAACCCCGAAACCAGCGAAGTGGAATCAGAGGTAGAAAGTCCCGCGTCCGGGATCTGGCACGCCTTGACCACAGAGGAGCGCCTTGATCTCAAGCTGCTGTCTCTTCTAGAATGTGACCTCGGTCCAGAGGATATTCGTCTGTTGGCGCAGACCTCGGGCCGGTCGATCGTGGATACCCTAGCTTTAGTGGTCGAGGTCCAAGAAGGACTGAAGCGAAAGGACGAAAAACTCACGCAGTTACGTGACGAATTGGACTCTGTGTGGGGCTGGATCCTCTTGCGACAGAAAGAACTGCAAGAAATCAGCGAAAAATTTCGCCTTATGGTGGGACAAGGAGATACTGCTGGCCAAGAAAAGTTGCTCACACAAAGAAAAGAACTGGAGCATACCTTGGCCAAACGGTACCGCCAAAAGGAGAGGATTGTCAAAGAGATTCGCACCTATAAACTGACAACTCCATATAAAGATATCGCCCGACTTCTCAATCTGACGGTGGGGACTGTCTGTTCGCGTATTTTTCGCCTGCGCGAGCGGCTAGCACGAGAGTTTATTGAGAGCAAGACGCAAGAGGAGCGTGCGCTATGACAGACCACACCACTTGCCCGGATTCCGCCCTCCTTTCCCAATTCCTCGACCATGAACTTGGTGTAGAAGATGAAGCAAGTATTAAACAGCACATCAGCAACTGTCCTACATGTCAAACGAAGCTGGAACGTACAAGCCAGGCAGAGAAGCATGCATGGTCAGCGTACCAGAGAGCAGCCTTCCGTCTTCCGCTCAAAAGCCCCTCACAAGAGTGTCTATCTCCTGAGATAGTGGCAGCGTACGTTCAGCGCGCTCTTGCTGCTGAGGATCAAAAAAGCATCGAAAAACACTTACACGCCTGCGATGCCTGCTTGAGTGAAATCATGGAGGCTTTCCGCATCGTTTCCTCTCTCACAACTACCCTAAAGGAATCCGTTCCCGCGGCGCTGAAGGCACAGGTCGCCTCACTCTGGGAGAGTCCGCAAGAAAAAGAGCAGATAGGTTCCTTTTCTCGTCTTGTCATCCAGCTTGCACAGCAGAGTCTCAAGTTGGTGGCGCAACGTGTCGTCGCTCCATTGACGAACATAGAGGAAATGCTGGTACCTGTGCCTGCCTACCGCACAGAAAACGCGCCTTCTATCCTCAATCTCAGAATCAAAACCGGACAGGCAGAAATCAGGGCTTTCGCCGCCCAAGAAGGGAAAAGTATAGCCCTTAAACTCACATTCCTCAGTTCAGAACAGAATGCTCTTGCAGGGCACCGTGTTTTCCTCCGCCAGCACGGACAGTCCATCTTTTCTGCTAGAACCGACGTAGAAGGCGCATTACTGCTTCCATCGCTGGAACCTGGAACGTATGAAGTCTCCTGTCCAGGTATCCAGACGACCTTTCAACTAGAGCTGTGTCCCTGAGCCTAGCTTTCGCGAAGAAGAGCCTCAGACGGATCCCCCACAAGCTTATTCAAAAGATTCGAAGCTTAGAGAGGTGAGAGTCAGCTTGAAGGCTCTCGTGACCTAGCAGCTCCTTGTCTCATCAAAGCAATTCCTTGTTTTTTAAGGTAATTTGTGAATATAAGTTTTCCTCAAACAACCCGTTGAGGAAAGAGAAAATCGCCATCCTTGTTATTGGAGGATTTGCAAAGCAGGGAGAGAGGTGTCAAAGCAATTTTGGAAGGGGGCAGGGATACCAGTTTTTTCTTTCAGTGTGAGGATCTGTGAGAGACATCATCTCCGGCAAATACGAGATACTGAGCCAGGTCGGCCGAGGCGGCATGGGAGTAGTGTATAAGGTTCGTCATCGTACCCTAGAAACACTCCTAGCCCTCAAAGTGCTACCAGCAGAACTCGCGGAAGACGCAGACCTGGTTCGTCGCTTCCATCAAGAAGCGCGAGTCATGGCTCAACTACGACATCCCAACATTGTCCATGTGTTAGACGTAGACCGTGACGGGGATACCCATTTTTTTGTAATGGAATATGTAGAAGGGAAAAGCTTGAGCCAATTTCTGCGTGAACGAAAAAGATTACCCCTTTCTGAGTTACTCATAGTTTCCAAGCAGATAGCCCAGGCGCTAGACTACGCCCACAAACACCAACCTCCCGTCATCCACCGAGACATTAAGCCAGCTAATATTTTGCTCGAAGAGTGCTCGAAGCGAGTAGTAGTAACAGATTTTGGCATTGCGAAAGTCCTAGGAACCCCAGACCGCACTCGTCCTGGACTCGTGATGGGCACACTCCGCTACTGTGCGCCAGAGCAAATTCTCCAAGACAAAGAGATAGGTGGTCGAGCTGATATCTATTCCTTAGGCCTTGTCATGTATGAAATGGCAGTTGGTCGTCCCTTTTTTACCGAACTAGACGAACGGGCCCTGTTAGGCCAGGTGCTACACAGAGTTGGAGAGAATGTCCCTATATTTTCCGAACCGATTTTGCCTGAGTTCGCAGCTCTTGTGACCCGGGCTATCGCC
>CAZCWX010000143.1:0-4353 GCA_964502465.1 uncultured Enterobacteriaceae bacterium | reverse complement strand
GGCGTGCTGTACGAGAGTCGGAAACTCAATAATGGCGGGCATTGCAGGGCCTCCCCAGGAGATTTTCCGGCGCTATCACCGTCAGCTTACCGTAAATGCGCAGCTTTGGCGCGGTCCCCACGCATTTTGCAAAAGCTTAGTCAGAAGTTAAGAACTTCCCGACTTCATTGAGGAGAGAGGGGGGCTGTCATTGCGAGGAGGGTCAGCGACGAAGCAATCTTTGCAGGACAAGAGATTGCTTCGCTCCGCTCGCAATGACGCCTGCTTCTTGACCGGCAAAGCGGGAAGTGATTTTGTCCACGCTCTTTATTCATCTCTCATACTCCCCTCTTTCTGCGCTTTCTCAACTTTGGCCCAGGCATCGCGTAAAGAAACCGTTCGATTAAAAACGACTTTTCCTGGCGATGAATCAGGGTCAGCACAAAAATACCCCTGTCGCTCGAACTGGTAGCGGCTCCCTGGCGTAGCGCTCGCGAGGCTCGGTTCGACTTGGCATGTCGTGAGGACTTCTAACGAGTTAGGATTCAACACCGTCGTAAAATCCCTTGCCTCATCTGGATTCGCTGTGGTGAACAGGTGATCATACAGACGTACCTCAGCAGGAAGCGAGTGTGCCGCCGACACCCAGTGTAACGTCGCCTTGACCTTGCGATTCTCTGCCGTTCCTCCGCTACGGGTCGCTGGATCATAGGTGCAATGCAGTTCGACAACTTCACCAGTGCGTTCATCTTTCACAACGCCTACACACTTGATGATATAGGCGTAGCGGAGACGAACCTCGCGGCCAGGGGCTAAACGGAAGAATTTTTTCGGTGGATCCTCACGAAAATCCTCTTGCTCAATGTAGACCACCCGCGAGAATGGGACTTTCCTGGTTCCCATACCAGGATCTTCAGGATTGTTCACAGCGTCCAGTTCTTCGACCTGACCTTCGGGATAATTGTCAATCACGACTTTGAGAGGGGACAACACGGCCATAACGCGCGGAGCACGCTTATTCAAATCTTCGCGAATTTCGTGCTCAAGCATAGCAATATCGACCGTGCTATTCCGCTTCGCCACGCCAATATGCTCACAAAAACTGCGGATCGCTTCTGGCGTGTACCCGCGTCTACGTAACCCCCGGAGCGTCGGCATCCGCGGATCATCCCAGCCCGACACATATTCCTGTTCTACTAGCTGCAGCAATCTGCGCTTGCTCATGACCGTGTACGTCAGGTTGAGACGGGCAAACTCAATCTGTTGTGGATGACAGGGCGTGCGTAACTCGTCCAGGAACCAGTCATACAACGGGCGATGATCTTCAAATTCCAGCGTGCAAATGGAATGCGTGATCCCTTCAATGGCATCAGAGACACAGTGAGTAAAATCGTACATCGGATAGATGCACCACGTATCGCCCGTCCGGTGATGAGACGCCTGGAGAATACGGTACATGACCGGATCGCGCAGGTTGACATTCGGCGAGGCCATGTCGATCTTCGCGCGCAGTGTGTGGGTTCCCTCTGCAAATTCGCCGGCGCGCATCCGCTCGAACAAATCCAGGTTTTCTTCGACCGCACGGCTGCGATAGGGACTGTCTTTCCCAGGCTCGGTCAAGGTCCCACGGTACGCCCTCACCTCGTCTGCATTCAGACTGTCTACATACGCTTTGCCTTCTTGAATGAGTTGCACGGCATACTGATAGAGTTGCTCGAAATAGTCAGAGGCATAAAAGAGTTTGTCTTGCCAGTCGAATCCGAGCCACCGGACATCCGCTTTGATCGACTCGACATACTCGATATCCTCTTTGGTCGGATTGGTATCATCGAACCGCAGGTGACATATCCCGTTGTTTTCCAGGGCGATACCAAAGTTGAGACAGATAGACTTGGCATGACCGATATGCAAATAGCCATTAGGCTCTGGCGGGAATCGGGTGACAACTCGCCCTTCATGTTTGTTGGCCTTCAAGTCTGTCGCAACGATATCGCGGATAAAGTCAGACGGGCGGGACGGATCGGTTATGGCTGTCTGGACGCTACCCTCTGCCTGTTTTTCTAACGTGACATTCTTCATGATGCTTCTCCTCAACAGTGCTGATCGTATACCTACGAGAAGTGACAAGGAAAGACCGCCTGCTCCTGACTCTTGCGCTTCCGGCGAAACACATGCGCTTGCCTTTTGACCCCAGAGGCGTATACAAATCTTCTCTGATAATGCGCTTTACGCTCCCTGCCTGTTGCTTCTTCTCGGGAGATACTCAGACATGCATGCCCACGACGTGGGGCGTATACTTGCAACGATTGTCCGCCACATACCCTAACGAGTGAGGAGTGATATGCCACAGAATCCCTTTGACTCTCTCCAAATCTTTCCTCTCGGTTCCGGCCGTACTGGCCAGTTGTATTCTCTCCCACAGTTAGAGCGGGCTGGGGTCGGACCAGTGTCCCGCCTACCTGTGAGTATACGTATCGTACTCGAATCTGTCCTGCGCAATTGCGATGGCCAGAAGATCACAGAAGAGGATGTGCGGGCGTTAACCAATTGGCAGCCGAACGCAGAACGGACAGAAGAGATTCCTTTCGTCGTTGCGCGCATTCTGCTGCAGGATTTTACTGGCGTGCCCCTGCTTGTTGATCTGGCCGCCATGCGTTCGGCAGTCTCGCGTTTAGGCAAGAACCCAAAAATCATTGAGCCGCTCGTTCCTGTTGATCTGGTGGTGGACCACTCGGTGCAAGTCGATGTCTGGAACACCAGTGATGCGCTCGAGAAAAACATGGAGCTCGAGTTCGCACGCAACCGTGAACGCTATCAATTTCTCAAGTGGGGAATGCAAGCATTCGACAGCTTCAAAGTCGTGCCCCCAGGAATTGGCATCGTTCATCAAGTGAATTTGGAATACCTGGCTAAAGGCGTGCTGGAACGAGAGGGAGTGTACTATCCTGACACATTGGTCGGCACTGACTCGCACACAACTATGATTAACGGTCTGGGTATTGTGGGCTGGGGTGTCGGCGGTATTGAAGCCGAAGCCGGGATGCTCGGACAACCGGTCTATTTTCTCACACCCGACGTCGTCGGCGTACACCTGAATGGTGCCCTGCGCGAAGGGGTCACCGCAACTGACCTGGTGTTGCACCTCACGCAACTGCTCCGCAAAGCAAACGTGGTCGGCAAATTTGTCGAGTATCATGGCGAAGGAGCGGCGACCTTGCCGGTCCCTGACCGCGCCACTATTGCCAACATGGCACCAGAGTACGGCGCGACCATGGGGTTTTTCCCGGTTGACGAAGAAACCTGCGCCTATTTCGCAGCAACAGGACGGACCGACGAGCAGATCGAGATTTTTCGCAACTACTTCAAAGCCCAAGGATTGTTCGGCGTCCCGCGCCAAGGCGAGTGTCTGTACAGTCAGGTGCTGGAACTCAATCTGGCGGATGTGCAGCCAGGTGTGGCCGGCCCAAAACGCCCACAGGATCGGATCAACCTGCCGGACCTGAAAGACACGTTTCTCACGCTCCTCCACAAACCAGTGAACGAAAACGGCTACAACAAGCCCATAGCGGATCTTGAGAAGCGCTTTCCCATTCAGAACGGGAGCGAGGCGCCGCTGGGTGAAGTCGGCCATGGGGACGTCCTCATTGCCGCGATCACTTCATGCACAAACACATCGAATCCGAGTGTGATGCTGGCCGCCGGCCTTCTCGCCAAGAAAGCAGCAGCCAAAGGACTTGCTGTTCGTCCCACGGTCAAAGCCTCGCTCGCTCCTGGTTCACGGGTGGTGACGGAATATCTTGAAAAGACAGACCTGCTGTCTCCTCTGAACCAACTGGGCTTTGCGTTAGTGGGATACGGCTGTACCACCTGCATCGGCAACTCAGGTCCGCTCGACCCGCGCATCGAGGAGGTCGTAACCAAAAACGACCTGGTCGCGGCGAGTGTGCTCAGTGGCAATCGCAATTTTGAAGCGCGGGTCCATCAAAACATCAAGGCAAATTTCCTCATGAGTCCACCGCTCGTTGTTGCTTTTGCTCTGGCCGGTCGCGTCAACATCGACATGTCCAAAGAACCACTTGGTACCGGCAAAGACGGCCACCCTGTATACCTACGGGATATCTGGCCGAGTCTGGAGGAGGTGCGGGCTCAGCTGTTCGCCGCGCTCGATCCGGCTACCTACCGAAAGCTCTACACCAACTTTATCAAGCACAACCCCTTGTGGAATGAGATTCCCAGCAGCGCTGGCGCGGTGTATGCCTGGGATCTTGATTCGACGTATATTCAGGAGCCACCTTTCTTTGAAAACTTTAGGATGGATCCTGCACCCATCGCAGTCGTCATCGGCGCACGGCCACTGGCAATCTTGGGAGATTC
>CAZCWX010000142.1:0-12089 GCA_964502465.1 uncultured Enterobacteriaceae bacterium | reverse complement strand
CAGCAGCTACAGAGCCAGCGTGCGCCCTTTTCTCTCTCCAACCGGCTTGCCTATTGGCGCTTTCTGCATGGAGATCCTCATGGAGCACTCCAGCTTATGCACACCGCTATAGAGAAAGCTGTGACAGAACGGGTGCCCGCAGAAAACCTTGCCTGGAGCCACACCGAGCAAGGAGATCTCTTTTTCCATATTGGCGAAATAGCAAAGGCCGAGACCTCTTACCAACGTGCTCTGACAGTATACCCACAATATCACCGTGCGCTTGCAAACCTGGCTAAAGTCCGCACGGCCCAGCAGAGATATCCTGAAGCAATCGCATTGTATCAGCAAGCGCTTGCCGTGGTTCCTTTCCCTGACTATGCTGCTTCGCTAGGAGATCTTTATGCAAAGATTGGCTCTTCTGAGGAATCCGAGAAGCAGTACAATCTTGTCGAGTACATCGGTTTGCTGAGCGCAATAAACCAGACGATGTACAATCGAGAACTTGCCCTCTTCTATGCCGATCACGACATCAGGCTCACCGAGGCTCTCGCACTCGCCCAGAAAGAACTCGAAGTGAGGCAGGATATCTATACCTATGATGTACTCGCATGGGCGCTGTATAAGAATGGCAAATTGCAAGAGGCTCGTACGGCAATACGTGAGGCCCTGAGATTAGGGACCAAGGATGCGCGTCTGCTCTTTCATGCCGGAATGATCTCCTACCGCCTGGAGCACTATGAGGAAGCGAAGCAATATCTCCAGCAAGCCCTCTCGTTGAATCCACATTTTCATATTTTTCATGCAGAGATAGCTGAACGCATGCTGAAAGAGTTAGCAACAGGGGTTGGTGTGGCTGCTGTCCAGGAGCAGCAATAATGATTAAGCTTCGGCTCTTCTTGTCCTTGCGGTTAGCGAGTCTCCTGCTAGCAGGAAACTTGCTGATTCCTCACCTGAGTGTTGCCCACCCCATGGGCAACTTCAGCATCAATCACTTCTCGGCTCTTGAGGTCCATCCCTTGTTTGTCCGTATTGTCTATATTCTTGATTTTGCCGAGATTCCTGCCTTCCAGGAAATGCAGGACCACGAACTCACTGTACAAGTCGATGATCCTCGGGTTGTTGTGTACCGTGAACGCAAGGTTCAGGAACTGCAGCAGGGGCTTTTCCTGCGAGTAGGGGAACAGGTCCTCCCGCTTTCGGTGCAATCGGGCACTGTATCCTTTCCCCCTGGTGCAGGGGGGTTGTCGACGCTTCGTATCGAGGCGGTATACGAAGCCCCATTGGAACCCTTCTCTGGAAAAATCACCTATGAAGACCGTAACTATGCTGAGCGGGTTGGTTGGAAAGAAATTGTCGCGGTTGGGTATGATGGGGTTGTTGTTGCTGAGGCTTCTGTTCCTGCTGAAAGCACAAGCCATCGACTCACAGTTTATACTGATGATCTTCTCCAGGCGCCGCCACAGGATCTGTATGCCACCCTTTCTTTTACTATACCTGCCTTTGCCCGGAGCCGTTCTCCAGCATCCTCTGTTACGGCGAGCACAGGCTCCTCTGTTGTCGGCGAGGCGCAGACTCCTCGTACCCTGTTGACCGAATTGATCACGGCGCACCAACTGAGCGTTAGTGTTATTGCGTTTTCTCTCTTTGTTGCCTTCGGGCTTGGGGCTGTCCACGCTCTTGAGCCTGGACATGGGAAGACGTTGGTCGCAGCGTATTTGGTCGGCTCACAAGGAACCGCGTGGCATGCTTGCGTCTTAGGGCTTATTGTGACGGCGAGCCACACGGCCGGCGTCTACGCCCTTGGTGCAGTGGCGCTGTTCGCTGCGCATTATGTGTTCCCCGAGCAACTCTATCCCTGGTTAGGCTTGACCTCCGGTCTGCTCATCGCTGGTATGGGGATTGTCCTCCTGACGCAAGCTTGGAACAGATATCGGAGTTATTCCCCTCATGAGCACAGTCATGCTCGTGGCCATGAGCACCTTCACGAACACGGCTCTCTGCACGTTCACCACCACCACGATCATTCGCACCCGCATCCTCATGACCCTCTCCCACACGACGGCGGCCAGACTGCAACCCCTGTTGGCTACGGTGCATTGTTAACTCTTGGCATCACCGGCGGGATGATTCCGTGTCCTGCTGCTCTTGTTGTGCTGCTGAGCGCCGTTGCGTTGCAGCGCATCGCCTTTGGGCTCTTGTTAATTGTTGCGTTTAGCTTTGGACTCGCAGCCGTGCTCGTCGGGACAGGATTGTTGCTTGTGTCTGCACGTGGGTTGCTCCAGCGCTGGAGTGGAGACGGCCCCTGGCAGACTTATCTGCCTTTTTTCTCTCCCCTGATTATCACACCTCTTGGGCTTGTGATCGCCTTCCGTTCCCTGGCGGGCTTCGGGAGTGTTCCTGGGTGGCCGTTCTGAACCGGAGGACAGGAGGCGTTTCGTAGGGGAAGGTATTCTGAAGTTTTTGCCTGTATTTCCCTAGAATTTTTCCTAAATTTTCCGCAGGAAATCCCGATCATCTGGATAAGGGAGCAGATCGGGACGATCTTTTATGAAAACTGCGGAATCATATAGTCAGGCTTCTCTGGAGAACCACGGTATCAGCCGGATATCTGACCGGCGTCAAGATCAGCAGAGAAGCGCAAAGCCTGACATTGCCGAGGAGCAGCAGTTTGACCCAGACCCGTTGCTCAGCCATATCATTAGGGCAAAAAGAGAGTGGGAAGCCACTCTTGATGCAGTATCGGATTTGATCCTACTGACCGATACGAAGGGGACCATTGTGCGCTGCAATCGTGCGGTGCAGGAAGCGCTACAAACCTCTTATCGAGAACTGATCGGACGTTCGGTGGAAGAGGTCTTCTATGGCATATCCGATGCGGTCCTGAGTGTATTCCAAGCAAATGTCAGTACAGGGAAGAGAAGACAGGAGGTGCAATTCCCCCGGTTACCAGGATGGTTTGCCGTCACGCGACATCCGATAGGGGCGCTAGAGACCGGCGGAATACAAGGAGTCGTCTACACGCTGACAGATATCACTGAACGAAAGCGTGCCGAGGAGGCTTTGCAACAGGAAGCGCAGATTACGGCAGCTCTCGCGCAAGTGGGACGTGAACTGATCGCCACGCTTGAACCTTCTGCTCTTCTGCATCGCTTTTGCCAACTCATCTGTGAAATATTAGACTGTGACGCTAGTCATACCTTTTTGCTCGACTCGACAGACCAGACCTACAAAGCCGTGGCCAGCGCTGGGGATGCTCCTGAGCAATGGGTCGCCATTAGTGTGCTGAGTATTCCCCCCAAGGCTACTGCCTTGCTGTTGAACAAACTGGAAAGAGACGAGGTCGTGCAGCTCAAGACGGGTGTTCCATACACAGGAATGCTAGAACTGCTGCGCCAATTGGATGTCTCTGCTGCGCTCTGTGTTGCCCTGCGGCGAGGAGGGAAGATCATCGGGATACAGGTAGCGTCCTATCGAGGCCGACGAGGAGGATTCACCCCTCAACAAGAGCGCATTGCCAAAGGCACGGCGCAAGTGGCGTCCTTGGCGCTGGAGAATGCCTGGCTGCTGGAGGAAGCAGAGCGCGCGAATCGTCTCAAGAGCGAGTTTTTAGCTGCCATGTCGCACGAATTACGCACCCCGCTCAATATTGTACTGGGGTACACCGAACTGCTCTTGGAAGGGGACTTCGGGAGGGTGTCCACTGAACAGGCAGAGTGCCTCCGTCGTGTAGAAAAAAGTGCTGAGCAATTACTCGAACTCATCAATACCACGCTCGACGTCAGTCGCTTGGCAACCAATCGCCTCCACATTGAGCTCGGCGACATCGATACCGCAGCATTCATTGAGGAACTGCGACAAGAAACGACACCACTTTATTGGGAGAAACCAGAATTACACGTAGTCTGGAAGGTTGCTTTAGGTCTCCCACCCTTGCGCACGGATCAAACAAAACTGAAGGTTATTATCAAACACGTATTTCATAACGCCGTAAAGTTTACGGAGTGTGGGAGTATTACTGTGGATGTCCATGCCCACGATGCTGGCATAGACATCTGCGTTGCCGACACAGGCTGCGGTATTGCCCCAGAGACACTGCCCGTGATTTTCGAAATGTTTCGTCAGGGAGAAGACGTCCTCACGCGTCGGCATGGTGGAGTCGGGATTGGACTGTATATTGTTCAGCAGTTGCTGAACCTCTTAGGCGGTACAATCACTGTTGAGAGCGAAGTCGGACAAGGATCAACGTTCCGTATATGGGTACCAAGTCGGGAAAAACCCTTACCAACCATCTCTCCTCGGGTACGCCGATCATGAGGCCGTGTCACCTGCGGGAAAAGCCACGCTAAGAAAAAAGACTCTGCTTCACAAGCAGCTTCCGCGGTTCTGAGGTGAATATCCTGCGCCTCTCGTCGTCTACTTTCTAGGTAATGCTGGTCAGCGTGAAGGAGTGGTGTATGAAAGCGTTACTACTCACGACTCACCCATCTGCCCGTGAGATGGCTTCCCAACTTGGTGATCATTCCAGTGCGAAGGGGAATCTTCTGGCTGTCGCTGCTGTTTTTCCTGAACAGTTCTACGATTCTTCTGGAAGCGGTTATCGGGAAACCAGTGGTGAGGTTGCCCTGATGCGTGCAGTCCTGGCGGATGCGTTACTGTGCTTTCAACGGCAATTTCTCTCGTCTGGACGGCGGACTCAGCGGTTGGCGCAAGAGGCAGAAGAGTGGTTTCGTACGGATGATCCTCACTGGTTGTTCTCTTTCGTCAATGTCTGCGCAGTGCTTGGGCTTGATCCGGGATACATCCGCATGGGATTACGGCGCTGGCAACAGCAACAGCCAGCGAAACCCCAACAGAAAAAACTCCGCCGGCGTGCGGTGTCACCACGCCATTCGCTCAGCATCGCGGCCTGAGTCAAGCAGGGTACCGTGAGAAAAAACGATCTTCTCCCCTCTTATGCCGCGCCTATCTTGAGCACAGCCGCCCCATTGATCTGATCGTTTTTTAATGTCTCCAACGCTTCATTGGCTCGCGCTAAAGGAAACTCCTCGGTGTGGGTATGGAGGGGAATATCTTTCGCTAAGCTGAGAAGTTCTCTCCCATCCTGCCGGGTATTCGCAGTCACACTCCGTATCGTTCGCTCATAGAAAAGCGAGGCGCTATAGTCCAGTGTGGGAATGGGAGTCATGTATATGCCAGCGAGGGCAAGTGTCCCACCACGATCCAACGCCGCGAGGGCGTGCGGGACCAACTCTCCTGCCGGAGCGAACAGGATGGCCGCCTGGAGTTTTTCTGGTGGGCTGTCTGTTGCGTCTCCCACCCAGGTTGCGCCCATACGGCGAGCGAGCGCTCGGTGCTTGTCGCCTCGAGTGGCGACGTAGACTTCACAGCCCCAATACCGAGCGATCTGGAGAACGATATGAGCCGAAGCGCCAAAGCCATAGAGCCCAAGCCTTTCTCCTGTCTGGATGCTGCTCCGACACAGGGCGCGATAGCCAATGATCCCAGCGCATAGAAGCGGGGCCACCTCGACAGACGAGACCGCGGAGGGAAGAGGGTACACGAAGTCTGCCGGGGCCACGATATACTCGGCGTATCCGCCATGCACATCATAACCGGTAAAACGGGGTGCAATGCACAGGTTTTCATCTCCGCGGGCACAGTATGGACACTGCTGGCAAGTCTCGTGCAGCCAGGCCACTCCAACCCGATCGCCTTCTTTCAACCGTTCGGCATGAGGTCCCACGGCTGCGATGGTACCGACTACTTCATGCCCAGGAGTAACCGGGCTCAGATGGGGTGGTAAATCTCCTTCAGCGACATGAAGATCGGTCCGGCAGACCCCGCACACCTCAACCCGAATCACGACTTCCCTCACTGATGGCACAGGGGGAGGAACATCAACCAGCGTGAGCGGTTTCCTCTCAATCGGGCCAGGGTGTTGGATAACCATGGCTTTCATGGATTTTCTCGGCTTTCTACGAAGATGAAGGTGAAGCTGACAGCTCTTTCACTTTGTTTTGGATGGTTTGTACCAGATCTTCGTAGGAGGATCTGCTCAGAATACGGTTAAACTGATTGCGGTAGTTACGCACCATACTGACGTTTTCGGCGACGATGTCATAGATCAGCCACTTTCCTTCAACCTGGTGCAATTTGTAGGTGACCAAAAAGCTTTTCTGCTGAGCCGGGTCAAAAATGCGGGTGTCTACATCGGCAAAATTATCCTCGATGCGTTCTTGATCGTAAGAGAACTGCACCTCTGCTGTGTAGCGATCAAGGGTGCCACTATACGTTTTCTCCACAAGTTCGGTAAAAAGCTCAACAAATTCTTTTCGCTGTTCCTCCGTTCTCTCCCGCCAGTGCATACCCAGGGTGCGTTTCGTAATTTCGTGGGTATCGAAAAGTGGCAGAACGGTGTCCCTCACTTTATCAATACGCTCTTGGCGACGATCAGCCCTCTGGTACGTGGGGTCTTGGAGCACGGCGATAGCGCGGGAGACCCCAAGGCGAATGATCTCCAAAGGAGAGTCCGCAGCCCAGGCATTTGGATATAACCAGACAAGAGCACCGGTACAGCCTATGGTCCAGAGTAGTAGGCGAAGGCGTCCCACAAGATTCTCCTTTTTGCAATGACTATTCTTCCCTGAGTTGTCTTTCGCGCCCTTGCAGGTATCCGTCCTGCACTGCACCGTAGAGATCGACTGCATAACGGTCCACATCCTCAAATAGCTCCAGATTCAGCGACCGAAAGTTCACTGCGTCAGCAACGGTGGTACCGCCGCGAATCGCGAACACCTGCCAGGTTGGCAGCAAATAGTTCATCGGATTCATTGCACTATCTGCGACTTTTCCGACGGTATCGCGGATGGTAGATGGGCCGTAAAACGGCAGCACTAAGTAGGGACCTGAAGTCATGCCGTATTTCCACAGTGTTTGACCAAAGTCAGCCGGACTCGGTTTGATCCCAAACCAATTGTCGGCTACGTCAAAGAATCCGACCCCACCTAAGGTCGTATTGATCGCAAAGCGACTCAGCTCCTGGCCAGCACCGATAAGTCGCAACTGAAAGAGATTGTTGGCGAAACGCTCGACTATCCCAAGGTTTCTGAAGAACCGATCTACGCCACGGCGGGCCCCGACCGGCAGAACTGTCGCATAGCCGGTGGCAACGGGTCGCAAGGCATACTCGTCAAGCTTGAGGTTAAATGAAAACATTGCCTGGTTAAACGGTTCCAAAGGGTCCGGTGGTGGAGCCATATCCGCTTCTTCGGCCCCGAGTTGAGCCAAAACGGGTGGGGCATGAAGTCCATAGCCGAAGGCGTTTATCAAGAGTGTGGCGATAATAAGTCTGAAAAACACAGATTTTCTCCTTCCCAGGTAGTCTCTTCTTCTCTTATCGTCAGTAACGTTGAGAACTTTGACGACGTAGGGTGCCCAGCAGGTTCAGAATCTGGTTCCGTAGTTGGCTGCTGTAGTCCGTCTCGCCATGTTCCCTGTCTGATCACTCCAGGTCCAAATCCCAAGGGTTCGCTCCATCCGCTTGGGTGTCTCCTGGTGGCTTTCCACCCTCGACGTTGCCAAAGATAAACTGCGAGATCAACTCGTTGATATCCACTGGTGATTCCGTCTTGGCAATCCGCTCGCCCGGCTGCAGGTGTCCATTGCCTGTTCCCGGAGTGATTTCCACATAACGCTCACCAATCAGCCCTTTGGTCTTAATCGCAGCCCGTGTGTCTTTAGGAAGCGCGATCCCATTGCGAATCCTCATGGTCACCTTGGCTTGATAGTCTTCCAGGCCGACGGACTGAACCCGGCCGATCTCTACTCCGGCTAATTCGACGACCGCCCCGTTTTGTAGTCCACCTGCGGTCGTGAAGTCAGCATATAAGGTGTAGCCCCGAGCTTGCCCAAGGTCAATCTGGCCAAGCCGTAGCGAGGCATAGACAAGGACTACGAGCCCGAATAACATCAGGAGGCCGACGAGCAGTTCCCAGTCAATTTTTTTCATGTTAGTTGATCTCAATTGGACCATCGATCCGGCCACTAATGAATTGCTGTACTACGGGGTTCGTAGAAGCTTGCATCTCAAGTGCGGTACCGGCCGCGACGATCTCTCCCTTATGCAACATAGCGACATGGGTGGCGAGAGAAAAGATCTCAGGTATTTCATGGCTGACCACCACCGCGGTAAAGTGGAGGAGTCGATGGAGATCGAGGATCAGTTGATGGATAGCGTTGACCCGGATCGGATCGAGTCCGGTCGTTGGCTCGTCAAACAGCAAAATCTCCGGTTCCGAGACCAACGCCCGCGCAAGCGCGGCACGCTTGCGCATGCCTCCCGAAAGCTCTGAGGGGAATTTCTTATCAGCTCCAGGTAGGCCGACCTGAGCGAGACGCTCATGGACTTTCTCACGAATGTCCTGCTCACTGAGGCGGGTCTTCTCGCGTAAGGGAAACGCGACGTTGTCATATACCGAGAGCGAATCAAACAGCGCTCCCCCCTGGAAGAGCATGCCGAAGCGCGCGCGCACGCGGTTGAGCGCCCGGCCGCGTAAAGCGCTGAGCTTCTCTCCATCGACCCAGACCTCGCCTCTATCTGCCCGCAATAAACCGATCACGTGTTTCAGTAAACAGCTCTTTCCTGCACCGCTGCCCCCGATAATGGCGTAGATTGCTCCGTCCGGGATTTCCAGATTCACCCCGGTCAGCACTCGTTGGCTGCCAAACGATTTATGGAGATTGACGACTCGAATCATGGGTGAGGCTAGAAGAGGACGGAAGTGAGGAAATAATCCCATACCAGGATGAACACCGAACTCATCACCACTGCTTGGGTAGTGGCATGGCTCACTCCTTCGGCGCCGCGCTGAGCATAAAACCCCTTAAAACAACACACCCAGGCGACGATCACCCCAAAGGAGAGGGATTTGTATAACCCACTCCAGATATCTGCGGAAGTCACTGCGCCGCTCATCTGAGAAAAATACGAGCCAGAACTGACGCCCAAGAGCTCCACCCCCACGAGATAGCCGCCATAGATACCAACAACGACAAAGATACCATTGAGCAACGGGAAGGTAATAACTGCCGCCAAAAAGATAGGCACAACAAGGTACTTGATAGGGTTGAGGGCCATCACTTCAAGAGCATCAATCTGTTCAGTAATGCGCATGATCCCCAGCTCTGCTGCAAGGGCAGAGCCGGCGCGGGCAGTAATCATAAGAGCGGACAGCACGGGTCCGAGCTCGCGAATCAAGCTCAGTCCCACCCCCGGGCCGAGAAAGGCTTCCCCACCAAAACGACGGAGTGCAATATAACCCTGGAACGCAACTACCATACCGGTGAAGGCCCCGGTAAAAACAATAAGAAGGAGCGAGCGCGCACCGACAAAATGGATACGACGAAGCAGTTGAGCTATTTGTAAGGGAGGGGAAAAAATCTGTAAGAGGCTTTCTCCTAAGAATATCCCCATACGGCCCATGGCACTTACTATCCGATATGTGGTTCGCGCGCAGTAGCGCGCTAATGTGAACACCGTGTATTCTCCCGATTGCGCTCTGTTGAGGGGAATATGGTCGAAACGCGGTCAGCGCAGATGTCTCTTCCTCGGACTGTTACCGTTTTTCTTGAAAAATAGTGGCGAAACACCTACCACATGAGCCTTTCTTCCTCAAGGGAGCAATGACTGAAGCGCTCTCTTTTCTCCTCGTGAGAAAAACGTTGATTACCTGCCCTAGGCGCTGTATCAAAGATTTGCAACAAATGAAATGAGAGGGACCGCCGGCGGAGCGCAAAAAGGAGGATCGTCACGTGGAACACGGTTTACGCAGCTTGTTTGTGACTGCAGAAGTCACCCCGTTTGCCCGCACTGGTGGTCTCGGCGACGTCACAGGGGCGCTGCCCAAAGTCCTCGCCCAGTTGGGACATGAGGTGCGGGTGGTCATGCCATTGTACCAAACGGTTCGTGACGGTGCGTTCCCATTAACCGAACTCCTTGCCGATCTCCACGTGCCCCTGGTTATCGGCAGCCGGACGGCTCGAGTGTGGCAGGGGCATTTACCGGTGCACGATGCGTCGTCCCAACAAGTCCCAGTCTATTTCATTGAACAGGACGATTACTTCGCCAGACCAGGGCTGTATGGAGACGAATCAGGAGACTACCCAGACAACGCCTTACGGTTTGTCTTTTTCTGTCGAGCGGCCTTAGCGCTCACGGAGCGTCTCCGGTGGTTCCCACACATCTTTCACTGTCATGACTGGCATACCGCCCTCGTCCCTGCCTACTTGCGGGTTCTCCCAGGGCTGCCTGCGCAAGTGTCGGCTGCCGCCACCATTTTTACGATTCACAATTTTGCCTACCAAGGGATATTCCCGAGTTGGGCATTCCCTCTTACGGGTCTGCCGTTCTCTCTCTTTCAGTCTGATGGGATAGAATTCTTTGGCTTCATGAACTGCATGAAAGCAGCGTTAGTGTATGCGGATTTGTTGACCACTGTCAGCCCTACGTATGCCGAAGAGATCTGTACGTCGGAGTTTGGCTTTGGGTTGGACGGTGTTGTGCGCAGCCGGCGCAGTGCCTTGGTTGGCGTTTTAAACGGAGCGGACTATGATGTATGGGACCCAGCGGCCGACTCGTTTTTGGCCGCACGCTATAGTGCAGAAGATCTGAGCGGCAAAGCCGTATGCAAAACTGCGCTGCTGCGTACCTACGGGCTTCCTGAGGATCAAACCACACCGCTCATTGGATTGATCTCCCGACTGGTAGATCAGAAGGGCATTGATCTCTTCACCGCGGCATTTAACTCGCTGCTTGCACTGAAGGTGCGGTTTGTCATCTTAGGTTCTGGGGAGACACGCTATGAAGATCTCCTCACCCGGCTCGCCCAACTGTATCCTGACCGTATTGGTGTACGGATCGGCTTTGACACGGTTTTGGCCCACCAGATTCAAGCAGGAAGTGATATGTTGTTAATGCCCTCACGCTACGAGCCTTGCGGTCTGACCCAATTTTATAGTTTGCGGTACGGAACCGTCCCGATCGTCAGAGCGACAGGTGGTTTACGAGACACGGTGGTGCCATTTGACCCCGCGACAGGGCAGGGGACAGGGTTCATGTTTTACGAACCCAGACCTGAAGCAGTGGTAGCTGCGGTAAGAGAAGCAGTAGGAGTGTTTGCCGAGCGAGACACCTGGCAGCAGGTGGTACGTAATGCCATAGCACAGGATTTTTCCTGGGCACGTCCGGCTGCACGCTATGTGGGCCTCTACCGTCAGGTCATTGCCCAGCGTCAGGGAACTGGTGCGCCAGCCATTACCTTTGACCCCGCTGGTTGGCGAGCACGAGTGGCAGACGAGTTCACCCATGACCGAGTGGCCCTGGTGTCGCGTGCCATCACCGATCATCTCGCGAACGAACGCATTGCCGCTCCGCGTCTATTGGTTACTCGTGATACTCGGTTCCTTGGGCAGGAATTTGCCGAGACCGCCGCTAAAGTCTGTACAGCTGCAGGCATCCAGGTGACTATGTCAGCCACGCCGTTACCTACGCCAGTCGTTGCGTTCGAGATCTTACGTCGTCGTCTTGATGGAGCGATCAATATCACGGCCTGTCGGGATTCGTATCACTGGAATGGACTCAAATTTTCCTCTGCTTGGGGCGGGCCAGTGTCGCCAGAAACAGCTCGTGATATCACCCAGCAGGTGAATGCCCGGTTGACGGATGGCCAGACTGCCCGCCTCACTGAAGAAGAGGCTCGCAGAACTGGGTTATGGGTCGATGAGGAAATCGGTATGTTCTATCGTCAAGCCCTCGAACGACTGATTGACGTAGAGAGTATCCGGCACGCAGGGGTGACTGTTGCGGTTGATTTATTGTGGGGGACGGCAAGCGGATTCCTTGACCGACTTCTGCAGGAATGGGACGCTTTGGGCTCGGTCCTCCATGAGAGGTGCGATGCGTATCTGGGTGGGGGCTGTCCTGATCCGGTGCCTGCAAATCTGGGAGATTTGATGGCGCTCCTGCGCAAAGGCGGCTATACCTTGGGTGTTGGGTGCGATTGCGATGCTGACCGATTTGGCGTGATATTGGGCGGCTTTTTCTGGTTGTT
>CAZCWX010000141.1:0-4769 GCA_964502465.1 uncultured Enterobacteriaceae bacterium | reverse complement strand
GAATTCACCATCTCCGAGGAACACAAGCGGTTACAAGAACGGGGGCAGCGGCTGGCGGCGGACTTTGCCACGCGGGTACACCCAGCCGCTGGCCTATCACCTTGATGTGCGTAGACGCGTGGCGGAGATGAGCGTGGATCTGGAAGCGACGCGGTTACTGACCTATCACGCCGCCTGGCTGAGTGACACCCAAGGGCCAACCCAGGCGACCACGGCCGCCTTATTCCGGGCGAAGTATCTGGTGGGAGAAGCGGTCACCCGCATTACGCGCACAGCGCTCACACTCGGTGGAGCACACACGCTCTTCAAGACCTCGTCGCTGGAGCGCCTCTTTCGCGACGGGGCGGTGGCACCGATCCAATTTCCCCCAAGCGATTTCTGTCTGTCCAGCGTGGGACTCCTCGAGCTCGGGATCGATCCGCGTGAGGTTCTGCCGCCACTCCGATAAGGGGCCGCCAGTGCATCCTCATCTCGATAGCTCCAGCCCAAGCCGGTATCATTGGGTTTCAGGCTGTCTTGGCCGGAAAGCCATTGAAGAATTGGGAGTTCGACGTAGTCTGCTTCACTCATGGTTTTTGTCTGCCGACCTATGAGAGGCCGCGAAAAGGATTCTCCACGCGTACGCCGTCGTAGTCCTACCCATGATTGAGGTCTTCGGAATACACGATCGTGCACCCGAGTTGCTGGGCGGCAGCAAGAATAGCGGCATCCCAGTTACTGATCTGGTAATGGTGGACCAGCTCCAGCGTGCGGACGAACGTTTCTAGACCGAGCGACGCAACGGGACATTGGAGCCAGGTGTCGCACCATGCGGTAGCTTCCGCTGGCGCCATGCCCAGTTTTTTCGGGTTGACCGCGTTCGCGTAGAACTCTTGTAGGGCTTGGAAAGAGAGGCAGACCTGCCGGTTTGTCAACAATTCGAGAGCACGCGTGGTTTTCGCCGCATCGGCAGCTCGTCCGCTGGCAGCGTAGAGCAGCACGTTGGTATCAACGAAAGCGGTCGAGGCGTTCGGCATACAGCTCCTCGCGGGAGAATGGGCCGGCGCTGCCTTCTTTCCGCCGGTCGCGTTTGCGGGCCTGCTTCGTGAGGCGCTGGAGCCGCTCCAGAAAGTCTGCCCGGTTGGCGTCGCCTTCAGCTTTTTGTACAGTGTGCAACCTGAGGCGGAGAGCTTCCTCAATGAACTTCGTCAGTGTAATTCCTTCCCGCGCCGCTTCGGCTTTCGCTTGTCGGTAAATCGTGTCGTCAATACGGAGAGTCGTTTGCATGACAGAAATCTAGCATATCTTTCATATCCGGTAAAATTGCACCTGGATTAGGGGTATAAGAAAAAAACGGAGAAACTGATTTTTGGGTGCTGCAGCAGTTGCCGCGCCAGTTTACGTTTTTGCTGGTCTTCCCGCGCATTCGAGCCCGCATAGAGCAGCACATTCGTGTCAACGAAGTATCGGGCGGTCATATAGCTCTTCACGGCGCAGGCGGCCCACGGATTTTACTTTACGACCCTTCGCCAGTGCCTTGAGAAGCCGCTCCAGTTTTTACGAGACCCTTTAAGGCGTGACCCGGTCTAACTGCTGGCGAAGGTGCGAAGACAGCGCGCTATCAAGACTCTGTAGCGCGCGGAATATCGACTCGAAGTCTTCAAACGGACGCTTCCCACTCAGTAATTTGCTTCGATGCACCCAAAGCTTCAAAATAGCGTCGCTACATTCGGCCATTTTCTGAGCACGGTCTTCACCGGTAGCCGCTTCGACATCTCCGATTTTCTCGGCAATATAGTGGGCCATCCAACGACCGAGCGTATCTACCGTCTGGTCGAGCCCAAGTTCATCAACAATTTTCTGCCCAAGTTTCAGAACACTCTCAAAGCGAATACGATTGACCATCGGCTCTGAGGAGGAAGATTCTGAAGTATGGCTGTACGTATCCGAGGCCGTCATCATTGTCCCTTTCGTAACGAGAGTGGGATATACGCCGCTCTATCTCGACCTTTACAATGAGGTCCATATTCATTTTACCGAGAAACTCCGCGACGAAGGCACGAGAAACCTGAAGTCGACGCCCGTGTTCGCCTTCTGATTCGTCGTCCTTCCGACGGTAGCTACCCCAGACCTGTGACCAAAGGACTTCCTTGAGCGCACCCTCTGCTTGAAGCTGCCAGACTCGGAATTCTCTGTCTGATTTTAGCTGAAGAAGATCACACACGAACTTGGCCGGCTTTGGAGGTGGATACTGAATGTCTCCCGCCCATGGGTCGAACTGGTCCAGCGCACTCTCGCGGCTCTCATCTTCGCCCCAACCTTTAAGCTGAAAGCCCAATTTATCGATTTCCAAATCATCACCAGCGTCAGGTATGCGGTAGTAGTGCGGATCAGTGGCTGTCTGCAAAGCCCTAAGCAAAGCTGCCGACCGATCAGACGTAACCAATGCACTGTTAACGTGAACCACTTCCTTTTGGCGTCCAGCAATTGTGGTCCATGAGCCCCACAGATTCAATCTATCCTCACGGATACCAAGGAGACGATCAAAATCCGACCTACCCACGGACCAACGCCAGTGATCTTCTTGCTTCTCGTCTTTCCAATTCGGCCATTCAAGTGGCGTGGGGTCTCTCCGGTCAGATAGCCAACAGCCATCCTGTCGGGAGAGCGCGTGCCGACTAAGCCAGCACCTAAACTCGTTATCAGGATCGTCTGGGTCTTCGTGGAGGGAAACAGTCGCAAGCAATTTGCCAGCAACGGTCATCATTGCGTGATAGGAAAGGTAGAAGTTGAGATTGTCCGTTCTTGGATATGAGCCGTGGGAGTGCCATGATTCACGGTCATAAAAAAGACCACGCCGGGCGCCGTTCATCACTCCGCTACGCTCAGGGCGAACGGCCCTTGCTGCTCGCTTTGTCCCCCCGTTCGTGCTGAGCGTCGCCCGCAGGGCGGAGTCGAAGCATGAACGGCTCTCGTTATCCACATCTCAATGAGGAAAACTATAAAGTCGCGACTACAACTCTTCATCTCTACTCGTCCAACCTCTCGCAAGCCGCACTTTGGTTCATTCAAGCAGCAGCACTGGGGCGCTGCTGCATCGCGGCGTGCCAACGCTGGAGATGCACCCAGGCCGGATCAAGGGTGAACTGCGAAGCGGCCGCAAAGTCAATACCCGCGAGCAAGGTGATATCGGCGAGCGAGAACGGCCCTGCAACCCACTCATGCTCCTTGAGCTGGTCATTCAGCGGGGTCAGCCGGGCGCGCAACACCTGGCCTGCCTCTTCTACCACCTTGGGATTCTGCTCGACCCGTGTCGCGAAAAAAGGACTGGAGTGGAAAAAGCGACGCGTGGCTTGCAAAAACACCCCCAGTTCACAGCGACGCTCCCACGCCCGCACGAGCGCCCGCATCAAAGGGTCCCGACCCAGCAGAGGTGGCTCAGGATGCACTTCTTCGAAGTATTCGATAATTGCCAATGACTCAGAGATCACTGCGCCATCGTCAAGTTCCAAGATGGGCACAGCACCAAAGGGGTTGCGCCGCAAGAACTCAGGCGAGCTTTGCTCTCCAGCCAGCAGATTGACCGGTTGCAGTGGGACCGTCAACCCTTTCTCAGCTAGATACATGCGCACCTTGCGACAGTTTGGTGATTGGGGAAAATCGTAGAGTTTCATAAGGTGTCCCACCTCTCGTCTGTGATACGGGAATCAGCTTTTCGTCCCCCTCAACTTCTTATGCAAAACACCGCTGCAATCCATGAGCAAGAAAGAAGGGGTTATCGTCCCCTGTAGTTGCTGAAACAGGAGAAAGCAAGAGAAGGGGTAGTCTGATACCACATAGCAAAGGAATTATACAGATTCTATTTGATTGCTATCCATTGTTCTGAAGCCCGTTCATGCTTCGACAGAGCCTGTCCTGAGCCCGTCGAAGGACTCAGCACGAACGGGTTTTCGTGTCGTGACGAGGACTTTTCCCGTTCACCGCGAGCCTGTCGAAGGGTGAATGTTATAGATACCCGTCAAGTAGAAATCGTATTAGAATTCGTCGTATGCACCAGCCCACGACAAGAAGACCGTTTCTCTTGCCGAGCATGAAGCAAAGAGAGTAAAAGGGAAACCTGCCTGCCCTTCCCTGGGAGAGGTGGTGCAGGAGCAAACAGGAGGAAGACCACATGCAAGGACTGGAAGGGGTGAAGGTGCTTGAACTCGGGCACCTGGTGTCCGCAGCATACGCGACCAAGCTCATGGCCGATCTCGGTGCCGAGGTGATCAAAGTGGAAGAACCTGACGGAGACCATGCTCGCCACCGGGGCCCATTCCCAGGCGGAGTCGTTGATCCGGAAAAGAGCGGGCTCTTTCTTTCTCTGAATACCAACAAGCGGGCTATCACGTTGGATCTGCCCCACGAACAAGATACCCTGTCCCGCTTGGTCGCCTGGGCCGATCTGCTCATGCACAACTACCCGCCGGCGCAAATGGCTCAACGAGGAATTGATTATCACACATTTCAGGAGATCAACCTGCGACTGGTGCTGTGCTCGATCACGCCCTTTGGACTCACCGGGCCGCATAAGGACTACAAAGCTTATGAACTCACCATGGCGCACGGTGGTGGCTGGGCCTGGCTCAGTCCGGGTGGCTCAGACCGTGCGGATTTGCCACCGCTCAAAGCTGCTGGTCATCAAGCCGATTTTCAAGGTGGTCTGGCGGCTGCCACAGCGGCACTGGCAGCCTATTACCGTGCCCTGCAGACAGGCAAGGGGGAGCACATCGATCTTTCTGTCCAAGCGT
>CAZCWX010000140.1:0-2956 GCA_964502465.1 uncultured Enterobacteriaceae bacterium | reverse complement strand
GGTGATGAGCCTGAGCCGACTGTGGCAGCAGCAGAGCAAGAAAGCCGAAGCCCAACAGATGCTGGCGGAGATCTATAACTGGTTCACCGAGGGGTTTGATACGAAAGATTTGCAAGAGGCGAAGGAGTTGCTGGAAGAATTAAGTCATTGAGAGATTGGATCATTGAACCATTGAATCATTGAGCCATGCAATCATTGGAAGGATAAAGCCAATGAAGCAGTGAGCCAATGAAGCAATGAAGCAATAGCGCGCAACGAAAGGAGTACTGTTATGCTCGATCTGGTTATCAAGAATGGGTTGATCGTAGACGGCAGCGGCGCTCCGGCATTTTCAGGGGAAGTAGCGATTCAGCAGGGCAAGATCGCTGCTAGGGATGAGTTCTAGGAAATTCAGAAGTTAGAAGAGTCTTGTTTGATCCTGTATTCTGGCTCCTGACTTCTGGATTCTTCTTCTCCGAGATGGGTGAAGCCGTGGAATACAAACACAAGTTTCTTGAGTTACTTTTGCAAAAGGACGCCTTGAAGATCGCCAAAGGTACGGACTCATTCTTCAAACTGAAGAGTGGCCGCATGAGCCCGACCTTCGTGTCTCTCGGCGCACTCACTGATGGCGAGAGTCTGGCGATGCTCAAGCAGAGCTATAGCCGTGCTGCGATGGAGGGCGTGAGAAATGGCGTGCTGAAGGACTTTCAGTATGTCTTTGGCCCGGCATACAAGGGCATCACCCTCTGTGCTCTGACGTGTGAGGGGCTGTATGAAAACTTTGGCAAGAACACCTGCGCTCTATATGACCGGAAGGAAGAGAAAGCCTATGGCGAGGCGACGCGGGGAACTGCAGCGAGTAAAGTCATCGTCGGCGCAGAAAAATTTGTCCAAGAAAGTACGATCCTGTTGGTCGATGACGTGATGACCACAGGCCAGGCAAAGTACGAAGCGCTGGAGAAAATCACCCTCCTGGGAAACTACCACATCGCCGGAATGGTCATTGCGGTGGACCGGCAAGAACTCATGGGTGACGCACAGCACGTCGGTGCACACAGCGCTGTCCAAGCTCTGGAAGAAGCATTCGGCATCAAGACGGTTACCATCCTCACCATGCAGGAAATTTTCTCGCTGGTGAAAGACACGCTTGAGAAAGACGTGCGACAGGGATGGATTACCTACTATGAACAATACGGTGCAGTGAGTATGCAATGAACGCGCTATAGGGAAGAAAGGAACCTCTGCCGTGTCCGTAATATTGGGATGGACTACGAGAGGTTCTTCGTGACCTGTACAGGTGGTGAGTGATGATGAGAGAAGACACAAGACAGCAAAAATTTACTCCGGCAGTGGTGGAGACCCGCGATACGCCGCGGTTTCGCTTTGTGGTCATGGGGGCCTTGTGGATAACGGTCTTTTTTCTGTTCCTCGACCGGGTCAATATCTCTATGGCAGCGCCGTACATTATGGATGAACTGGGACTCTCTGGGGTAGAGATGGGGTTTATCCTCAGCATTTATTACTGGGGCTATCTCGTTGGACAACTGGGTGGTGGGGTGGTCGCGGATCGCTTCAGCATCCGCAAGTGGGCAGTAGTCATGTATTGTTTCTGGTGTGTGTTGACCGTGCTGACCGGACTGTGTCGCTCACTGTTCCAGTTTGCAGTGGTTCGTGGTCTCTTTGGGGTATCCGAAGGGGCAGTGGCGAATCCGATCCACAAACTGGAAAATCACTGGATTCTGCCGCACGAACGCGGGTGGGTGTACGGGACCACAATGGGCTTTGGCTATCTGGGGCTCATTCTCGGTATGCCTTTGGTAGGATGGCTGATTCAGACCTGGGGGTGGCGGGTCATGTTTTATGGTACCGGTGTCTTCACCCTCCTTGGCGTCGCGGTTTTCTGGCTGCTGGTCTATGACCATCCGCGTGAGCATCCGTGGATTTCACACGCAGAAAAAGACCTCATTGAAGAGGCCGTCAATAAAGATCGTGTTACCTATGATCCACACCAGGGTCTGACTCGCGTCCTCTCTTTTGGTGAGGGAGTCCGGATGTTGGTTGCAAACTGGGCCTTCTGGAGCATTTGTGTGGCAGGGTTCTTTGCCTTGGGTGTCTTTTTTACCAATCTCAGTTGGCTTCCTGGATACCTGGTGAAAGAGCGAGGCTTTACCGTCATGAGTAGCGGCATCTACCTCGTGCTTCCGTATGTCGCCGCCTTTGCTGGTGCGCTATTGTGTGGGTATCTGGGGGATCGAACTGGCAACCGTAGCGCCGTTGGGCTCTGTACTGGACTCCTGACTGTTCCGGCTATTGTGGGACTGGTGCTGAGCCAGGATGTCACCGCTGTTATTGTCTGTATGAGCCTGGTGCTCTTTCTCAACGCCGCAGCGGTGAATACGCTGATTGTCCTGCTCTTTGATCTTTTGCCAGCAGAAATACTTGGCATTGCTATGGGAGTGTTCGCTGGAATCTTTGGAGGACTGGGCGGGGTTATTGGACCGCTGGTACTGGGCTATTCCCTCGATGCGACTGGTTCTTTCGTATGGGGATTTGTCAGCCTGGCTCTCGGTATCCTGGCAGGGTCCTGCTTACTCATTCCGGTGTTGTTTTACGAAAAACGCATAAAAAGAGAGAAACTGGAGAAAGCAACCCTCGGCACCGCTGCGGAAGTAGCTGCGACGTCCTAACCGAAGAAGTGCAGCGGTATAAGAAACTTGGAGGGAGCACATGGCACAGCAGCGAACACGCCGTGAGAAGAAGAAAAGCTCGACAACCCAAAGATCGACAGTCGCGCGCACGGCAAGTCGGTCGGCAGCGCAGGACGAAAAAATCTCGGGGTTCTGTCTGCAGGATAGTGCTGTCGAACAGGCCCTGCGCACTGGGCAGCATGCCGGTCTCCTGGAAGATTACTTTGGGGAAGAAGACTATCGTGAACTGCAGGAACTCGCCCGGGAAGCTTCTGCTGTAACCCGCC
>CAZCWX010000139.1:0-6979 GCA_964502465.1 uncultured Enterobacteriaceae bacterium | reverse complement strand
TCCCCTCGGAGGATTGGGAGAAATTGGCCTCAACCTCATGCTCATCGAGTACTGGGCTGCCGACGCTGATGAGAGCGTCGCGATTGCCATAGACTGTGGGCTGATGTTTCCCGACCAGGGAATGCTCGGCATCGATGTCGTCATTCCCGATTTCAGCTATTTACGGGAGAAACACCATCTCCAGGCGATCGTGTTCACTCACGGTCACGAGGACCACATCGGTGCGCTGCCTCATCTGCTCCGCGAGTTTAACGTGCCAGTTTATGGGACCCCATTTACGCTAGGATTGTTACACGACAAACTCAACGAACATAATCTCCTGAAAAGCACGGCACTCCATGAATTTCGTCCGCGCCAGTCATGGCAGATAGGTCCGTTCACGATCGAGGGGATCTCCGTTACGCATAGTATCGTTGACGCGGTGGCGCTTGCGATCACTACTCCTCTCGGGACCGTTATTCATACCGGAGACTTTAAGTTCGATCAGACACCAATCGATGGCTGCCGGTCTGATCTCACTCGCCTCGCTGAATTTGGCGAGCGTGGAGTGCTGTTGCTCCTGTCTGATTCGACCAATGTCGAACGTCCGGGTTCCACCCCGTCTGAGCGGACCGTGACACGGCCGCTCGAAGAACTCATGGCACACGCGAGCGGCAAGGTACTGGTGGCAACGTTCGCTTCTCACATTCATCGCATCCGCCAGGTCATTGATCTCTCGATTCAGCAAGGCCGTGCCGTTGGTGTTGTGGGCAAGAGCTTGGTTGGTAACATTGATATTGCCCGTCAGACTGGCCATTTGCAGATCACTTCCAACACATTCATTGACGTGCCTGCGGTGGCGAGTCGTGACCCGCGTATGGTCACGCTCCTGACGACTGGTTCGCAAGGGGAACCGCTCTCTGCCCTGGCCCGTATTGCGGTTGATAATCACCCGCACGTCAAGCTAGGTCCTGGCGACCGGGTAATTCTGTCTTCGCGTGTAATCCCTGGCAATGAGCGCACAATTGCCCGTCTGATCGACCATTTGTGCCGGCGTGGCGCTGAGGTGTATTATGAAGCCATCTCCTGTGTGCACGTGTCCGGCCACGCGAGTCAAGAAGAACTCCAACTCATGTTCAACCTTGTCCGCCCTCGCTATTTTGTCCCCATTCATGGCGAGTATCGCTATCTGGTGCGTCACTGTCAGTTAGCGCGTGAGATGGGCGTTGATCCCGACGGGGTCTTTTTGTTAGAGAATGGACAAGTACTCGAACTCAACGCTGAGGGCGCGCAGATTACTGAACCAGTACGAGCGGGGCGAGTCTTTGTTGACGGCTTGGGGGGGATTGAAGAGGAAGTCTTGCGCGACCGGAGGCACCTGGCTGAAGACGGCCTCGTGGTCGCAATTTTGGGAGTGGAACAGCAAACCGGAGAGCTGTTATCTGGACCAGACCTGCTTTCTCGCGGATTTTTGCCGACAACGAACGGTGAGGGGGTTGAAGCCGCGAAAGCGGCGGTGCGCGTAGCCTTAGATGAACTCCCGCCCGAATCGCGTACCGATATTGGTATAGTGAAGGAGCAAGTCCGTTTATCACTGCGCCGGTATTTCCGGCGCACGCTTGGTCGCCGTCCAGTCGTGCTACCATTTGTGATGGAGATGTGATGAGGAGGAGGTGGCAATGGCGGTGGGACGCAAACCGCAAGCAGAGGAGAAATCCTTTGGCAGTGAGGTCATAGGGGTCGCATGTGCGGCCCTTGCTGTATTCTTTATTTTCGCCTTCAATTCCTATCGTGCCGGAGACCCACAGGGCAACCAGGTCGGCCTGACGGGTTACGTGCTTGCTGACCTGCTCTGTCCAGCCTTGGGGAAAGCAGTGTATGTCATTCCTGGGGTGCTGCTCTATGGTACGGCTCTCCTGTTTCATATCCTGCGATCCCCGGCTCCCTTGACTCAAACTTTCTCGTTGCTGGTGTTCACGCTCTCCGTTTCAGCCTTTCTTGCGCTCTGGTATGAAAGTGAGCATCGCGCGGTCACCGAGGCTGGTGGGTGGATTGGTGGATTTCTCGCTTTTCATCTGCAAATTGGCTTGAACCGTCTGGGGGCCTACGTGGCGTTAGTGCCACTGCTCCTCGGGTCGTTTATGGGGTTCACTCGTCTGTCCCTTCGCTGGATGGGAATCGGAATCACCGCAGGGATCGTTACCATTCTCATTCGATGCTGGGAGACTCTTTATGGTCTTCCGGTTCGGCTTTACCGCCTTTCGCTCTCACGTTTTTTTTGGAGACAGGACGCTTCTTTAGCGACAGACGCATCACTGCCAGCCAGACGAGCAGCTCGGAAAGAAAGTGGAGCCAAGAAGAAGCCGCTCGCCACGCCACTCCTGCAAGGGAGCGAGGAGGAAGAAGAGGAAGAAGAGAAGCTGCCACCGATCATCATTAGTCGTCCCTCTCCACCTTCTTCCCCGGCGAGAATTGCCGGCTCCCACACTGCGCCGATGAAGCTTGCTCCTGAAGCGCCGGGAAGCAATAAGCCGTATAAGCTTCCTGCGCTGTCGCTGCTCGACCCTCCAGTGCGCTTAGCTGTGAAAGTGGACGACGAGGCTCTGCATGCCAGCTCGCGTATTTTGGAGAGCAAGCTCGGCGATTTCGGTGTTGATGGCAAAGTGGTGGCGGTTCGTCCAGGTCCGGTTATTACCACGTATGAATTCGAGCCAGCACCTGGAGTGAAAGTCAATCGTGTTGTCTCGCTCGCTGATGACTTACAGATGGCTTTGCGCGCTGTGTCCGTACGCATTTTAGCGCCGATTCCGGGAAAGGCGGTTGTTGGCATCGAGGTCTCTAATCCGCGACGAGAAAGGGTCTGTCTGCGGGAGATTCTCGATAGTTCTGGCTTTCAGCAATCTGAGTCCCCGTTGACGCTTGCCTTGGGCAAAGACACGGTAGGAAACCCGATTGTGTCTGACCTGGCTCGTATGCCGCATCTTTTGGTTGCAGGGGCTACGGGAACCGGCAAGTCAGTGTCGCTCAACGTGATGATTATGAGCTTGCTCTATCGCGCTTCCCCACGCGATGTGCGCTTTATCATGATCGATCCCAAAATGCTGGAACTATCGCTGTACGAAGATTTGCCCCATCAGCTCTCGCACGTTATCACCAATCCGAAAGAAGCGGGAGCCGCCCTACAGGAAGTCGTGCGGCGTATGGAATATCGCTACAAACTGTTACGAGACAAAGGGGTACGGAACGTCGCCGCTTATAACCGTTCGTTAGAGACCAATCAGCCGAGTACGAACGGTGTCATCAAGCTGACCGAGGTTGTGGAGGAGGGAGAAGAAGACGACGATGAACCCACGGTCTCACCGACCGTGGCAGTCAGCAGTCGTAATCTCAACCACCAACGGTTGCCCTATCTTGTGGTGCTGGTCGATGAACTTGCTGACCTGATGCTGACCGTTGGACGGGAGATCGAGGAACCGATTACCCGGTTAGCCCAGATGGGCCGGGCAGCAGGGATTCATCTCATCCTGGCGACCCAACGACCGTCTGTCGATGTGATCACTGGCCTCATCAAAGCGAACTTTCCGGCTCGTGTGTCTTTTCAGGTTTCCTCGCGCATCGATTCGCGCACCATTCTTGATGCCATTGGCGCCGAGCGGCTGCTGGGAGAAGGAGATATGTTGTTTCTGCCGCCAGGGAGCGCCAAACCCCAGCGTATCCATGGTGCGTATGTGTCTGAACCGGAGATTCGCAAAGTTGCTGCGTTTATCAAAAAACAGGGTAAACCGGTATATGATGCTGAGTTTGTTGCGGCACTAGAGAAAGCCAGGAGTGAGAAAACTGCTGACGGTGGAGAGGATGACATGTATGACGAGCTGTACGAGCAAGCGCGTGAATTAGTGATGGAGAGCCGTCAGGCCTCAATTTCCTGGCTCCAGCGTCGCTTACGCGTGGGATATAATCGTGCAGCTCGTATGATCGAACGCATGGAACGGGAAGGGTTGGTTGCACCTGCAGCCGAGGCTGGCAAGCCACGGGAGGTGTTAATGCAGGCAGGGCGAAGGGAATAAGAAAGTAGACAGTAGTCCGTCTGCAGTAGTCAGCATGGAGATCTGAGGAATTATACAGCGCGCTCTTTTTGGGCATCCCGTAGTAACGGGGTAAAAGCCAACGATCCGTCGTCCTCGCCGCTTACCGCAACGACCGGGAGCCCTTCCGCTTGAGTTCCCGCTCGACATCGAAGTCAAATTTGCCATACGGGTTTCTGCCTCATCAATGCAACAGCCTTCCTGCGCCAGCGCATCGCCCAGATACGGGGGGCTGCGCAGTGAAGGGGAGGGGTACTTCTCTTTGCTGACACAGGCTTTGAGAAGCGGGGGCGGCATGCGGTTGGCGTCACCCCGCCAGTATACAGGGACAGCGGGCAAAGTGACCAACTGTCAGGTCACGGTCAATTGTCATTACGCGGAGCGTACGCTGGCTTGGCCAGTAGCCACGCGTCTGTATCTGCCGCAGGAGTGGGCGAAGGATGTGGAGCGGCGGAAGCGGGCGCAGGTACCGCAAGCGGTCGCGTTTCAGACCAAAGCGGAGATCGCCTTGGCGTTGTTGGATGAAGACCAGACTTGGAATAATCGTAAGAATATGCAGCTATAGAGGGAAGGAGGAGACTCACTATGCCATTGACGAAAGACGAAATCGAACGTTTTCTGGCCGAGCGGCGCAATGCGGTGCTCGGGACAATCCGCAAAGATGGTTCGCCGCAGTTGAACCCGATGTGGTTCGATTGGACCGGTGAAGTATTCTATATTTCCACCACCAAAACCCGCTTCAAATACGCCCATCTTAAACGCGACCCACGAGTCACGCTCTGTATCGACGACTCGACCGGATTCAAGACGGTGATTGTCGAAGGACGAGCGAAGATCGTCGAGCACGATATCTGGGGACCAACCCGAAAGATTGTTGAGAAGTACGTAGACAAAGATCATGTAGAAGCCCGGCTTGCGCGATTACAAACCGAACCGCGGGTGCTGATCGTGGTCCATCCCGAGAAATGGATCTCGTGGGATCTCGCAATGCGAGCAGGACCACGACCGAGTTGAAGCGGAATCTAGCATAGAGTAGGGGCGACTCACTGGGTCACCTTCTATCCCATGAGAGCGAGGTTGATATGACTACTAGTAGTTATCCTCCACCTGTAGACAAGCTGCTCACCCTCGGCGATTGTCGAGGCACTCTCGCTAGATGGCCCGATTATCTGGCACTCGGACTCGACCCGGAGCATATCCCTGACCTCATCCGTATGGCGACGGATAAGGAATTGAACCTGGCCGACTCGGAAAGCCTGGTAGTCTGGGCACCTATACATGCCTGGCGAACGCTCGGCCAACTTCGTGCCGAGAGCGCGATTGAGCCACTCCTCAGTTTGTTGCGTAATATAGACGAACACGACAGCGACTGGGAAGGGGAGGAGTTACCCGAGGTCTACGGCATGATCGGCCCGGCTGCTATCCCGGCGCTCGCAGCATATCTAGCCGACACCTCGCACGGACTGTGGGCGCGTGTTGCTGCGGCGTCCAGCCTGAAACATATCGGGAAGCATCATCTTCATGCTCGTGCAGAGTGTGTCGCTATCCTTGCTCGTCAACTGGAAAAATTTGCCGAGCAAGATGACACTTTCAACGCCTTTCTGGTGAGCCCATTGCTCGACCTCAAAGCAGAGGAAGCCCTGCCGCTTATGGAGCGTGCCTTTGCTGCTGACGCGGTCGATGAGTCGGTGTGCGGGGACTGGGAGGATATGCAGATCGAATTTGGCCTCAAAGACCATCGGGAAAAGCCAGCGACCTATGGGTTGATTCCTCCGCTATTCGCCCCTTTGCCTCCCGAGCCAGGGGATATTTCTACCAAGAGCCGTAAAGCAAAGGCCAAGACGAAGCGGAAGCAGCAGAAACAGTCACGCCGGAAGAATCGCAAACGGTAATTGAAAGAACGACTGGGTGAATCGCTTTGGGGGAAAGAGAATTTTCTTCCTCTCTTGCGAAGCGGGAGAGAGTTGGGGTGAGGGCATCTTTTTACGCTACCGCCCCTGAGTTTTTTCCCCAGATTCTTTGTGCTAGTTTTTCAGAACGAAAATTTTCTGCGAGTAATAAGGAGAGGACCACATGGCAGAACAGGCAACGACTGATCTGATCTACGATATCCCTGCGGCAGTGAAAGGTCAGACCGCCATCATCCCCGAATTGTACACCCAGATGTATCAGCGTTCGATTCAAGATCCCGAGGGATTCTGGGCCGAACAAGCGGAAAAGTTCGTTACCTGGTTCAAGAAATGGGACAAGATGCTGGAGTGGGATTTCCACACTGCACAGATCAAGTGGTTCATCGGTGGCAAACTGAACGTTTCCTACAACTGCCTTGACCGCCATGTTGAAGCTGGGGCTGGTGGGCAAACTGCAATCATTTGGCAGGGGAACGACCCAGCAGAATCTCGCACAGTGAGCTACGCTGAACTGCTCGAACAGGTCAACCGCTTTGCTAACACGCTTAAGAGTCTGGGCGTGAAAAAAGGCGACCGGGTGTGCATTTACATGCAGATGATCCCGGAACTGGCGGTGGCAATGCTGGCCTGCACGCGGATCGGTGCGGTCCACTCGGTTGTTTTCGGTGCCTTTTCGGCGGAATCGTTGCGTGACCGGATTCAGGATTCGACATGTAAAGTCTTAATCACTCAGGATACCGCCTTACGTGGTGCAAAAACTGACATTCCCATGAAAGAAAACGCCGACGATGCGGTGGCCGAATGCCCATCAATTGAAAAGATTATTGTCGTCCGGCGGACTGGCCATGCGGTATCAATGAAACCAGGGCGAGATGTATGGTGGCACGAGATCGTCCCTCAGCAGCCTGCGACGTGCGCCCCTGAACACATGGATGCCGAAGACCCGTTGTTTATTTTGTACACCTCTGGCTCGACGGGACAACCCAAAGGCGTGCTGCATACCAC
>CAZCWX010000138.1:0-2762 GCA_964502465.1 uncultured Enterobacteriaceae bacterium | reverse complement strand
GAACCTGATATCGCCGAGGGTCGCTGGAACCGCGGTAGTCACACGCCGAGAACCGCACTGTTTGTGGGACGGATCTATCCAGTCAAGGGCCTTCCGATGCTGGTTGAGGCCTGGGCTCGAGTGCGCCCGAAGGACTGGGTTCTGCGGATTGCCGGACCAGACGAAGGCGGACATCGCGTCGACATAGAGAAGGCAGTGGCCGCGAAGGGACTCAGTGACGTCGTCTCGTTTATCGGTTCAATACACGGACAGGTAAAGCAGTCGACGTTCTATGGCGCCAACCTTTTTGTGCTCCCGACGCTCTCTGAAAACTTCGGTATGTCAATCGCCGAAGCCCTCGCTCACGGCGTACCTGTGCTCACCACAAAGGGCGCACCATGGTCGATCTTGCCGCGCCGTGGCTGCGGTTGGTGGGTGGATGCTTCGATCGACGGCATCACGGACGGCCTACGGGAAGCGACCTCTTACGATTCTCAAGTCCTTCATAAGATGGGTGCGGAGGGTCGGAAATATGTGATGGAGCAGTTAGCATGGGATCATATCGCAGACGAGTTCTTGATGACTTACCGACAAATCTTATCATCTGGGTAAGAAGTGCCTGTCATTTGGACTAATGGATGCCGCAGGTTTTGTTAAGTCTCTGGGTCAAGTCCCCGGATTCCGGTCCGTCCCCGCCCGCTAAGGCGGGCCGTGGTGGTGTCGACTTGCCGAATGTCAGCTAGTAGGGTAGTAGGGTCTTTATGGTAGGAATTTCTATAGTACTCCTCGAATCATCCTCGCTCGGGTTTTGTAAGCGTTCTTCTGGAGAGCGTGACGGGATATGACGATCCTTGGACTGAACGCGTTTCACGGTGACTCTTCGGCGGCGCTGCTTGTCGGCGGAGAGCTGGCGGTGGCGATCGAAGAGGAGCGGCTAAGCCGGATCAAGCACTGGGCAGGGTTTCCGACGCTGGCTGCCCAGTCATGCCTTGAGGGGACCGATCCCGGTAAGTTGAAACATGTGGCGATTTCACGCAACCCGCGCGCGCATTTCTGGCGCAAGGTCGCGCGGGTGGCGACCCACCCGCGGGCATGGAGCGAAGTCGCTTCCCGGGCCGCGAACAACGTGCGGGTCGCACGATGCGCTCGGGACCTCGGCTCAACCGGACTCGGGCTCGGCGACGGGCAGGTTCGCGTGCATCATGTAGAGCACCACCGTGCGCACTTGGCGAGCGCGTTCTTCTGCTCGCCGTTCGAGGAAGCTGCAGTCGTCTCTGTCGATGGTTTCGGAGATTTCTCGAGCGTGAAGTGGGGCTGTGGGCGGGGGAACAAAATTGACATTCTTGGCGCTGTGCACTTCCCACATTCGTTAGGGGTCTACTACACCGCGTTTACCCAGTTCCTGGGCTTCCCGAAGTACGGGGACGAGTACAAAATGATGGGGCTCGCAGCGTATGGAGAGCCAGAGTCTTTGCCTCAGGTGCGGAAGATCGTTCATACCGACGGAGATCAGATTAGGCTTGACCTCGATTACTTTCTTCATCACAGCACCGGCGTGGACATGTCCTGGGAAGACTGCGAGCCGGTTCTCGGCACGATCTATTCCAGAAAAATGCAAAGGACCTTCGGTGCCCCACGCCAGCCACACGCCGAACTGGAGCAACGGCACGCAGCCCTGGCAGCCTCGGTTCAGGCGGTCCTGGAAGAGAACTACTTCGCTCTACTGAATCATATCCAACGCAAGACTGGTCTAACGAAGCTGTGCCTGGCTGGCGGTGTTGCGTTGAACTGTGCAGCGAATGGGAAGATCTTTGAGAAGACGGACTTCCGAGAGGTTTGGATCCAGCCGGCGGCGAATGACGCGGGGACATCAATCGGAGCTGCCTTCCATGTCTGGCATGAGGTCCTGGGCAAACCTCGCTCATTTGTGATGAAGCACTCGTATTGGGGCCGGGAGTACTCTGATTCCGAGATCCGCCGAGTCCTGGAAGACACCGGCGCAAGCTACCACCGACTAGAGGAAACAGCACTCATTGACCGTACGGCCTGCGAGATTGCGGACGGAAAGATTGTCGGATGGTTCCAAGGGCGGATGGAGTTCGGGCCGCGGGCGCTGGGAAATCGGAGCATTCTCACCGATCCCCGGCGCAAGGACATGAAGGACACCTTGAATCGCCGCATCAAGTACCGTGAACCGTTCCGGCCCTTCTGCCCGTCCATCCTCGCGGAGAAAACCGGCGAGTACTTCGAAATCGACTACCCTTCGCCGTCCATGGTCATGGCGTACCGGATTAGGCCGGGAATGCGCGATAGAATCCCCGCGGTGACACATGCTGATGGGACAGGACGGCTGCAAACCGTCGAAAGGGATGCCAATCCACTGTATTGGAAACTGATCAAGCGGTTTGAGAAAATCACCGGGGTGCCGGTACTCCTCAACACGTCGTTTAATGAGAACGAGCCAATTGTGAATACACCCCAGGAAGCCCTCGACTGTTTTCTGCGTACACAACTGGACACGCTGGTGATGGGACCCTATCTACTTCACAAGTGTGAGAACGCGACTCTGAGTGAAAAGCGGCCTGTCTTTGCCGCAGCAGGACGATAATTTCTCCCTAAACCCTTGAATCTTCTCCTCCTCAATCAGTGTTTTTATCCGGATGTGGCGGCGACGGCACAGCATGCCACTGACTTGGCTCGCGAACTAGCCAGCCAGGGGCACAACGTAACAGTGGTTGCGGCACGGCGAGCATATGGCCAGCAAGGCTTGCTGTATCCGAAGC
>CAZCWX010000137.1:0-4033 GCA_964502465.1 uncultured Enterobacteriaceae bacterium | reverse complement strand
GCCCACTCACTGTTGTTGAGCGAGACAAAGGAAAACCAGTACATCGAGTAGCGCAGATGTTTGTTGCAAGCGAAGCGGAAATGAACCACATGACTCTTACCACTGGCCTTGGTTACCGGCACCGCTCCGGCCTCGGCTTGGAGGTGGCCAGAGGATTGCCAGCGACCCTGGGCATCGCCGAGTTCGGCCCAGATCGCCGCCACCAGGGTTCCGCTTTTCCCGCCCGGCAGCGTCTTGGCAATCTGAGCAGCCGGGCTAGAGGCGAAAAAACTTTCAACTTTGTGGTTGTAGGTCTTCACTGCTTTGATCGATGCTCTGAGCTGATCGACGAGAACCTCGACCAGTTGTGCTTTGGCTCTGACCACATGCTCGGGCATCGCAAGTTGCGGCTTTTGAAGCTTCTCCCACAACTCTTCGCAGCGCGGTTTGCTCAGAGAATGCTGCTGGGTAGCAAAACGGTTGAACTCTTTACGTTTAAGCGCGCCCAGATGAGCCGGGGTAGGATAGCGCGTCAGAAAATCCAGAGCCACCTCGGTCTCAATATTCTCAAAGGCGTCCAAGGGCCTGGGATAATACTCTTTGAGCGTGGTGGTGAGTTGGTTGAGCAATCGGGTCTTGTGGCGCACCACGCGGCGCTGATCCCGACTCAGCATTTTAAGCTCTTGGGCTTTCTCCGAGCTTGGTCGCAGTGCTTTCAAGTGCGCCTGATCGGTTCTGAGAAACTCCGCCAACACGTAAGCATCAAAGGCATCGCTCTTCGAGCCGCTCATCCGATAGCGATCCCTGACCCGGTCCACCGCCTTGGGATTGATCGGATAAACTTCCACCCCATGATCGAGCAGAAAGTCCACAATGCGCCCCGCCGGCTTCTCAATGGCTGCCCACAGCTCAAAGCCCTCGGCTCTTTGCTCATTGAGCCAGTGCCCGATCTCGCCCAACCCCTCGACGGTTTCTGGAACTTTCATCTCTCGTACCTTCTTGCCCTGATCATCGCCAACATACACCTGATGCAAGCGGTCGCCCCAATCCACCCCTATGTAATAACGCTTCATGCTCGGTCGTTCCTCCGTGATGTGATTCCAATCCCAATAGCTCTGAACGGAAAGTTAGCCTTATATCGGTCCTCCAAAAGGGGACAACTTTCTATTAAACTTCAAACCCGTTCTTTACTGGCCGGGACAGTCTTCCCCTGATTCTCCCGGGAATTGGATAAAGGTGGTCCTCAACCAGCAAGCTCTTGTAATCGGTGTCACATGACATGGTCTCCAATATGTTTTTCTGCAACGGTGTTAATATAAGGATGAAGGCGGAAGGATGAAGGATAAAGGATAAGAGAGCCGTGTTCGTGGTTCGTGAGCGTGGCGCCGTAAACGCGATCACGATTCGTTTTTTATCCTTTATCCCTTTGCCTTTATCCTTTCCTAGCCGATGTTGCTCGCGGTTTAAATTTTCTGTAAATACCTGTAGATATAATCGGGAAAAGACTTAGGAGGAAAGATCATGTCAACCACAACGGAGCGCCCTCTCTCGGATACGCTCACCGCAATCAAAACGCGCCGCACGGTAAAGGAATACCTTGACACCGAGATTCCGCGGGAGTGGATCGAGGAGTTGCTCGACGCCGCCCACTGGGCGCCCAACCACAAATTGACCCATCCCTGGCGTTTCCACGTGTTCTCCGGAACGGGGCGCGAGCGCCTGGTCGGACCCCGACAGGCGGCGGTGCGTTGGTCCGCGGAGAAAAAGGGCGAGCAGGCGAGCGAAGAGGCTCTCAACTTCGCCCGGGCGAAGTGCTTTTCTTCTCCGGTTCTGATCATCGTTTCCATGGTGGGCGATGAAAAGAAAATCACTGACCAGGAGAACTACGCGGCCTGCTGGTGCGCCATCGAGAACCTGCTGGTCGCGGCGACCGCACGCGGCCTGGGCAGCTATCCCAGCACAGGCGACTGGATCGACCAGAACTTCGTCGGCCCGATTCTCGGACTCACGGAGAAAGAGCGGCCGGTGGCGTGCATTTTCCTGGGCTACTCCGAGCAGGCGACCATGGCCAAGCGCTTGCCGGTGGATCGCCATACCACCTGGTACACGGAATAGGCACGAGGCGTGAGGCGTGAGTAGAAACGGATAATTCTCAAGCTGCAATCGTTCAAACCGTTTGATGCGTTCGGGGCCGTTCGAGAAGCTTCAGGGGAGGCTCCTCGGCGGCCCCTCGTTTTATCACCTCAGTATGCGGGCAAATCACGATCCCAGTGTTTCGAACACGAGCACGAACACGAACACGAGCACGATTTTTCCCGGATACGAGCACGATCATACGTGCCATCAACGGTTGGGATCGGTCGTCTGGTATTGCACTTTTTCCAATTGCAGCGCGAGCCCTTCGATTTGCTCCTGCCAATAGTGCTCGGTACCGAAGTCAGGGAACGCCGTTTGGAAAGCGCTGTCTTCCCAGCGGCGCGCAATCCACGCGGAAAAGTGTATCATGCGCAGCGCCCGCAACGGCTCGATAAGCTGCATCGTCGTGATGTCGAAAATTCTGATCTGTTCGTAGGCATCGAGCAAGAGACGCCTTTGCTCCTTCCCGTAGTCGTCGTCTGCGCCCGTGAGCATCCAGATGTCTTGAACGGGAGGCGCGTAGAGCATGTCGTCGAAATCGATGAAGTACGGATCGTCTCTATTCCACAAAATATTTCCCGAGTGGCAATCCCCGTGCAGTAGAACGTACTCGACGTCCTCGAAACGAGGAGTAATCGCATCGCAAATTTGCGTTACGATGGTTTCGAAGCGACTGGCGAGTTCCATCGGAACGATGTTTCCGTCTTTCAAAAACTTCAAAGGGTCTCGCCCGTATGTTTGCGGATCAAGCCGCAACCGGGGGGCGGCCTTTACCGTCGCCCCAACGTTATGAAGGCGAGCCATGAACCTCCCCAGGCGCGTGAGCTGTTCCTTCGTCAGTTCCGGCTCGAGTCGCCCCGGACGCTTGGGGAAGATGGTGAACATCACTTCGTTAATTTCGAAGATACTGTGTCCCTTGTCGTCCGTGAGCGGGCAGACGACGGGGATTTCGCTTGCTTCGAGGGCCTTCAGAAAATCGTGCTCGGCCTGGATGGTGGCGCGGCTCCAGCGGCCGGGACGGTAAAACTTTATGACGACGTGCGGTCCTTCTTCCATCTCGATGTCGTACACACGGTTTTCAAGCGCATTGAGCGCGTAGAAGCGGCCCGTGCAACGCCCGCCCAATTTCTCGGCGGCGTCGAAAATGACCTCTGGAACAATCTGCAGGAAGTTGTCTAGCATAGCCTTCATCCTAGACGAGCGTACCCTCCTTGTACACTCCCGCTTAATGGTCGGGGCGGGATAAAGAAGAGAAGTATAACGTTATAAAGCAATCATCTGCGATCGCGACGCTTACCTATTAGAGTTGGTGCGCTATCTACATTTGAACCCGGAATGGATGCGCTCGCCGTTCGATGCAGCAAACTATCGCTGGAGCAGCTAACGGGCGTATCTGGGTAAAGACAATCTCGTGAGGATTGACACCGCTACGGTCCTGGGGGAGTTTGCGAAATCGGTAGGCAAAAACTCTGGGTGCGGGACATCCTATAATTCTCCTGTCAAGTTTTAATTTGGTGACACGTGTGAGGCCGCATGGGGTCTTTCTAATCTTGCGAATCTTGATGGGCTTTGCCTCATCTCTGCTAAACGGGATTGATGGCGAGATGGCCGGGACTCTTCGCACCGGGGATTCTCTACCACTTCTGTTAGCCATTTGAATTCGCTCAGGGCATCGGCTCGAATTCGTAGATCCCTCCGTCCGCCATCAAAGCGAGGAAGAGATGATTGTCTTTGATTACGTATGACCGGATGTAGTCCCAATGTTTGACGATCCGATCGTGCAGCGAACCGGGCGGGCACATGGCGCGTGTGATCTCTAGCCGACCAAGCTGGAGTTGACTTGGCGCGGACGACTTCCATGTAAAAAGTACCCGGTTGCAGTCATCACGGGCGGTTAGAGTTCCATCTGCGCTGAATT